>CAZHPC010000009.1:0-57324 GCA_964534685.1 uncultured Opitutaceae bacterium
ATAACACCATCCGAGTACAAAGTCCTCCAAAAATTCGTATCGAGCCCTAGGGCCGGCGCCGCAGCGGTTTGACTCCTGGGCTCCATTCGGCGATCAAGCAGCTTCGGGAGCCACCGCTTCCGCCCTGTGAACGCAAATTATTTTCTGAAGACGTGTTACGGAGCGGCGCCGATTTCCGGGGCGCAAGAGCCATGACAGTCGGACGCCTGCTCTGCCTTGCCGCTCTAGCAATGTTCGTGAGCATTCTCGCCGGGCGCTTCGCGCGGCGAATCTGGCTTGCGTCGACGGTCACGGGGACCGCCGCCGCGCTCTTGGCTGCGGTTTGGGTGTCGGCGGGCGGCGCCGAGCTGGATTGGACGAGCGCCTATCGGGTGGGCGGCGAGCCGCTGCACATGCGCTTGGACGGCATCAGCGCCCTGTTCATGGCCCTGTTGAGCCTCGTTGGCGGGGCGGGCGCGGTGTATTCGAGCGAATATTGGAATGACGAGGCGCATCCGCGTTCGGCCCGGGTCGGCCGCGTATGGTGGAGCGGAATGATCGCGAGCCTGGGCGTGGTGCTGCTGGCGTCGAACGGGCTGCACTTCCTCATTGCCTGGGAGCTTTTCACGGTCAGCTCGTATTTTCTGATCACGCTCGACCGCCACACGAGCGAGACACGCAGGGCGGGCTGGCTTTTTCTCGCGGCCTCTCATGCGGCCACGTTGTGTCTCTTTGCATTCTTTGCGACGATGGCGGCCCGCACGGGCAGCTGGGAGCTCGGCCCGATGCGCGAGCGCTCAGACCTGGCGCCCCTGTTCTGGCTCGCCCTCGTGGGTTTTGGCGTGAAGGCGGGCATGTTCCCCCTGCATATCTGGCTGCCCTCGGCGCATGCAAATGCTCCGAGTCATGTTTCGGCTTTCCTGTCCGGCGTCTCTCTCAAGGCGGGCATCTACGGGCTCGTTCGATTCAGCGGATGGCTGCCCGTGCCGGCCGGCGCAGGCTGGGTTGTGGCCACTCTCGGTGTCGCGAGCGCCGTGCTCGGGGTTGCGTTCGCCCTTGGGCAACACGACCTCAAGCGGCTGCTGGCCTACCACAGCGTCGAGAACATCGGCATCATTCTGATTGGCCTGGGGTTTGCTCTGGTGGCGAAGGCGCAAGGCAATGCGGCATGGGGCCTATTGGCATTGGCTGGAGGGCTCCTGCACGTTTGGAACCACGGACTGTTCAAGTCGCTGCTCTTCCTTGGCGCCGGTTCGGTCGTGCATGCGACAGGTACACGTGAGATGAGCCTTCTGGGGGGCCTTTGGCGTGCGATGCCATGGACTGCCGGGTTGTTCACGCTCGGCGCGATTGCCATTTCGGGCCTGCCGCCGCTCAACGGCTTCATCAGCGAATGGCTTGTGTTTCTGGGGCTCTTTGACGCCGTGAACTCCCCGGGAAGCGTCGCGCTTGCCTCGGTTCCGGCGCTGGTCTTTCTGGGAATGACGGGTGCGCTGGCGCTGGCCTGTTTCACAAAGGTCTGCGGCGTGGTGTTTCTGGGCCAGCCGCGCTCGGCGGCAGCGGAGCATGCGCACGAATGCGGGCGGCGCATGCTCGGCCCCATGCTTGTGCTTGCGGGGGCCTGTCTGGCAATCGGCTTGGCGCCGACCGTCTTCTTTCTCGCGGTGGCGCGTGCAGCTACAGAATGGAACCCGTCGTGGAGCGGTCTGGAAGGGCCGACGTCGCTTGGGACGCTCGGTTTCGCCAATGTCCTTCTCCTGCTGGTCGCCGCATTTGCGGCGTTGCTCCTCTGGCGGAGGATGAGCCGGACGGGCATGAGGCGCGCCCCGACATGGGACTGCGGCTATGCCCTGCCAACGGCGAGGATGCAGTACACCGCGGGCTCGTTTGCCAGCATCATTAACGAGTGGTTTGCTTGGATCCTCCGCCCATGGCGGGAGGAGCACAGGCCGGAGGGGACGTTTCCTGCGGGCGCAAGCTGGGTGGAGCACACGCCGGAGACCGTGCTTGAACACTTGGTTGAACCCGCCGGGGAGATTGTCTTGAAGATCTCGACCCTCGCGCGACGCCTGCAGCACGGGCGCCTTCAGACGTATCTGCTGTACATAGTGATAGGCCTGGTGGCGCTGGCCGCCTTGGTACTTTGGGGCGGCAGCCGATAGGTTTTCGGCGCACACTCCGAGTCTGTTGAAAAGTTTATCGCCTTAGCCGGCGCCGCTGCGGCAATATTGCCCTCTTAACCATGTATCTGAACCTGATCCAAATCGCCGAGTCGTTCGGAGTCTCGGAGAAAGTCGTCGAGGACTGGATCCGGCGGGAAGGCCTCCCGCATACCCCCGACGGCGGCCGGCTCCTGTTTGACCGGGCGCAGGTTGCGAATTGGGCTGCGGTGCGCGGGCTTGCGGCAAGGGCCGGCTTCCTCGCGCCGGTGACGCCCGCCTTCGCCACGGGTTTTGCGCTTGAGCCGCTGCTGCGCACCGGCGGAATCTGGCGCGACGTGGCCGCGGCGCAGGTGCTGGATGTCTTTGCCCGAATCGTCTCGGCGTTGCCCGGGGCCACCCCATCGCTGCGCCAGTTCCTCAGCCAGCGGCTGCGCGCAAAGGGCGGCGTCAACATCGCCCCGGTGGGCGGCGGCTTCGCGCTGCCGCACCCGAGCGCGCGGATAGCCCTGGGCCGCGATTCCGGCACGGTAGCGCTTATTCTTCTTCGGGATGCCCTTGAACTGACCGAGCCGCAGGCCGACGCGGAGCCGGTCACCCGTCTCTTCTTCTTCATAGCGCCGACGCCGCGCGCTCATCTCGACATACTCGGGAGGCTGAGCCGCAGCCTTGCTCGCGGCTCCCTGCGCGCGGAGGTGGTTCGCGGCGCTGCTGATGAGGACATCTTCAAGGCTGCGGCCGAGGCCGACAAGGCGACGCCCAGCGCCGCAGGCGGAGAAGCCGCGTCGTGACGGTCGGCAGGTGTCTAGTGTTGGCGGCGCTTGGCCTGCTCATTGGCGCCGCGCCCGGTCGCCGCAATTCGCGGCTATGGGTCAAGCTGACAGTGGGCGGCATGGCCGCGGCGCTGGCGGCTGCGTTGCTCGTCCGTACGGGCCGTTTCCCGTTCGCGCGAGCCGGATGGAGCGGCTTCCTGACACGGTCTTGGAGCGCGCGATGGTGCCTGCGGGCGATGCGGTGATGCGCTTGTCCAGCGCAACGCGCAAGCTGCAGCACCAGGGGCTTCAATTCAATATCGTGTATTTGCTGTGCGGCCTCACAGTTGAGGCGATTTTGGCGTGGATAGGAGCTGGGCAATGACATTCATCCTCGACACCATTCTTCGTTTGGCCGTGTGGCTCCTTGTGGCCCCACTGCTGCCTGGCATCATCAACAAGGTGAAGGCCTGGACGGCGGGGCGCAGAGGGCCGCCGGTGCTGCAGCTCTACTACGATCTGGCGCGCCTGTGGCAAAAGGGCGTGGTCATGAGCAAACTCGCATCGCCCGGTTTCATCGTGGGGCCCGCCGTGGCATGGGTGGCGCTGGTGGGCGCCGCCCTTCTGATGCCTTTGGGATGGGCCGGGGGGGCGCTCAGCTTCAGGGGCGACGTGTTGTTGCTGGTTTACCTGCTCGCCTTGGCCCGTTTCTGCACCGCGTGGGCGGCCCTTGAGACCGGTTCCGCGTTCGAGGGCATGGGCGCCGCCCGCGAGGTGAGCTATGCGGTGCTCTCGGAGGTGGCTCTGATCACGGCTGTTCTGTCCCTCAGTGTCCAGACGGGCAACGTGACGCTGACCGACATGCTGAGCCTGTCGGTCGGCTCAGGGGCGGTGCTCCTTGCAGCCGGCCTCTTTGCGGTTCTTCTCGCCGAGAACTGCCGCGTTCCATTCGACGATCCGAACACGCACCTGGAGCTCACCATGGTCCACGAGGCCATGATCCTTGACCACAGCGGTCCTCCGCTGGCGGTGATCCTGCACGGGGCCTCGCTGAAGCTCATGCTCTTCGCCGTGCTGCTGAGCCAGGTGGTGGTGCCCCTGGGACGGCTGACGCCGCTCGCGGCGACGGCTGCCCTGGTCGGCACGACCCTCGGCGTCACGGTGGCCATCGGGCTCGTCGAGTCCCTGACGGCGCGCTTTGCGTTCCGGCGGGTGCCGCTGCTCCTGACCGCCTCGTTTCTGCTGTGCCTGTTTGCCCTGTTGCTCGCGAGGAAAGGCGGTGTTGGATGAACTCCTCGCTGAACCTCCTGATCGGCCTGGCCATGGGGCTGAATCTTCTGGCGCTTGGAGGCAGCCGCGTGCCGCAGGTTATACGCGCGGTGGCGGTGCAGGGGATTGTGCTGGGCGTGTTGCCGCTGCTGCTGGAGCACGACTTTGCCTGGATGGTCGCGCTGGTTTCGGTGGTCACGGTCTTGGTGAAGGGTTTCCTGATCCCTGGCCTCCTGCACCGCGCGATGCGCGCCGCCAAGATTGAGCGAGAGATAGACCCTTTCATCGGCTTCGTGCCGTCTCTTCTCCTGGGCGCGGGCGGGACGATCGCTGCGGTCGCCGCGGCGCGGATGCTGCCGCTGCTTCCCGAGCACGCGGGCACGCTCCTGGTGCCAGGCGCCCTGGCGTCGATCTTCACGGGTTTCATCCTCCTCATCGGCCGAGCAAAGGCGATCTCTCAGGTCTGCGGCTACCTGATCCTTGAGAACGGCATCTACCTTTTTGGCCTGCTGCTCATCCACTCGACGCCGCTGCTGGTCGAGTCGGGGATCCTTCTGGACCTCACGGTGGGCGTCTTTGTCATCGGCATCATCGTCGACCGGATCCAGAGAGCATTCGACTCGCTCGACACCCGAAAGCTAACCGTACTCCGCGAATGAGGGAACTCCTTCTCATACTTGTCCCGCTCGCCGGTGCTGCGCTGGCGGTCGTCTGGCCGAGCGAGCGCACGCGCCCCTGGCTCATGCCGGCCGTCGGCGCCGTGCACACCGTGCTGGCCCTGTGGCTGCTGGTCGACCCCCCTCAGGTGAGCCCCGGAGTGTGGTTCGGCTTCGATCCGATCGCCCGCGCGGTGCTTCCCGCCGTCTCGATCCTCTTTCTCGCGTGCGCCGCGTACGGTGTTTCCTATCTCCGGATCAGGACCGAGCGCCCCAACCGGGTCTTCGTCGCCACGCTGCTGGCGATCCTCGGGCTTTTGAGCGCCGGGCACCAGGCCAGGCACCTTGGAATGCTGTGGATCACCACGGAGGCGGTGACGCTCACGGCGGTGCCGCTGCTCCACTTCAACAACACCTCGAGGGCCTTCGAGGCGACCTGGAAGTACCTGCTCGTCGGGGGCACGGGCATCGCTCTGTCGCTTCTGGGTTCCTTCTGCCTGGGATACGCGTCGGTGCGCGGCGGCGGCAACGGCGACCTCACTTTTGTCGCGCTCACGGCGCAGGGGCCCCTCCTGTCGCGCCCGTGGGTTCTGATCGCGTGGGTGTTCCTCCTCGTCGGCTACGGCACGAAGATGGGCCTTGCGCCCATGCACACGTGGAAGCCGGACGCCTATGGCGAGGCTCCGAGCATCGTGGGGGCGATGCTCGCGGGCGGCGTCACCACCGTGGCGTTCACCGCGCTGCTGAGAGTGCGCGCCGTCATCACCGCGGCAGGCGAGGGGCAGGCGGCCGACCGGACACTGCTTGCGATCGGGCTTTTCTCGATGCTCGTGGCGGTGCTTTTCCTCCTGGGCACGCGCGACTTCAAGCGGATGCTGGCGTATTCCAGCGTTGAGCACATGGGAATACTGGTCATCGGCGCGGCGCTCGGCCCGGCCGGCATGTGGGCGGCCTTCTTCCATGTTTGGAGCAACAGCCTGACGAAGGGCGCGCTCTTTCTGAGCGCGGGCAACATCCGGCGGGCCGCGGGAGCGCGAACGGTCGACGAGGTGCGGGGGATGTCATCGGTGACGCCGCAATCGGCCGCGATATTCGTTGCGGGGATGTTTGCCGTGACCGCATGCCCGCCCTTCGGCCCGTTCTTCAGCGAGCTGCGCATCGTGCGCGCGGCGATCGACACGGGCCATATCGCGGCCACGGCCATGTTCCTCGGCTGCCTGCTGTTCGCATTCTTCGGCCTGACGCGGCTCGTGTTCAGCGTTGTCGACGGCCGTCCGCGCGCGGTTCAGAAGGCTGAAGGCAGGCGGATCAAGGAGAAGGCCGGCGTGATCATTCCGCCCCTGGTGCTCATGGGGATTTCGTTGTGGCTAGGCCTGGCGACCCCCCAGGTCCTGCGCGGCGCCTGGACGGACGCCGTGGCGCAGCTCTTCCCGACGCCATGAGCCCGTCGCCCTCATTTGCGCTGCTGGCCAACGGCACCAGCATTCCGTGGGCGGAGGTGCCCGAGTGGACCGCCCCGGAACTGGTCCGAAGGACCGGGGCGGAGCTCGACCGCGGCGCCCGGCTCTGCGCGTGGTTCGGGGTACCCGAGGGCGACGCGACGCGACTGGTCGCCCTGATTGCCTTTGACGCCGACAATACGCTTGCCGTGGGTCGGAGCGCTCCGTTAGCCGGCCCCTATCCGTCCTTAACCGTGACCCACCCGCAGGCCCACATGTTTGAGCGCGAGGTCTGGGAGAAGCACGCTCTCAAGCCGGAGGGGCACCCGTGGCTCAAGCCCGTTCGAAAGGGAGCCGGCGATGCGCCGGCCGCCATCGATTTTTTCCGCGTGGGCGGCGGCGAGATTCACGAGGTCGCCGTCGGCCCGGTCCACGCCGGGATCATTGAACCTGGGCATTTCCGCTTCCAGTGCGCGGGCGAGGAGGTCCTGCACCTTGAGATCGCGCTCGGCTACCAGCACCGGGGCGTGGAGAACGCCCTGGCGGGGGGGCCCCATCGCGCGACGATGAGCCAGATCGAGGCCGTGTCCGGCGATACGACCATAGGCCACGCGACCGCATATGCCTGGGTAATGGAGGCTCTGGCGGGCGAGGAGGTGCCGCTCCGGGCCCAATGGCTGCGGGCCATCGCGCTTGAGCTGGAGCGTCTTGCCAACCACACGGGGGACCTCGGCGCGCTGGCGAACGATGTCGCGTTCCTCCCGACGGCGTCGGCGTGCGGGAGGATCCGCGGCGAATTCCTGAATCTCACCGCGCTGATCTGCGGCAACCGGTTCGGGCGCGGCCTGGTGAGGCCGGGCGGCTGCCGCTATGAACTCGAGCCTGAGCGCCTTGAAAAGCTGGTGAGCCAGCTGGGCGGCGCGCTGGCAGAGGCCGAACTTGCCTCGGGTTGGCTATGGGACGCCGCGTCGGTTCGATCGCGATTCGAGGATACGGGCACATTGCTTGCAAAGCAGGCGACGGACCTCGGAATGGTGGGCCCGGCGGCGCGGGCCTGCGGCATTGTGCGCGACGTGCGCTTTGACCACCCGGCAGGCTGGCACCGCCTTGCGCAGGCTCCTGTGGCGGTCTGGCCGGGCGGTGACGTGCTCGCACGCGCACGGGTGCGCTGGCTCGAGGTGCAGCGCTCGGGTCGGTTCCTGCGCGAGCAGCTTTCGGCCCAGGTCGAGGGCGAGATGCGGGCGGAACTCCCGATACCCGCGCGGGACACCCTTGCGGTCGCCATGGTTGAGGGATGGCGGGGAGAGGTATGCCACGTGGCGCTGACCGGCGCCGACGGCCGCTTCCGAAGCTACAAGATCGTAGACCCGTCGTTTCACAACTGGATCGGCGTGGCGCTGGCGCTGCGCGGCGAGGCGATCTCCAATTTCCCTGTCTGCAACAAGAGCTTCAACCTTTCATACTGCGGCTTCGATCTGTAGGCCGCACACCCCCGCACCGATGTTCGCCGTCGACACATTCACCCACCGCCTGAGGCGGGGCTGCGAGACCATGGCCTTTCCGAAGGGGCCGCCACCGGCCCTGCCGGACCGCCATGGCGGAGCGCTGCGCGTCGACGCCTCCAAATGCCCGGACGGGTGCCGCGAATGCCTGCCCGTGTGCCCGACCGAGGCCATTACGCAGCCGTCGGCGGGCGGCGTGGCGCTCGACCTGGGCCGCTGCCTCTTCTGTGCGGAGTGCGTCGAGGCCTGCCCGCACGGCGCGATAACCCAGACGGGCGACTACCGTTTGGCGGTGCGGCGGCGCGAGGACCTCGTGCTCGGCCGGCCGGGCGAGGAGGAGGTACGGCTCGCGGAGGTGCTCGATGAAAAGCTTCGGAAGCTCTTCGGCCGCTCGCTTCGGCTGCGGCAGGTGAGCGCCGGGGGCTGCGGCGCAGCGGAGGCGGACCTCAACGTGCTCGGCACCATCGGTTGGGACCTCGGGCGCTTCGGAATACAATTCGTGGCGTCGCCTCGGCATGCCGACGGCCTGGTCGTCACCGGTCCCGTCTCGAGGAACATGGAGCTGGCGCTGAGGAAGACTTGGGACGCCATGCCGGAGCCGAAGATCGTCATCGCCGTCGGAACGTGTGCGATTTCCGGAGGGCCATTCATAGGCAATCCAGAGGTGATGAACGGCGTGGAGTCGGTACTGCCCGTCGACCTCTACATACCCGGATGGCCGCCGCATCCGCTGACCATCCTCGATGGCCTGCTGAGGGTACTCGGCCGTCTGGACGAATCGCAGCGGCGGGGACCCGGGACTGGCTGATCACGTGCTGCGGTGCCGGGGGGAGGGCGCCCGCAGGCTGCGCACGTTACTCGCGCGATTCGTCCGCTCGTGACAATCCGAATGATGGGTGATTGAATCAAAACTTGGTTCAGGTCTGCCCCTTTCCCGCAATGAAGACACCCCGCAGCCTATCCCTCGCGCTCATTTTCACATCGGCATTGCTGGCATGGCCAGCCGCCACCGAGGCCTCGGAAGGCGACATGCCCCACTTCGTCCAGAAGGACGGCCGGCATGCATTCATCGTGGACGGCGCCCCATTCCTGATGCTTGGAGGCCAGAGCGGCAATTCGAGCGCGTGGCCGGCCGAGTTGCCAGGGGTGTGGTCCGCAGTCGATCGGATTCACGCCAACACGCTCGAGGTCCCCGTCTATTGGGAGCAGTTCGAGCCCGAGCAGGGCGAGTTCGACACGTCGATCATCGACACGATGATCGCGCAGGCGAGGGAGCACCACGTGCGCCTCGTCCTTCTGTGGTTTGGAACCTGGAAAAACGGCAGCTCACACTACATCCCGCTGTGGATGAAGGCGAAGCAGGAGCTCTACCCGAAGATCATTGGCAAGAACGGCCTGAGCGTTGATTCGCCGTCGCCCCATTACCCCGCGTCGCTCGAACTCGACAAGAGCGCGTTCCGGGCGCTGATGAGCCACCTCAAGGCCTCTGACGCCGTCCACACCGTCATCATGGTCCAGGTCGAGAACGAGTCCGGGGCCTGGGACACGATTCGCGACTATTCGCCGACCGCGCAGGCGATATTCGAGCAGCCGGTTCCCGCCCAGCTCCTCGGCGCGCTCGGTCTGTCGGCAAAATCCGGCGGCAACTGGACAGCCGTGTTCGGAAAGGACGCGGACGAATTTTTCCACGCGTGGTTTGTCGCCCGCTATGTGGGCCAGGTTGCCGCCGCCGGCAAGGAGGCCTACGCGCTGCCGATGTACGCCAACGCGGCTTTGAGGGACCCCATATCGCCCGGCCCGGCTGGCACATACGAGAGCGGAGGGCCGACGGACAACGTCCTGGCAATCTGGAAAGCCGCTGCACCGGCGCTCGATGTGCTCTCCCCGGACATCTACCAGGATGACAGCGCGCGGTACCGCAGGGTCCTTGAGCTATACGCGAGGCCGGACAACCCGCTCTTCGTTCCGGAAACAGGGTTTTCCCCATGGTACGCGCACATGCTCTTTGCTGCCCTCGACAAGGGGGCGGTCGGATGGGCCCCCTTTGGGATCGACTTGGTGGGAGGAGCCTACCCGATCCCGCCGGTCGGCGGCCGGGAAGAGGACCGCCTGGCGCCTCTCGCCCTGAACTACAGCATTGTGGGGCCGATCATGAGGGAGGTTGCCCGGCTGGAATTCGAAGGACGGCTCCAGGCCGTTGCCGAGGAGGCGGACTCCCATTCGCAGGCCATGGAGTTCGGGAGCTGGAAAGCGGTCGTCACGTACGGGGCCCCTCGCTTTGGCTCGGCGACGCAACCCAAGGGGAATCCGGAGCCCACCGGAGTGGCGCTCGTCGCCAGCCTCGGCAAGGACGAGTTCCTGGTCACGGGACACTCTTGCAGGGTCGACTTCCAGCCGGCCGACCCGCAATCAAAGGCCAAGCGGGAATACCTCCACGTTGAGGAGGGCACCTTCGAGAACGGCGAGTTCAAGCTCGTGCGCGTCTGGAACGGCGACCAGACGGACTGGGGCCTGAACCTCGGCATGAAGCCGGTCGTGCTGCGCGCCCGCCTGCGGACCTTCTAGTCCGGCTTCTTGTCGTAGAAGACCCGTAGGTCGGTGGGCTCGCCCGGGAGCAGCTCCTTGGCGCGCTTCAACGCGTTGCGTGTGGCCATAGTCGCGTTGGCCTCCGCCGGGAAAATATTCTCCCTGCCGAACTGCTTCAGGAGGCCGCTGTTCTCGAGCACTCGGGTGACCTCCGGGCTGCTTCCGCTGATGAGAAGGTAGCGCCCGGTCTCGCTCAGGTAGTCGTGTAGGTTTTCCATGGCCATCACGGTCGACGCATCGAGGTGCCGCGCATTCTTCATCCGAAGGATGAACACGCGGATGTTCTGGTTCTCCGCGAGGATGCGGACCTGCTCCTGGAACAGATCCGCCGCCCCGAAGAAGAGCTCACCCTCGACATGAATGATGGAGATCTGCGGATGGGGCCTCTGGTTCGGGTCGCGCAGCTCGGCGAGGTTGCCCGTCTCATTGATGGCATATTCGACAAGGGTGGGGGTGCTTGTCTTCCTTAGGAAGAGGGCGAGCGAGACCCCGATTCCAACGTAGATAGCGGTGTCGAGCTTGAGGAAAAGGCAGGAGCCCAGGGTCACGACGAAGACGACAAGGTCCGACGGGGTCGAGCGGCACGATATCCGTATCTGGTGCCAGTTGATCATCTTTATCCCCACACGGATGAGATGGGCGGCCAGCGCAGCAACCGGGATGAAATTGAAGACCGGCGTCACAAGGCCGAGGACGAGGAGGACGACCGCGCTGCTCAGCATCGAGGAAATCTGGGTCTTGGCGCCGCTCTGGAAGTTGACCGCGGAGCGGGCGAAGGAGGACGAACCGGGCACCGCGCCGAAGAACGAGCAGGCGATATTGGCCGCCCCCATGCCGATCAGCTCCTGGTTCGGCTCGATCCTCTGGCCGCTCTTTGCGGCGAGGCCCTTCGTTATCGAGGCGGCCTCGAGCATCCCGAGGATTGAGATGGCGATGGCCGTCACGGCCAGCTCCGGCAGCAGGTGGATTCTCTTCGGACCGAAGGGATAGCCGGCGAAAGCCGGGACAATCGCGGTCAGCGAGCCCTCATCCCTTACCATCAGAAACGGGATGTGAGCGGGGTGGTAAAGGGTGAAGATCTTCGCGCCGAGCCCAAGAAGTGCCAGACCGATGAGCGCTTCCGGCCAATGGGGCCGCAGCCGCCGCACCGCCCAGAATATTGCGAACGTAAGGAGGCCTATCCCGATCGCCCAGGGATAGACCCGCGCCGTCCCAAGGTCGAAGAGGGCTTGCAGGACATTGGTCGAAAAATTCTGCCCGGCCTCCACCTTGTAGCCTAGCAAGTTGTGGAGCTGGCTCGCTATCAGCAGGATGCCAATGCCCGTGCTGTAACCTATCACCACCGACCGCGAGATGAACTTTGTGATCTCCCCGAAATTCAGGAGTCCGGCGAGCAGCTGAACAACGCCTATCAGGAATGCGAGGTAAACCGCCAGCTGGAGCGGCTCGAGCCCTATCCCAGAATTTGCGGCGATGGTCGCCGCCACGATCAGGCTGATCGAGCTCGTCGGCCCGAAGACGTGGTGGCGGGACGAAAAGAACAGCGAACCCACGAATCCTCCGATGATTACGGAAACAATGACAGGCGTGGGCGGCAGGTTGAGTATCAGCGAGAACCCTATCGCCTGCGGGACGGAAACCAGGGTGACGGTCGCCCCGGCCACCAGGTCGGCCCGGAACTTGCCCCACGTGTAATTCCTCAGCTCCGCGATGAACGGCAGGCGCACCTTGAACATGTGGGAGCCCATCGCCGCGACTTCCTCGGTTAGCTCCGTCACGCTGTCCATTAGCAAGCTTTCTTATCGGAGCACGAAACGCGCAAGCGCGATCTTTGCACGGGGCCGGAATCCATTAGGGCCTTTAACGGGAGTGTCACGGCGGCGTCACGCGTCCGTAACAATGTGGATGTAGCCTAAAAGGCGATCCAACCCGCCATACATTAACGTCCAAGATCCAATAACCATGCTACCGATCAAATCCAAATGGTTCGCACTCCTCGGGGCCCTCTCGGCCCTTGGCGCGACTGCAGCGTCAGCCCAAATGCTCATCAACGGCGCCGGTGCCACCTTCCCGTTTCCGATCTACTCGAAATGGTTCAACGAGTACGCAAAGGTGGACCCGTCGGTGCGGTTCAACTACCAGTCGATAGGGTCGGGGGGAGGACAGAAGCAGATCCTTTCGGAGACGGTGGATTTCGGGGCTTCGGACGGCCCGATGTCGGATGACAACCTTGCCAAGGCGCCGCGGACCCTCTGGCACTTTCCGACGGTCGCGGGAGCGGACGTCATTACCTACAACATCCCCGGCGACCTGAAGCTCAGGATCGACGGACCGACGATCGCCGGGATCTTCCTCGGCAAGATCGTAAAGTGGAACGATCCGGCCATCGCCAGCCAGAATCCGGACGTCAAACTCCCGGACGCGGACATCGTCGTCGTCCACCGCTCCGACGGCAGCGGCACGACGTATATCTTTACGGACTACCTGAGCCACGTGAGCCCGGATTGGAAGGACAAGGTCGGCAAGGGCACTTCGGTCAGCTGGCCGACAGGGATCGGCGGCAAGGGCAACGAAGGTGTGTCAGGCCAGGTGAAACAAGTGCCCGGCACCATTGGGTACATCGAGCTCGCGTATGCTAAGCAGAACAAGCTGCCGTATGCGGATGTGAAAAACTCATCGGGCAACTATATCACGCCGACGATAGACTCCGTTACGGAGGCGCTGGCCACAGCGGATATTCCGGACGACTTCCGCTTTTCTATGGTGAATCCGCCCGGGGCCCAGGCCTACCCGATCTCGGGCACGACCTGGCTGCTCGTCTACGCGGAGCAGAAGGATCACGCGAAGGGTGAGAAGCTCGTCCAGTTCCTGAAGTGGGCCTACTCCGACGGCGAGAAGCTTGCTCCCGGCCTCGATTACGCGCCCCTTCCCGACGCGCTCATCAAGCGCGCCCTTGAAAAGGTGCAGAGCATCAAATATTGAGGTGGCCAGGAAACGGGGCGGGCGTGATTCAGTTCACGCCCGCTTGCTGTCTAGATGAGCACCGCGCCGACCACAACCTACGTCATGCCCGCGCCGGGGTCGCGGGGACCCGACATCGCGTTCAAATGGGTGGCCGTGTTTGCCGCCGCGATGATCGTCGTTCTCATCGTGATGGTCGGCTGGGAGCTGTACTACGGCTCGCGCCTGGCGATTGCGAAATACGGGGCGGGGTTCCTCTGGAGCAGTGAATGGGACCCTGTGCTGGAGAAGTTCGGGGCGCTCCCGTTCATCTTTGGAACCCTTGTCTCCTCGCTGATCTCCCTGCTTATCGCGGTGCCGCTCGGGGTGGCCACCGCGCTATTCCTGACCGAGCTGGCGCCGCTGAAGGTGCGCCAGCCCATCATCATCGCGATCGAGATGCTCGCGGCCGTGCCAAGCGTCATCTTCGGGCTCTGGGGCATGTTCGTCCTGATCCCCTGGCTCCGAGACAGCCTTTTCGTGTGGCTCAAGAAATCCCTCGGGTTCCTGCCCCTGTTCCAGGGGCCGATCTACGGGGTCAGCATGCTCGCGGCGGGCATCATCATTGCGATCATGATCCTGCCGATCGTCACGTCGATCTCACGCGAGATCCTGCGCTCGGTGCCCAACCTCCAGCGCGAGGCGGCCTATGCGCTTGGCGCGACCCGCTGGGAGGTCCTGAAGATTGCGGTGCTCAGCTACGCCCGAAGGGGACTGTTCGGCGCGGCGGTCCTCGGCCTTGGAAGAGCGCTCGGTGAGACGATGGCGGTCACCATGGTGATCGGAAACCGGCCGCAGATCAGCGCATCGCTTTTTGCGCCCGGCTACACGCTTGCGAGCGTTGTGGCCAACGAATTCACCGAGGCGACGACCGATCTGTACCAGAGCGCCCTTTTTGAGATAGGACTGGTGCTCTTTGCCGTAGCGATCCTGGTCAACGCGGCGGCCCAGCTCATGCTGAAGAGCATGACCGGAAGCGGACCGATCAAGGTGAACTGAGGTCATGACCGAATCCCCCTACCTGCCGACCCCCCATTTTGCGCACTGGCGAAAGGTCAAGAGTTCGGCCGTGACCGGGGTCTTGGTCGTCTGCGCTTTCGCAGTCATCGCACCGCTCTTCCTTGTATTGTATTTTCTTCTTTCCAAGGGGTTTAGTTCGCTCGATTGGAATTTCTTCACTCAGCTGCCCAAGCCCACAGGCGAGGTGGGCGGCGGCATGGCGAACGCGATCGTGGGGACGATTGTCCTTCTCGCCATGGCGACCGTTTTCGGCGTGCCCTTCGGGATCTTCGGGGGCATCTATCTTGCCGAGTACGGCTCCGACCGCGCCAACAACTGGATCCGATTCGCCGCCGACGTGTTGAACGGCGTCCCGTCGATCGTCTGGGGCATGGTCGTCTACCTGATCCTCGTCGTCCCGTTCAAGGGGTTCTCCGCATATGCCGGAGGGGTGGCGCTCGGGCTCATGATGGTGCCGCTGGTCATGCGCACGACCGAGGAGGTCCTGATCCTGGTGCCCCAAAGCTACCGCGAGGCGGCGCTTGCCCTCGGGGTGGCGCGCTGGAAGATGATCGTGGTGATCGTGGTGCGGACTGCGCTCAAGGGCATCGCGACCGGGGTCATTGTCGCGCTGGCCCGCATCGCCGGGGAGACGGCGCCCCTGCTCTTCACGGCTCTCGGCAACACGTTCTGGAGCCACAACCTGAAGGAACCCATCTCCGCCCTTCCGCTCCAGATATTTGCCTACGGCCTTTCGCCGTACGACGACTGGCACCGGCAGGCCTGGGCCGGGGCCCTGGTGCTCATGGCCTTGATCATCGTCCTCAATATTACGGTTCGCGTACTTTCGCGGGACCGAGGTAAAACCGATTGAACGCCATGTCCACACTTCCCGAAGCGCCGTCGGGCCACAAGGTCTCCGAATCACTGAAGACCTCGACGGCGCCCGCGCACGCCTCCGATGCAGGCTTACCGACCGATGCGGAGGAGGTCGCCTTCGACATCCGGAATTTCAGCCTCTGGTACGGCCAACGGCAGGCGCTGCAGGACGTGACGATACGCATCCCCGCGAAGAAGGTGACGGCGATCATAGGGCCGAGCGGCTGCGGCAAGTCGACCTTTCTGCGCGCGCTTAACCGCATGCACGAGCTGACACCGGGGACCCGCCTGGAGGGCTCGCTGCGCCACTTCGGCGAGGATCTCTACGGACCGGGTGTTGAGGCGGTCGCGATTCGCCGCCGGGTGGGGATGGTGTTCCAGAAGTCCAACCCGTTCCCGACCATGTCCATCGCGGAGAACGTCCTCGTGGGGCTGCGCCTTAACGGCGTTCGGGACAAGAAGGTCCTCCAAAGCCGCCTTGAGGAGTCTCTGCACATGGCCGCCCTCTGGGACGAGGTGAAGGACGTCCTTAATCGCCCGGGCACGAGCCTTTCCGGGGGGCAGCAGCAGCGGCTCTGCATCGCACGCTCGCTTGCCGTGCAGCCGCAGACACTCCTCATGGACGAGCCCTGCTCCGCCCTCGACCCGCTGGCCACGGCGAAGATCGAGGAGCTCATCCAAACGTTGCGCGAACGCTACACTGTTGTAATCGTGACGCACAACATGCAGCAGGCAGCCCGATGCTCGGACAGGACCGCGTTCTTCTACCTGGGCCGCCTCATAGAATTCGGCAACACGCGGAACATATTCACAAGCCCCGGCAATCCCCAGACCGAGGCCTACGTCTCGGGCCGGTTCGGCTGAAGCCCGGCAAATCCAATCCTCCATGACCCATTACTCTGAGGAGATGAACCAGCTGAAGGAGAGCCTGCTTGCCATGGCAAGCCATGCCGAATCCGCCGTGACACGCTCCATGCGCGCCCTTGTCGAGCGCGACGACGCCCTGGCTCAGTCGGTCCTCGATGACGACAACATCATCGACCAGTTCGAGGTAGAGATTGACGACATCGCGATCCACCTGCTTGCGAAGGCTCCCGTGGCCACGGACCTGCGCCTGACAACGGTGGCGATGAAGATCTCGCAGAACCTGGAGAGGGTCGGCGACTCCGCGGTCACAATCGCGCGCAGGGTGATCGATCTGGACACCGAGCAGCAGCTGAAGCCCTACGTTGACCTTCCTCGCATGGCCACAATGGCCCTCGAGATGCTGCGCGACTCCATTTCGGCTTTCATCAACCGGGAGCCCGACAAGGCTCGCGCCGTCATCCCGCGCGATGCCGATGTGGACGTCCTCAACCGCCAGCTTCACCGGGAGCTCTCAAGCTTCATGGTCGAGCGGCCGGCGAACATCTCACGCTGCCTGAACCTCATGACCATATCCAAGTGCCTGGAGCGCATAGCGGACCATGCGACCAACATCGCCGAGGACGTCGTCTACCTCTACGAGGCGATCGACATCAGGCATTCGGGCCAAAAAGTCCATGAAGACGAAAATCCTGGTCGTTGACGACGAGCCTGACGCGCTTGAAGTCCTGGGCTTCAAGCTGCGCGAGGCCGGCTACACGCCCGTCTTTGCGAAGGACGGAACCCGGGCGCTCGCGATAGCCAGGGACGAGCGACCCCACCTCATCGTGCTCGATCTGATGCTGCCGGAGGTGGACGGGCTCGAGGTGTGCAAGATCCTGCGCCGCGACCCGTCGACGGCGTCGATCCCCGTCATCATGCTGACCGCGCGCGCCTCGGAGATGGACCGGGTTCTGGGCCTTGAGCTTGGCGCCGACGATTATGTGACAAAGCCGTTCAGCCCCCGCGAACTCATCATCAGAATACGAAAACAGCTTACCCGGGCCCATACGGGAGACGACCAGGGCGCCCACATCAGGATAGGCGACATCCAGATTGATGTGCCGCGCCACGTGGTTCAGGTGGGGACAAAGGGGATCACGCTCACCGCGACGGAATTCAGGCTTCTGGAGATCCTTGCGCGCAGGAGGGGGAGGGTTCAGTCGCGCGACCGCCTGCTCCAGGACGTCTGGGGTTACGAGAACCCGATCGACAGCCGGACCGTGGACACCCACATGCGCAGGCTGCGCGAGAAGCTCGGCGCGGCGGCGCAGCACCTGGAGACGGTGCGCGGGGTCGGCTACCGATTCGCCGCCGAGAGTTGAGGCGAGCGGATGGAAGCGACCCTGATCCTGCTGGTCGCGATTGTCGCCGCCCTGGCGGCGGCCTGGGGCAGGGAGCGCGCCCTCAGGAAGGCCGAGGCTGAAAGGCACGAGCGCGAGCTGGCCGAACAGCGAACCAACCGCGAGGCCGAGCTCAAGGAGCAGACCCAGCGAACCTCGGCGCTGTTCAACCGCATGGTGGAGGGCCTGATCGTCGTCGACGCTGCCGGCCGGATACGGCTTGCCAACCGGGCGGCCTCGGCGCTCTTCGGCTTCGAGGGTCCCGCGGTGGGCAAATCGGTGCTCGAGGCGACACGGCATCATGGTGTCGCGGCGGTGGTCGGCCGCCTGGAACGGGAGCTTGAGGTGCTTGACCACGAGCTGCGGATCGACTCCATGGTCGCTCCCCGTTTCCTCCAGGTGAACGCGCTCGCCCTGCGCGACGCTTCGGGTGCGAGTGACGGCGCGATCCTCGTGTTTCACGACCTGACGCGCCTTCGCCAGCTCGAGGGGGTTCGCCAGGAGTTCGTGGCCAACGTGAGCCATGAGCTCAGGACCCCCCTGTCGCTCATCAAGAGCGCCTCGGAAACGTTGCTCGACGGTGCGAAGGACGACCCGGCCGCGATGGCGCGCTTTCTCCACATCATCGACAAGCACGCGAACCGCCTGGCGCTTCTGATCGACGATCTCCTGCTCCTTTCGACACTCGACTCTGGCGGTCTCCGCCTGAACAGGCAGCCATTGCCGGTCAGGTCGACGGTGCAGGACGCAATTGACGATCTTCAGGGGCGCGCACACGCGCGCGAAGTAACGCTCAAGAACCTCGTCCCCGGCGCGCTGGTCGCGTTTGCGGACAACGATCGGATGCGGCAGGTGATCTCAAACCTCGTCGACAACGCCATCAAGTACGGCCGCGCGGGCGGGACCACCACGGTCGAGGGCTGCGAGCTGCCCGACGGCCGGATCGAGCTCGCGGTCATCGACGACGGCCCGGGAATCCCCAAGGAGGCGCAGGAGCGCATTTTCGAGCGGTTCTACCGGGTGGACAAGGCGCGTTCCCGGGAGCAGGGAGGGACGGGCCTCGGATTGGCGATCGTGAAGCACGTTGTCCAGGCCCACGGCGGCGAGGTCCGGCTGGAGAGCGAGCCGGGTGCCGGCGCAAGATTCATCATCGACCTACCCGCAGTCCCAGCGTCGTGATGTCAGCCCGGCTCCCGCCTGGAGTCAGGCGGCCCGAAACAACCAGACAAGGGCCGCGCCGAGAAGTCCGGTCACCGGAAGCGTCAGGACCCAGGCGAAGACAATCCTCTCGACCACGCCCCACTTGACGGCACTGAACCGATTGGTTGCGCCCACGCCCATGATGGATGTCGAGATGACGTGGGTCGTCGAAACCGGCACGCCTAACAGGGAGGCTCCGTAGATCACACATGCGGCGGAGGTTTCGGCGGCGAATCCCTGGACGGGGTGGAGCTTCACCAATCTCTGGCCCATCGTCTTGATGATCCGCATCCCGCCCCCTGCCGTGCCCGCTGCCATCGTGAAGGCGCAGGTGACCACGATCCATTTGGGCACGGTGGCAAACTCCGGAATGCGCAGGAAGGAAGCCCAGTCAGGCAGTTGGGCGAACAGCCCCTTTCGCGTCGCCGTATAAAGCGTCAGCGTCAGGATTCCCATGGTCTTCTGGGCGTCGTTCGACCCGTGGCTGAACCCCATGAAGCCGGCGCTCGCGAGCTGCGCCTTTCCGAAGAAAAGAGAAACGGTCCTAGGGCGAGTCCGGCTGAACAGGATCATGATGGCGCTCATGAGAAACATCCCGCCGACAAAACCTGCGACAGGCGATGCGAGCATAGGCAGCACGACCTTGGGCCAGAGGCCCGTCGACCAGCGAAGCACAGCCCAGTTGCCTCCCGAGCCCGCCAGCGTTGCGCCGCAGAGCCCGCCGACAAGCGCGTGTGACGAACTCGAGGGCAGTCCCAGCCACCAAGTGAGAAGGCCCCAGATTACCGCCGAAATCAGCGTGCAGAGCAGGATCGGCATCGTGACGGCGCCCGTGTCGACAAGGCCCTTTCCTATGGTCGTGGCGACTGCGGTTCCGGAAAGCGCACCCACGAGGTTCCACACGGAGGCCCATGCCACCGCGAGCCGGGGTGTAAGCACCTTGGTCGATACGACCGTGGCTATCGAATTGGCCGTGTCGTGGAATCCGTTAACGTACTCGAATACGAGTGCGACCAGAACGACGAGGACAAGAAGCGTCATAGCGCGCTTCCGGTCACGAATGCTTCAGCGAAACCTGGACGACGATGTTCCCGGCGTTTCGGCACCGGTCCACCGCCTGCTCCACCATTTCGAAAAGCTTCTGCAGTATGACGAACTCCTTCGCGTCGCACGGTCCCTGGTAGAGACTGCGCAGCTGCTCCAGCATCACCTTGTCGGCCTCCCCCTCGGCGTATTGAAGCCGGTCGTTGGCCTCACGGATGGATGCGAGCGTCGAACCCTTGCGAAGTTGCTTCACCATGAAGACGAGGGCGCTGGCCGCCTGGTTCATCAGCTCGGCCTGCCGGCTGAACATCTCATGTGGGACGCGACCCGGATAAATCGCCAGCCGCTCGACGATCTTCTCGACTTGCTTGGGGATGCGGTAGAGCGCAACGGACAGCGCCTCGATGTCCTCCCGGTCAAGAGGGGTGACGAAGGTCTTGGTGAGCGCCTCGGTCATGAGGTGCCGGATGCGCTTCTCCTTGCGCCTGGCCTGAATGAAGTCATCAAGCCCTGCTGGCCGCTTCCCCTCGGCGATCTGGTGCAGGAACTTCGCAAACAGGTCGACGCTCACCTTGGCCTCCTCCGCTCCCTCCTCAAGGAGGTCGAAGAACACGTCGTTCGTGCCTATCAGTTTCTTGAGAAAATTCATCAAGATTGTTTTACAAACATGTGACGGCTGTGGCGAAGCAAAATATGGACGGCGGCCGTGTCAGGCGGCCCCGCGCAGCCACAGCCAGAGAAGCCCGAGGTACTCGTGGACCGCGAGCGTGCTCCGCTCAAGCGACTCGCTGTCCCATCCAAGGTCGAACCACCTGAACCTTACGTCCGCGCGCGACACGAAGTCGGCGGGGCAGGGCACGAAGACAACGCCCGCCTTCCTGAACAGGCCCGCGGCCCTCGGCATGTGCCAGGCCGAGGTCACGAGGGCAACCCGTGCGCCGCCTGAGAGTCTGGCGACGGCGAGCGACTCCTCCTCCGTGTCTCGGGCTGTCTCGACGAGCACGATTCTCTCCGGGCTGACGCCGAGCGACTCTGCGGCCCGGGCAGACACGGACGCAAGGGAAGGGCGGCCGCCGGCCCCGGGCCCGCTCAGGATGAGGCGGGCACCGGGAAGGACCCTGGCAATCCTGACCGCCTCGACGGCCCGGGCTAAGGCGGAAGTCGAGAGCTGGCTTGTGGCGGAGAGCCCGCTCATGTCGCTGTGGCCGCCGCCGAGCACCGCGACAAACCGGCAGCCCTCTATCGGCTCGGGGGCGGGGCCGCCCGCCGCGAATTCCGGGATGGCCGGATACCGCTCCTCAAGGGGCCTCAGGAGGTGGGTGCTTACAAACCGGTTCGAGAAGAGGGCAAGCAGCACCACGGCGGCGAGCAGGAGCCGGCGCCCAAGTCTCGGGTGGCGCCCAAAGCGCAAAAGGACGAGGCCGCACGCCAGAAGCGCCAGGCAGAGCGGCAGCGGCATGAGCCAGTACGAAATAATCTTCTTTAGCAGGAACACGCCCAGATTCAGCTTTGCGGCTTCAGCTGGGCCACCATGGCGCCAAACTCCGGGAGGCCCTTCAGGCCCTGCAGGTCAGGATCGTGGGACATCCACTCAAAGTCCCGGTAGCCGAGGCAGATCGCATGGCGCAGGGACCTAAGCGCGTCCGCTTTGCGTTTGCTCAGGGCCAGGCTGCAGGCGAGGTTGTAGTGGGCGGTGGCATTGGAGGGCTGAAGGCGGACGAGCTTGCGGTCCATCTTGAGGCCGTCGGCGATCCTGCCGACCTTCGTGTAGAGGCCCCCGAGGATCTCGATCACCTCGACGCACTGCGGATCGTGCCTTAGTACGCCCTCGAAGAAGCCGAGCTCGAATGCCGTGTCGCGCGGGGAGTCTTCAGCCATTTTCAGTCGCTCTTCGGTTCAAGATCTCCGGGGACACGAACCCGTGTCCCTGAGCAAGTTGCAGCGTGCGCTCACCTGCAGCCGCTGTGAGACAGGCGAGAGCCCCAGCTTGGACGAAACCGTGCTCCCATACCACTCCATGAATGGGGCGCTGATCTCGAAAATCCGATCGCAGTCGAGGCAGACAACCTGGGCTATCTGGGTGTTCGGCTCCAGGTTGGGCATGTAGAACTTCTCTCCGCTCCCGATGTCGATCTCCCGCAGCAGGGCGCTGCGGGTCATTATGGGGAGGGTGCGGTAGACCGTCGCCCTGGACACGGAGTCGTCGATCGATCGGGCGTAGTCCAGCAGCTGCTCCGCCGTGAAATGCTCCTTGCGGGCAAAGGCGGCGTCAAATATCGCGAGCCTCTGGCTGGTCACCCGGAGGCCCTTTTGGGCGAGGAACTTCCTGAATCTTTCCCGGGCCGAAGGGATACTCACGTGGGGACTGTCGCTCCCGCGGGGTGGGCGTGTCAATTCGATCTCTTCGGACAGCGATGGGTATTGCGCGCCCCGGGTCGCGGGAGCTCAATCGCATCCTCCTCCCGCTATGTTCGTCGGCGTGCACCCACTGGCCGGTTTTGACAAGGTCCTGCACTACAAGGTGCCCGAGGGCCTGCGCGCCGCGACCAGGATAGGGTCGCTGGTGAGGGTGCCCGTCGGCCACGCGATCCGGCTCGGCGTGGTCGGCGTCATAGGCCCCCCTGCCGACTTCCCGGTGGACCGCCTCAAGTCCGTCTCCGCGGTCGTCTATCCCTTCCCCGCCCTTACACCGGACCTCCTTGACCTTGCGAGATGGATGGCCGGCTACTACGCGGCGCCCCTGGACGCTGTCATTGAGGCCATGATCCCAGCTGCCGTCAGGCGCGGCTCGCGCATAAAGGAGCAGCGGCTCATTAGCGTGGCCGCGAAACTCTCCCGGGAAGACACGGCCGCGCTGGCCCGCAAGGCGCCCGCCCAGGCCCGGCTCCATGCCTTCCTGGAGGGCCAGATACTGCCTCAACCGAAGGGGCTCATCCTCGAGCGAACCGGCGCGTCGGCAGCGTCGCTGCAAGCCCTCCTTTTGCGGGGCCTCGTGCGCGAGGAGGTCTCCCGGGTGGAACGCAGCGCGTATTCGGACGATCTCGCGCGCGGGGAGCTCGTGGCTGCGCAGCCCCACGCCCTGAACGCCGAGCAGGGGGCCGCCGTGTCGGCCCTCGCGACCTCGGTCGAGTCGGGGAGATTCGGGGTGACGCTCCTCCACGGGATCACGGGGTCGGGCAAGACCGAGGTCTATCTGCGTGCGATCCAGTCCACCCTCGAGGCGGGCGGCGGCGTGATCCTGCTGGTGCCCGAGGTTGCGCTCACCCCGCAGACCGTCGCCCGGCTGAGGTCGCGGCTTGAGGCGATCGCCCCGGGGCACCGGTGCGTTGTCTGGCACAGCCATCTTGGAGAGGGGGAGAGGCTCGACGGGTGGTTCGCGCTTGCCTCGGGCGAGGTCCGTGTCGCCGTCGGCGCGCGGTCGGCGGTCTTCGCCCCGGTCCGGAACCTGCGCCTCATCGTCGTGGACGAGGAGCATGAGCCGGCGTACAAGCAGGACGAGAGTCCCCGTTACCACGGCCGCGACGTGGCGGTCATGAGGGCGAGGCTGTGCGCCGCCCAGTGCCTGCTGGGCTCCGCGACGCCGTCGCTTGAGAGCCACGCCAACGCCGTCGCCGGAAGGTACCGACTCCTGCGCCTCACCCAGCGGGTCGACGGACGAAGCCTTCCCTCGTTTACCATAGTCGACATGCGGATCGAGGCGGCCCGCCAGCGCGGACCGACCGCCCTATCACGCCCGCTTGCGGAGGCGATGCAGGCCAGGTTCGAGCTCCGGGAGCAGACGATTCTCTTCATCAACCGACGCGGCTATTCGTCGTCCATGCAGTGCCGCAAGTGCGGGAGTGTCGAGGAGTGCCCGCACTGCAGCATCTCCATGACCTACCACAGGACTGACGAGACGCTCCGGTGCCACCTGTGCGGCGAGCAGCGTCCGGCACCGGTAAGGTGCCCCCAGTGCGGGGCGCCGGACATCCGGTGGCGGGGGCTCGGGACCCAGCGGGTCGAGGAGGCCGTCCGTCGCGTGCTTCCAAGGGCCAAGATCGAGCGCATGGACTCGGACACAATGGGAAGGAAGAACCGTTTTCGCGAGATACTGAGCGACTTCCGCCGGGGCAAGATCGACATACTGGTCGGCACCCAGATGATCGGGAAGGGCCTCGACTTTCCGAACGTGACGCTCGTCGGGCTGGTGGATGCGGACCTTTCGATGCACATCCCGGACTTCAGGGCGAACGAGAGGACCTTCCAGCTTCTGGTCCAGGTCGCAGGCCGGGCGGGAAGGGGGGACCAGGCAGGGGAGGTGGTCGTGCAGAGCTTCACGCCGCAGGCCGAGGCGATCCAGTTTGCGCGGCACGCGGATTTCGAGGGATTTGCCGGCGCGGAACTCGAGGTCAGGAGCCGGTTCGGCTATCCTCCCAGGCGCCACCTCATCAGACACCTCTTCCGCGGGAAAAACCCCGACAAGCTGAAGTTCTTCGCCGAGCAGTGGGCCAAGGCCCTCCGGGACAACCTGGGCGGCAGGCTGGAGCTTCGCGGTCCCACGCCCGCGCCCATCGAGAAGATCCGGGACGAGTACCGATGGCAGCTGTGGTATTTTGCGGCGAGCGTCACGCGTGTGATCGGCGACATCTCGAAGCTCAGGGACGAATTCCGATGGCCGGACGACATCACTCAAATGCTTGATGTCGACCCGATGAATCTTGTCTAATCGCGGATCACCATGCTGATCCACTCCGTCTACTTCTGGCTGAAGAACGGCCTCACGGCCTCCGAACGCGCCCATTTTCGTACCGAGGTGACGAAGCTCTCCGCGGTCAGGACGATCGAGAAGATCTATGTCGGAGCGCCGGCGTCCATACGCGAGCGGGACGTGACGGAGCGGAGCTTCGACATTGCCCTGACGATCATCTTCAAGGACGGGCCCGCGCACGACGCCTATCAGGTCGACCCGATCCACCTTGCGTTCGTCGAGCGTAACAAGGCGTCCTGGACCCGGGTCCAGGTCTACGACTCGGAGGAGTGATCGACCCGGCGAGGGCCGCGTCCGGCTTCGGATGCCCGGGCGCACGGCAGATTCGATGAATGTCGGGCTTGTAAGGCGCATGCCCCGAATTCTGGTTGCAAGGCCATGACTATTTCTTCGCGATGCGCCGGCATGCCGGACATCGGCATTTGGGCGCAGGTTCTGACCCACTGGGGCCCTTAGGCCCCTTACGTCTGCGTCCGCCGGCCGTTCCAGTCGGCGTAGTCGGCGGGCGTGTCGAGATCCACGCCAAGTTCCGGAAGATCGATTGCGACAACTTTTCCGGGATTCGAATTCAGCAGCTTGCGGGCGCCCTCGTCGCCCGTCAGCGCCATGAGGGTGCCAAAGTGCTCCCTGCCAAAGATCGCGGGGGCCCCGTTTCGGCCGCGATAGCGGGCTGCGGACACCCGGCCTGTCGCCCGGTGGAGCGCGGCGAGCAACGTGATCACGTCCGAGGAGAGCGCCGGCTGGTCGCACGGCGTGACGAGGACTGCGTCCAGGGAGGGATCGGCGCCGAGAAGCGCCGAGAGACCGGTGTGAATCGACGATGCCATACCCTCCTTCCAATTCGCATTGTTCGCCGACAGGACAGGCCGGTCGGCGACCACGGCCGCAACCCTTCCAGCATTGGCGCCCAGGACGACGACGACAGGGCGCGCGTGCGAGCCGAGCGCCGCATCGACGGCGCGCGCGACCAGGGATTTGCCTCCGACTTCCAGGAGCTGCTTCACGGAGCCCATGCGCGATGACCCTCCCGCCGCCAGGATGACGGCGCCAAGCTTCAGGGTCCCCGGCGTCGGCTGACCAGCCTCAGGCATGGATCGGCAGCTCGCGCTCCCGCAGGGGGCGCGCGTCGCGACCCGCGAGGACGGCCGTCATTTCCGCGACGATGCTTAGGGCGACCTCTTCGGGCCCGTCCGCCCCAAGGTCCAGGCCCACGGGCGCGCGCAGGCGTGAACGCATCTCGGCGGTGACGGGGAGGCCCTTCGCGGCGAGGTCGGCGACGATCTTCTCAGCCCTGCGCCTTGGCCCCAGCAGCCCGAGGTAGGCCAGCGGGAGCGGCAGCAGATCGTGCAGGAGGGGCAGATCGTGAAGGTAATGGTGGGTCATGACAACCGCGAGTGAGCCGGGCGGGGGTGCGGCGCGCCGGACGAGGGCATCTGCCGGCCCGGTCAGCAGGACGGCGGCCGCTGGGAAGCGCTCGGGCGTCGGCATCGCGGGCCGCGGATCCGCAACGGTGACCCTCCATCCGAGCTCGCGGGCAAGGCGCGCAAGCGGCTGCGCGTCGTCGCCCGCCCCGAATATTGATAGCGAGACTGGAGGCTCGATTCGGTCATTGAAGACGCAGGCCTTCGGCCCTGGCCGGGCCGGGGTCTTGTCGTCGCGCAGACGCGTCCCCACCGGCCCGCCGGGGTTCTCCCAGACGACGGCAAGATCCGTGGGCCGGCCGGCGCGGAGATTCTCGGCGACGGTCAAAGCCCATTGCGGCCGGCAGGGCAGGGGCTCAAGCAGCACCCGCACGACCCCGTTGCAGCCGAGGCCCACTCCCCACAGAAGGTCGTTCTCGGCCGACGTGTCGTAGACCACCAGTTCGGCGCGGCCGCTTGCCGCGACGCGCGCCGATCTCTCGATCAGGTCCTCCTCAAGGCATCCTCCGCTTATCGATCCGATCCGCTTCGTCTCGCCGGTGACGAGCATCCGCGCGCCCGGCCTCCGGTAGGACGATCCGTCGACCTTCGTGAGGGTTGCCAGCACTCCGCCGGTGTGGGCCACGCACAGGTGCGCGACAATCGCCTCCAATTCCTTCATGGGAAGGATGGATTACCGGCCGCGCTCCCCAATTACGACCAAGAAAGGTCCGTCCTGGAAATCGGGAGCTGGCGCACGCGCTTCCCTGTGGCGGCAAAGATCGCGTTGCACACGGCGGGCGCTAGCGGCGGAAGAGCCGGCTCGCCGAGGCCGGTCGGCGGGTAGTCGGTCTTCACAAAGTGTATCTCGATCGAGCGGGGTGCGTCCGGGATCCGGAGCATCGGGTACTCGTGGAAGTTCGACTGCACCACCCGGCCCTGCTTGATGTCGAGCTCCTGTCGCCAGGCCGCGTTCAGGCCGTCGATGATGGATCCCTGGACCTGGTTCTCGGCGCCGCTCAGGTTGACGATCTGCGAGCCGACATCGACGGCGGCCACGACGCGGTCGACCTTGAGGTCCCCCGCGGGCGTCACCGTCACCTCGGCAACCTCGGCAATGTAACCCTGGTGGCTGAAGTAGTACCCGAGCCCCATGCCCTTTCCGCGGGCCAGCTTCCTGCCCCAGCCGGATTTCTCGGCCACCTGGCGCAGGACGTTGCGCATCCTGGCCGCGTTGTACGGGCGGCCCCTCGGCCCGCTTCCCGGGATGAGGTCCCTGTCCCCCAGCAGGGCAATGTTGAATTCGACGGGGTCCCTCCCGGCGGCGTGAGCCAGCTCGTCAAGGAAGCAGCAGGTCATCCAGGCGTAGGTGTTGCTGCCCGGCGCGCGCCAGGGGCCCTGCGGCACGTTGTTTTCGAGCTTGCTGTTAAGCAGGACGTAGTTCGTCACGAAGCGGGCGGGAAAGTCATCCGCGCCGAGGTTTGAACCGAAGGAGACGTGGTGGCTGCGCCATGCGCTAAGCCTGCCCTGCGCGTCCACCGCTCCTTTGAGGAAATGAAAGCCGCCCGGCCTGAAGTGATCGTGCTGGAGGTCGTCGGTGCGGTCCCAGGTCAGCTTCACCGGGACGCCAAGGCGCTGCGAGATCGCGGCGGCCTCCGCTACGAAATCCGAGTCCAGCCTCCTGCCGAACCCTCCGCCGATGCGCGTTATGTTGACGTTCACGTTTTCCTCGGGGATCCCGAGTACCTGTGCGGCCAGTTTGCGGGCGCCGTCCGGATTCTGGGTGGGGGCCCAGACCTCGGCCTGGTTCGCCTGCACGTGCACGAGGCAGTTCTGGGGCTCCAGGTTCGTGTGGGAGATGAACGGATAGGAGTAGGAGGCCTCGAGCACGTGTGCCGCGCCGGCGAACGCCTTGTCGATGTCGCCGTCGCGGCGGTCCTCCACCACGCCGGCCGATCCCGGGGGCGCGCCCGCGAGCTCGCGGGCCTGGCGGCCGAATTCCTCCCAGCTGCTGTTGGGCAGGCGGCCCTCGTCCCATGTGACCTTGAGTTCGTTGCGCGCGCTGAACGCGGCCCATGTGGAGTTGGCCACGACGGCAACGCCCGGCACGAGGCCCGTCACCTGGCCCGCGGGCACGGTTCGGTCGACGAGGAACGCGTCCAATACCCCGGGCAGGCCCTTCACGTGGTCCAGGTTCGCGCTCAGGGGGCGTGCCCCCCAGACGGGGCCCTTCACGTAGGCGGCGTACACCATGCCGGGGCGCTTCTGGTCGATGCCGAACAACGGCTGTCCGGTGACGACCCTCGGATTGTCGACGCCGCCAATGCGCTTGCCGAGCAGCGTGAAGTCCTTCGGATCCTTAAGGACCACGGAATCCTCAGCGGGCACCGGAAGCGCCGAAGCCCTCGCCACCAGGTCCCCGAACCTGATCGACCGGCCCGATGCCGAATGGCGCACCTCGCCCTCCTCCGCGATGCATTCGCTCGCCGGCACGCCCCACGTCTGGGCCGCCGCCGCAATCAGCATCGTGCGCGCGGCGGCTCCGACCTTGCGCATCGCCGTGTAGGACATCGGCGTGGACATGCTCCCGCCGGCGAACTGCGGCCCGAATGCGGCGTCGAGCGGCGCCGAGACCACGTTCACGCTCTTCCAGTCGGCACCGAGCTCCTCCGCGACGACCATCGGCAGCGAGGTCTTGATCCCCTGGCCCACCTCGGGCCTTGCCGAATAGACCGTGACGCCCCCGTCGGCAGCGATCCGGATGAACGCGTTTGGAATGAACAGTCCGTCTGTCCTCTCGACATCGGGCTTGGCGATCTGCGCCATCCCGGACGGCCGCACGTAATAGCCGAGGATCAGGCCCCCCCCCGCGACGGTCGCCAGCCGGAGGAACGATCTCCGGTCGATGGGCATGCCACGTGTCGCGCTCATGGCCGCGCCTCCTTGCCGGCCGCCATCAGCTCCGCCGCCCGGTGAATTCCGGCGCGGATCCTGAAATAAGTGGCGCAGCGGCAGATGTTGCCCGCCATGGCCTCGTCGATGTCGCCGTCGCTGGGGTTCGGGTTTTGCGCCAGCAGGGCCGCGGCCGACATGAGCTGCCCGGGCTGGCAGTAGCCGCACTGCGCCACGTCGAGCTCGCACCAGGCCCTCTGGAGCGGATGCTGGCCGTCGGCCGAGAGCCCCTCGATCGTCGTCACCTTGGCGGATCCAACCGCGGATACCGGGGTCAGGCACGCACGGGCTGGCGTGCCGTCGAGATGCACGGTGCACGCGGCGCACTGCCCGATGCCGCATCCGAACTTCGTGCCCACAAGGTCCAGATTGTCCCGAAGCACCCAGAGCAGGGGGGTCTCCGGAACGACATCAACCTCGTGGGAGCGCCCGTTGACTTGCAGGGTGAATTTGCTCATGCGCGCCGGCGGTTCGAGTTGCGCACCCTATTGCGGCCCCGCCTTCTGTCAACTGCCCGGCCCACTATTCGCTCTTGGACGGCACAAGCCACTTGATGAGGGCCGATTGAAGCTCGGCCTTGCGGACCGGCTTCGAGAGGTAGTCGTCCATTCCGGCGGCAAGGCACTTCTCGCGGTCGCCGGTCATGGCGTTGGCGGTCATCGCCACAATGTGCACGGGAGCCTTCCAATTCACCTGGGAGGACCGCTCGGCCTGGCGGATCAATCGCGCCGCCTCATAGCCGTCCATCTCCGGCATCTGGCAGTCCATGAAGATAACGTCGTAGGGCACCTGCTTCAGGGCGCTGAGCACCTCGTGGCCGTTGGCAACCGCGTCGGCGGTGAATCCCAGGCCCTTCAGCTGCGCCAGCGCCACCTTCTGGTTAACGATGTTGTCCTCGGCCAGCAGGATGCGCGCATGGTGGGTGGACAGCGACTGCGACTCGGCGGCAGGCTGCACGCCCTTCTGGGCCTTGGTGAAGACATGCTCGGCGGCCGCCCGGCCGAGAACGTTGACCAGGCAGTCGAACAGACGCGACTGCTTGATCGGCTTGACGAGGTACGCGTCGACGCCCGCCGCCTTGAGCTCGTCCTGGGTGTGCATGTAGCCCATCGACGTGAGGATGATGAGCCGGGTCGACCTTATCTCAGGGTCGGCCTTGATGGACCGGGCGAGCGTCAGGCCGTCCATTTCGGGCATCTGCATGTCAAGCAGCGCAAGGTCATATGGCTTGCCGTCGGCCACGGCGGTTCGGAGCAGGTCGAGGGCTTCGAAGCCATTGGCCGCGCTACCCTTCTGCATCTTCCAGGCGTAGAGCTGGTGGCGAAGGATCTGTCGGTTCGTGGCGTTGTCGTCGACGACCAAGACCCGCAGGTCGAAGAGATCCCGGAAATAGATGGATGGGGCGGGCTCGGCCGGTCCCATCTGCTTCTCGAGCCGGGCGGTGAAGAAGAAAGTCGACCCCTTTCCGAGCTCGCTCTGGACACTGATGTGCCCCCCCATCATCTCCACGAGCTGCTTCGAGATGGCCAGACCGAGCCCCGTGCCTCCGAACTTGCGGGTCGTGGAGTTGTCGGCCTGCGTGAACGCCTGGAAGAGCCTCGACTGGATCTCGGTGGGAATGCCTATCCCGGTGTCCTTTACGGCGAAGCTGATGACGGCGTGCGTTTCGGTTTCGTTCTCCCTGGCGACCCGCACCACGACCTCGCCCTTCTCCGTGAACTTGATTGCGTTGCCAATGAGGTTGGTGATGACCTGCCTCAGGCGGCCGGGATCACCCCTGAGGCGCCTCGGCAGGTCCGGGGGAAGCTCGCAGGCCAGCTCGATGCTCTTGTGCCGGGCGCGCTCCGCAAGCATGTCCAGCGCCCCCTCGACCGTCTCGACCAAGTCGAAGTCGAGCGTGTCGAACGCCAGCTTGCCCGCCTCAATCTTCGAGAAGTCGAGGATGTCGTTGATGATCGTGAGCAGCGATTCTGCCGAAATGCGGATCGTTTCGGCGAACTCCCTCTGAACAGGCGCCAGCTCCGTGTCCAGCAGCAGGCCCGTCATCCCGATCACGCCGTTCATGGGCGTGCGGATCTCGTGGCTCATGTTCGCCAGGAATTCGCTCTTTATCCTCGACGACTCCAGGGCCGCGTCCCGTGCCCGCGCCAGCTCGAGCTCGGTCTCCTTCAGGCGGGTGATGTCGACGATGACCCCCACCAGGTTCCACGTGTCGGGCCCCACCTTGTCGAGGGAGACATGCTCGTGGACGCAGAAGGTCTTGTCCCCCACGACCACGTGGAACTCCTGGTCGTAGTCCGGCCTTCCCAGCATCATGGCGTTACGGGCAGCCTTGTTGATCTGCACCCATTCGGGCACCATTTCCTCGGTCCAGAGGATGGTCTGCCCGGGCTCCGAGTCCTTCCCGAAGATCCGCTTGTAGAGGACCGACTGGGGCAGGTACATCTCCCAATCCTGCCGCCCGTCCGGTTTTCCCGTCGCGGTGGCCTGCCAGAGCAGGCAGTCCGCCCCCTTAAGTATCTTCCTAATCTGGCTTTCCGACACCCTTTGGGCCTCCTCGGCATTGCGCCGCTTGGTGACGTCCCGGACGACGCCCGCGAGGTTCCACTCGTTGGGCCCTGCGGGCCGGATCAGCACCTCCTCGGTAAGCCAGTGCATCCCGTCCGGGCCGACAATGCGGAACTCCTGCTGGTACCCCTCGGCCCCTTCCTCGAGGGCCTTGGAGGAAGCGCGCTTGGTGCGCTCGTGATCCGGTGCCTGGTCGTCCCGCCATAGCCCTCCCTCGTTGCGCAGCTCGGCCAGCTTGTAGATCGAATTCTCCTGGAGGTTCGGCGGCATCCTGACCTTCCAGTCGAACTCCGTCCCGTTCCTCGTGACCCGCGCCCACCAAGGCAGGATGTTCGAGCGGTTGAACGTGTCCAGGAGCAGGTTGTAGCTCTCGTACACATCGCGATGTTCTGCTTCGACCGCGGAGTCGCCCTCCTTCCTCTTCCTGTTCCGAAAGTACGCGAAGGACGCCACCACCCATCCGCATAGACCTACGGCGGCAAGCACCCAAATCGGGGCCGTCTGGGATGTGATGGGCATGCTGGTGTGGAATCCGGGGTCGAATCCGCGCGGGCAGTGGGGTAGGCAAGCGGCGCCGCCGGGCAGGGCGTCGGCGCCAAGCCAAGAAATATCCGCGCAAAGTTCCTGTCAACGGCGCAAGCCCGCCCTCAGGTCAGCGCCTCGTGCACCGCGCGCAGCAGGGAGCGCGGAGTATAGGGCTTGTTCAACACAAATTGGGGCCTTCCCTCCTTGGCGTGCTCCGCCACGGTTTCGCGGCTGTAGCCCGTTGTGAGGATGACCTTGAGCGCCGGCTTCTCCGCCTGGAACAGGGTGGCCAGCACGGGTCCCGACAGCTCCCCCGGAAGGACGACGTCGGTCAGGAGGAGGTCGATTCTGGCCGAATGCCAGCGCCATACCTCCCTTGCGTTCTCCCCGGACTTGGCCTGAAGGAGGGTGTAGCCGTCCTGCTGGAGCACGGCCGCGGCAAACTCGCGCACGTTGGACTCGTCCTCGACCAATAGGATGGTGGCCTTGCCCCGCTTGAGTTCGGGCGGCGACTCGGGCTTGGGGGCTGCCGCGACCTCGCCGCGGGTCATCGGCAGAAAGATCCTGAAGACGGTCCCGACATTCTCCTTCGTCTCCACGTCGATCCAACCATCATGGCGCCTGACGATGTCCATAGCCGTGGCAAGGCCGAGCCCGGTGCCGCGGCCCTCCTCCTTCGTGGTGAAGAAAGGCTCGAAGATGCGGGGCAGGATGGCCGGGGGTATGCCCGTTCCGGTGTCGCGCACCGATATGAAGGCGTAGTCCCCCGGGAAAGCCGACGCATCCTTGGATGGCCGGGCGCCTTGGGCCGAAAGCCCGACGGCGATCCCCAGGTGCCCCCCGCGCGGCATGGCGTCCCGGGCATTCACGGCGAGGTTCATGAGAACCTGCTCGATCATCCCGACGTCGATGTTCGCCCTGGGTGATTCGCGGGCCTGCTCGAAATCGATGACGATCATCTCGCCGAGGAGGCGGCGGAGCATGCCAACCATGGAGTCGACCTCGGCGTTGAGGTCGACCACCTCACGCTTGGGTGAGCGCTTTCGGCTGAAAAGGAGCAGCTGGCGCACAAGGCCCGTGGCCTGCCTGCTTGCCGTGAAGACCCGTTTCAGGGCCTCCACCGTGGGTGGCGGTAGGTTCTCCCTGTCCAGCAGCATGCTCACGTAGCCCGATATGATCGTCAGGAGGTTGTTGAAGTCGTGGGCGATGCCGCCTGCGAGCCGCCCGACAAGCTCCATCTTCTGCGCTTGAAGCAGCTCCGCCTCCAGGCGCTTGCGGTCCGTGATGTCCGCGGCCAGCCCCACCATCCTGGGCGGACCGCCCGACTTGCCGGGTGCCGGGAAACCGCGGTCGTGAATCCAGCGCACGGACGAGTCGGGCCGGCGGATTCGGTACTCCGCCTGAAAGGGAGAGGCGCTTGCCATCTTTGCGCGCACCTCGGCGACCACCGTGCTGTCTTCCTCGAGCGTTTCTTCCGGCCAAAGGCCGTGCATCGCGTAGAGGCCTTCGGGGGATTTGCCCCAGATGTCGTCGTAGGAGGGGCTCACATAGACGGCCTTTCCCGTCCTTGCGTCGCACACCCAGAACACGTCCCGGATGTTCTCGGAAATCTCCCGGAACCGCTCCTCGGCCACCATCGTGCGGTCGGCTTCCCCGGACCTGCTTGTCGCCTGGAGGATCGCAGCGGAAAGCCGCTCCAGCCGGTCCTTGTGGACGAAGTCGCTCGCGCCGCGCCGCAGGCATTCGGCGGCGCGGTCCTCTCCGACTGAGTCCGAAACGATAATGTAGGGAACCCCGGGCAGCCTTGATCGCGCCGATTCAAGGGCGGCCATTCCGTCATAGCCCGGGACGCAGTGGTCGGCCAGAATGAGGTCCACGCCTCCGCGCCTGAGCGCGGCCTCGAACTCGGCGCGGTTTGCGGCGCGCTCGAACGCCAGCGCCAGCCCGGTCGACACGGCCATGCGCCGGACCACGTCGTGGTCGTCAGGGTCGGCCTCCAGGTGGAGCACGCGCAGGGGATCACGATTCATGACGGGTGACGGGGATTCGCGATCTCGTTGAGAAGGCGGCGCACATGGGGGAGCGCCGCCACCCGGAGGCTTGTTTTGGCCGCGGGCCTAGGCAAGGCATTCCTCCTTTCGGTTACGAAAACAGAAGCGCGTAGACGCCGAACGCGAAGAGCGTTGCTCCCGAAACGCGGTTGACCGCCCGCATCCAGCCTGGGCTAACGCGCGAGCGGACCGCGCTCACGCTGCCGCTCAGGATGAGCCACCAGGAGGCGGAGCCCAGAAAGACCCCGAGCACCAGGGAGACGGCGGCAAGGTACCCGGCCGAGGCGCCGATGCCGAACGCAGCGAAGACGGCGGCGAACGAAAGTATCGTCGCCGGATTTGCGAGCGTGAGGAGGAACGTGGACCCATACGCGGCGAGGGGTCGGCCGGCGGACCCCTCGGGTGCGGCCTCGGAGGGGGGCCTTGCAAGGAACGTCTGCACTCCGAGGAAGCAGAGGAACGTGCCCCCGATCAACCCCAGCCAGAACCGGTGGCTGACCAGAAGGCTTGAGATCGCGGTGAGCCCGAATCCCGCCACGCAGCCGTACGCGGCGTCGGCGGTGGCTGCGCCGAGCCCTGCCATGAAGCCCGTCCAGAGGCCGTCCCTCAGTGAGCGCCTTATGCAAAGGATGCCGATCGGGCCCACCGGAGCGGCGATGGATATCCCGATGACAAGGCCTTTCAGGAGGAATCTCGGATTCATGCGGCAGAGCCTCTTGGCTCCGGACCCCGCAATCCTCGGCGAGGCCTGCGCCCCGGTCCACGACAAACGGGCCGAAGGTTCCGGCCGCGTGCGTGGGGGCCGCGGGGCCCCATTTTGTGCTGCCACTTCCGTGCGCCCCGGCCCACCCTGGGGCATGGAAAAGCGCCCGTTTGCCGAGCTCGGGGTCTCCGCCGAGATATTGAAGGCCGTCGGCAAGCTTGGATACGAGGAGGCCTCCCCGATCCAGACAGCGGTGATTCCCGCGGCCTTGAAGGGGCGCGACGTCGTGGGCCAGTCCGCGACGGGGTCCGGGAAGACCGCCGCATTCGCGATCCCCGCCATAGAAATGGTGAAGGCGCAGCTCCACAAGGTGCAGTGCCTGATCCTGTGCCCGACGCGCGAACTGGCGGTGCAGGTCGCCGAGGAGACGGGCAAGCTTCTGCTGTTCAAGCGCGGCGTCCATGTCGTGCCGATCTACGGCGGGCAGTCCTACGAGCGGCAGTTCCGGGCCCTGGCGGCCGGGGTCCAGATCGTCATCGGCACCCCGGGCCGTGTGATGGACCACATGGAGCGCGGGACCCTCAAGCTGGACGCGCTGCGCCTGGTCGTGCTGGACGAGGCCGACCGCATGCTCGACATGGGGTTCCGCGACGACATCGAGCGCATATTGTCTGCGGTCCCCGAGGGCCGGCAGCTGCTTTTCTTCTCGGCAACGATCCCGAGGACCATCCAGGAGCTGATCGGCCGGTATTCCCGGGATCCCGAGTGGATTCGGATCGAGTCACACGCGCAGAACGCGCCACAGGTCGACCAGGTCTACTACGAGGTGGACTGGCGCTCCAAGCTCGAGGTCCTCACCCGCCTCATCGACCTGAACGACTTCCGTTACGGGCTCATCTTCTGCAGCACCAAGGTGATGGTGGACGAGCTCGACGAGCACCTCCATGCGCGGGGTTACGCGACGGACCGGCTTCACGGCGACCTCAGCCAGATGCAGCGCGACCGCGTGATGGAGAAATTCCGCAGGCGCTCGTTCGAGTTCCTCGTCGCCACTGACGTCGCGGCGCGCGGGCTCGACGTTGACGATCTCGAGGTGGTCTTCAACTTTGACCTCCCGAACGACGCCGAGGACTACACACACCGGATCGGGCGGACGGCCAGGGCTGGCAAGTCGGGAAGGGCCATCACCTTCGTCTCGGGGCGCGAGCTCTACAAGCTGCAGAGCATGGTCCGGTTCGCCAACCTGAAGATCCGCCGCGAGCGGGTGCCGTCGCTCGATCAGGTCGAGGAGGCGCGGGCCAACGTGTTCTTCGAGAGGCTGCGGGGAATCCTCGATTCGGGCCGTTTCGAGAGGCACGACCAGATGATCGACCGGCTCCTGGACCAGGGATACGCGAGCACCGACATCTGCTCGGCCCTGATCCAGCTCCTGAAGGGGGGAGTCGGCCCCGCCAAGGCATCCAAGGCAAAGGCGGCGCCGGTGCCCGCCGACGGTCGGCCTAAGGTGGCTATAGCCCCCGCGCCCGAGCCGGCGATGCCCGAGCCGGCGATGCCGGGGCCGGCGGTTCGCACGGGCAGGGAGGTGGGAATGACGACCCTTTTCTTCAACGTCGGGAGGAAGCACCTCGTGACGACGGCGGAGATCGTCGGGAAGGTGACCGGAGTAACGCGGCTCCCTGCCAATGTGGTCGGAGCAATCGACATCCACCAGAGGCACGCGCTCGTGGATGTTGCCGGCGAGCACGCGGAGCTGATCATCAGGAAGCTGAACGGAATCCGAATCCGCGGGCACGCCCTGAAGGTGAGTCCTGCGACCGCCGAGGAACAGACCCGGGAGTGACCGTGGCGCGGGCCTGCCGCGGCGGAGAGTCTTTCCTGTGCATTTGGCTTTCTTGCACCCGGGTTTCCGGATAACTGTGCGCGCATGAACCACAGCCTTCGCCTTCGCGCAGCCCTCGTGGGCGGCCTCCTGACCGGTTTTGCCCCCTTCTGCTTCGCTGCCGATGCCGGCTCCTCCCAACCGTATTCCGGTCTTCTCCTGGTGGCCAACAAGGGCGACCACACGCTCTCAATCGTCGATGCGGCCTCCGGGAACCAGCTGGCGGCCGTCGAGGAGAGCGGAAACACGGGACATGAGGTTGCGGCCTCGCCGGACGGCAAGCGCGCGTTTGTCCCCGTCTATGGCAGCGCCGGTGTCGGCCAGGCCGGCACGGACGGGCGGATGATCGATGTGATCGACCTGGAAAAGAGGGCCGTGGTCGGGACGATCGACCTCGGCAAGGGCCTGCGGCCGCACAAGCCGGTCTTCGGACCGAGGAACGGGCTCCTCTATGTCACGACCGAGCTCGACAACTCGGTCACCATAATCGACCCCGTGACCCTCAAGGTTCTGGGTTCGGTCCCGACAGGCCGTTCCCAGTCCCACATGCTGGCGATCTCCAGCGACGGACGCCGCGGCTACACAGCCAACGTGACCTCCGGCACGGTCTCCGTCCTCGACCTCGACGCCAGGACGCTCGTGGCGACGATTCCCGTCGCGACGATCGTGCAGCGAATCTCGCTCTCGACTGACGACCGGTGGGCGTTCACGGCCGATCAGACCAAGCTGCGCCTGGTCGTGATCGACACGGCGACAAACTCCGTGAGCACCTCGATCCCGTTGCCGGGCCTGGGGTTCGGAACGACGCCGACTCCCGACGGCAGGTGGCTCCTGGTCACCCTTCCGGCGCTGCGGATGGTGGGCCTGGTCGACCTGGGTAGCATGAGGGTGGTCCGTACGCTCGATGTGCCCAAGGCTCCCCAGGAGATCCTTGTTCGCCCCGACGGGGCGGTTGCCTATGTTTCGTGCGACGCCAGCAGGCAGGTTGCCGTCATCGACCTCAAGGATTGGAAGATTAAGAAGTTGATCGACGTCGGCCCGGTCGACGACGGCCTCGCCTGGGCGAGGGCGAACTGACCCGAAGCCGTCCCCGCATCGGGGAAGCGCGGGTTTAACGCCGATCAAAGTGCCGGGAAAAGACCTCGTCGCACTGGCGCGCCATCGCAAAGTCCTTGGCCGTCAGACCGCCCTCGGAATGGGTGGTGAGCGCCAGGGTCACCTTGTTCCAGCGGATGTCGATGTCGGGATGGTGGTCGGCCTTCTCGGCCCGGATGGCGACCCGGTCGACGAAATCGATGGCAACCAGGAAGCCTTTGAATTCGAACGTCCTGCGGATTGTCCTCGCGCGCCTGCTCCATTGCGGGAGCGTCCGGAGTCCGCGGGCGACCAGAGTTTTACTGAGCGGGGGCATGCGCTTGTTCGTTCAGGACGTGGTTCGCGGCGAGGACGAGGAACACATAGTCGGACGTTGCGTACCCCAAACAGTACTCGCCCTGCTGCCAGAGGAACGGCCACTCGAGGAGCTCAGGGAAGTCCGGCCTGATGAGCGCCGTGCCCGACGCGATGCCCCCCGGGATGTACGACCAGTCGGCGCGGTTCGTGCCGTAGGCCGGTATCATCGACTTGGCCCCGACGCCGGAGACGAAGGAGGCGGTGTTCGGCCCCGGGTGGCACCCGAGGATGAAGTCGAGCGCGTGCATCATGTAGGTCGTCGGGAAGATGTCGGGGGCTCCTGCGTGGAGGAAGTACTGCTGGACCCCGAACCTCTGGATGTCCCAACCGGCGCCCCAAACCCTCGGCTCGTAGGGTAGGCCGTAGGGCGTCTTAAGCTCCAGGGCGTCGATCTTCGACCTGTAGCCCTTGAGGGCGACCCTTATCTTGGCGACATAGGCCGGGTCGTCGATGAGCGCTAGCGCGCGGGCGCCGAGCCAGCCGTAGCGGGCCACGCGGGCCACGACGGCGTCTCCCAGTCCCACGATGACGTCGGAATACTTCTTCTCGCCGGTCGTCTGGTAGAGCTCGATCGCCGCCTCAAGCCGCGAGACCGATGTGTCGGGCGCCTTTGCGTTCGTCCAAAGCTCCCTTGCGATGCGCAGGCAGTCCTTGGCCAGGGGGTCGTTGAAGCCCGTGAGCGCGCGGGACGCTGCCGCAAGGCCGCCGGCCGTGTTCAGCTCGCGGGCGGGGTTTTCCTCAGTGAACACCCACCGGTCGTCGGCCGAGCCCGGCGAGCCGAGCGGCGGGAGATGGTCGATCTTGGGTTCGGACTGGTCGCCGGAGACGGCGGCCTCGGCCAGCACCTTCAAGGCTTCGCCGTTCGTGTCGTGGAAGACCACGTTGTCGGTCATGCCGGCCGCGTCCCCGAGGAAAGTGTACTGATGGAGCGACGCGTCCTGGATTCCGCGATAGAGCCGTCCCATGGAGTTGTACGCCCCAACGATCGACAGGACGCCGTGCTCTATCTGCTGGAGCACATCCGGCTTTCCGTCCGGCCGGTGGATCTCGACGATGTGGGCCGTCTGGTCGATCGTGGTGTTGTCAAGATCGGGGTGGAAGAGCTCCCAGGCGAGCGCGAGGCCGTGGACCGTGTCGATCTGCGACTCGATGCGAAAGTCGTGGTCGCCCGCGTCGAACCATCCGCCCTGGTCGAGCCCCGGAACGTGCTCGCCCGGCTTGAACTTTGTCAGCGTGGACGGCCCCTGGACATAGCCGTCAAAGTGATTGTAGTTCACGGGCGCCATCAAGGCGTCGTCCATGTGATCGAGCCCGTGCCAGACGCGGTAGTGGTCGTTCACGCGCATGTGCGCCATTTGCACGGGCAGGAAATACTCGACGGTCGGCTGCCACACGTTCCGGTCAAAGACGTGCTCGCTGATCTGGAATACGTTCGAGCGCGCCGTGCCGTAACCGATGGCGTACATGCCCGGCTCAATGACGTCCGTGAAGTCAAACTGGAGGTAGTGATAGCGCAGGAAATTGCCCCAGTTCTTCGTCGGGCGCTCGGCGACCTTCTCGGGGCCCGTGTCGGTGACCCTGTAGAGCGTGGCGGGCTTGAAGTCGGTCTCGTGGCGGTCGAGCTCGATGACGGCGATCTTCGGCTGTTTCGGGTGGTACCCGACCTGGGAGACCTGGATGACGGGGTCGGACCTCCAACCGGGGATCGCATGGGGCGTCACGAGCCATTCCACCGCGTCCTTGGTAGCGCCCGCCGGCACGAGCGCGCGGGCGACGAACCAGCCGTTGTTATGCTGGGCGCGGCCGTCGAGTAGCTGGATCTCCCCGCCCTGGACCACTTCGATCGTCATGCGCTGCTTTTCGGACTCGGGGGCCACGGTCAGCTTGGGTCCGTGCCCAAGGGGCTCGAGCTCGTAGTCACCATCGGTGACGGCTCCAGGCCCGTTTGGCTGCCTGGGAAACGTTCCGAACTGCCCGCCGATCTCGTAGGATTTTCCAAAGAGGATGCCCGGGTAGAGTTCGAGGTTGAAGCCCACCTTGCCGACCCAACCGGCGGGAAGGGGATCGTCCAGGTCCACGATGATCCTGAAGGAACGGCCGTCGGGCTTCACTTTCAGGACATAGCCAAGCTTCAGGTCGGGATAGCCGATGGGGTTGAGGCCCTTCCTGTTGATGCTCTCGTCGGGGTAGGACATGCGGACGCTGATCTCCCGAACGTCGCGGTCGACGAAGCGCGTGCCGACGGCCGGGATCGGCTGCCACTGACCCGGGGTCGGCTCAAGGCGCAGGTCGCCGTTTGTGGCGACGCGCTGGCCGTTGAGAATGATCCCGACACCGCCCTGATGGCCCTCGGGGTAGAAATCGTGGGCCAACATCACGTTGAGCCCCGTCATTTCGAGGTATTCCTTGTCGTTGATCGCGAGGACATCATCCCCGGCCGCCGCACGGGCCACCGAGGCTGCCAGGAACAATCCGAGCAGAGGGGTAAGGGGAAGGGGTAACTTCATGGGCGAGTTGGCCTGATGGGGTCGCGGCGCTCGCGGCTGCGCTCCTCAGGTCGGAGGGGGCAACGTTGCCGGTTTTTTTCCGGAGGCAAGGCAATCCCGGTTTTTAAGGAAGAGCGCCCGGGCGTCACACGTCGATCGCCACGACCTCGTGCGCGACGATTGACGGCACGCGCACGTCCAGCCACCCGCCGGACGCCGCGAATTCCGGCGCCGTGCCCGAGACGAGAAGCCTGACGGCCTTCGCGCTGAGCCCGTCCGGCAGCCTCACCCGCACGCGCTGCTCGCCCAGAGGGACCAGCTCGCGGACGGGGCCCTTCATCATCATCGGGTTCGTCAGGTTGACGAGGTGGACCGTCAGCGAGTTCCGCTGGCGCCACAGCGTGACGTCAAGCACGCCGCGGCCGGTGACGGCCACGGGGGGATCCTCGTTCGTCGCCCACGCCACCGCGTTGCGCATCAGCGTACCATGGTCGACGGCGAGCACCTCCCAGAACGTCCGGTCGATGTCCCACGGGAAATACACGACGCGGCCGGCCCCGGGGAGGTCGCGGAGAAACACCTGCGGGATGTTCGTGCGCGGCTGGCGCGCGTAGACCTTTTCCATCGGCAGGTCGGGGTAGGGCGGAATGAACGTAAGGGGCGACTCGGACCTGGACGCGTTGGCCTCCACGGCCACGCGCCAGACCCCATGGATGATGCGGGGCGCGTCCCCAAGTCCGGCGAGCAACGGATGCTCAGGCCAGGCCTCGTGCTCAAGGCGCAGGTAGGCGTTGCGCATCGGACCCTCAGACCCGCCCTTCCATGTCGCACCCAGCAGATCGGCCAGGCCAAAATCCCTGCGGCGAGCCCCCCATTCGTCCTCGAGGGAGGTCTCGGAGGTCGCCACCAGGCCGCCGCCCCGCGCGACGAACTGGCGCAGTTGGCCGCACTGCGCCTCGGACAGCGCGGTGATGTTCGGCAGGATGAGCGCCTTGAACGGTGCCAGGTGCTCCGGGTCGAGAAGGCGGTCGTGAACCATCTCAAACGGGACCCGCGCCTCGATCAGCGCCTGATGCCAGCCGAGGCCCGCGTCCTCTATCTCGTTCGGCGCACCCGTCTCGGCGTGGAACCAGCCCGTCTGCTGGGAGTAGACGATCGCGACCCGCGCCAGCGGACGTTCGTTGCGAAGGTAGCGCTCGGCGCCATGGCACCACCCGTAGATTTCCTCGACCGGCTTGAGCCAGCGGGGGTCGTTTATCACCCCACCGAACTTTGTGAACCACGGCCGCATGCCGTTTGCTATCCCGTCGGCAACCCAAAGGCGGGTCTCATCGGAGTTCTGGACGGCATCCTTCCAGCGGTGGACCCCGTCCAGTCCCACGCTGAAGATACCGACGACGGGCTTTCCGCCCAGGGCCGCGCGAAATTCCTTGGCGTTCTTGCCGTTCGCCCAGGGCGCCATCAGGCCCGTGCGCGACTGGCGGTCGGCCATCAGGGTCGGCGCGAGTTCCCCGATCCGCCTCATGTCGAGCGAGCTGTTCGCTCCGCCTCCGGTGTTTGGGATGACGCACGAATCCGGGTTAATGCTGCGCACCGCGCCGTCCCAAAGTCCCCAGAGCGCGAAGAGCGTCTCCTGCCGCCAGAGCACGTAGGCGCGGTGCGCGGGATCCCGGGGATTGTCCCCCGAGGGCAGCTCCAGTCCCGTGGCCTTCCTGAAGTTCGTGCGGCAATGCTCGCAGAAGCACATCCCCGATCCATCCCAGCGGTTGATGAAGATGCCGTCGACCCGGTACCGGGTCATGATTTCCTTCTTCACCTCGGTCATGAACTCGAAGTTGTACGGGCCAAGGCCGCACGTGACCCACATCTCGGGCGAAGCCCAGTGGCGGCGGGGGCGCCCGTCGGCGCCCACGGCGATCCAGTCGGGGTGGGCCGCCTGGGCGTCGTCATAAGTGGCGTGGGGGTCGGTGCGCGCCAGCACGACCATGCCAAGCGCGCGGCAGCCGGCCACGAGTTCCCCGAAGACGTCGCGGTTACCGAGCCACGCGCTCCGGTGGTGGAAGGGGATTTCCGTGGGGTAATACGCCACGCAGCCGCCCGCGCTGAGGCAGACCGCGTCGGAGTGGGTGCGCTTGAAGTAGTCGAGCCAGAACTGGGGATCGAACTTGCCGGGATCGTCCTCGACCAGAGTGAGCTGCGCCCATCGCATGGGCCTGTCCGTCCATGAGGGGGAAGCCGGGCCGCTCGGAGCAGCCGCCGCTCCCGCGGGACGCGTCGCGAAGTTGCCGAGGGTTACGGCGGCCCCGGCCATTGCCGAGGTCTTTAGGAAGCTGCGTCGGGTGAGTTCGGACATGGCTTTAGGGTCGATTGATCTCTGGGACGCGGGCGGAAGGCGAGCCTAGGACGTGCCCTTGTCCGCGAAGGAGGACTCAGGAATCACCCGAGTCCGCCGCTGGCTTGGATTTGTCAATTATTTAGTTCGGAATTGCGGTCCCGCCTGGCATCGTCGGAGGGCGTCCACTCCATGCCGGATTCTCATCAGGTCCCGGAAGTCCAAGCTTCAGCCACCCGGCAGCGGCGATTGATGAATCTGCCGATTCTGGCGTGCATGGCCGCGCTCATAATTCTCGATGTTGCTGCCAGGTCGCGGGTTTCGATAGCCCCTCTGTTCGTGTTCCTGGTGGTGTGGGCGGCATGGAGGGAGGGGTTCCTCTACGCGTCCGTCTCGGGTCTGCTTTTGTGCGCTGTGCACGTTGCCGGCGCCTGGGAGATCGGGCTGCCCGGCAGCGTCGCAACATCGGCGTTGGACGGGTTCATTCGCGCCGTCACATTTGTGGCGCTGGCCTTCGTCATCTCGAGGGCGGCCTGGCGCTTTCACGTGATGCGCAGGCACATCGTGGAACTCGAGAGAAGGCTGCCCGTCTGCCAGGATTGCGGACTCATCCGCGAGAGCGATGGAAGCTGGCTGCCCTTGGAAGGGACCCATCCGCCCAGAGAAACGCCGCGGGTGCTGTGTCCCGAATGCGAACGGAAGCAGTACGAGAGCCATTTGTGATCGGCCCGGATTGGCTTGTCGACGCCGAGGTCGCGCGCAGTAGAATGTCCTCGAGCGCGCGTCCCAATGGAACCTTCCGAATTCATCAAGCATAGGCTGCGGTCGGCAGGGGCCGCGGCGTCCGAGATCGAGGAGAAGTTCATCCGCGGATCCGGTCCCGGGGGGCAGAAGATCAACAAGACCTCGTCGACAGTCTGGCTGCGCCACCGGCCGACGGGAATAGAGGTTCGCTGTCAGGCCGAGCGTTCCCAGGCGGCCAACAGGGAGCGTGCGTGGCAGGAGATGTGCGACCGGCTGGAGTCGAGAACCCGCGCCTCCCGGGATGCCGCGCAGCAGGCGGCCGAGAGAAAGCGGCGGCAGACCCGCCAGAAGAGTCACTCCCAGAAGGTGAGGATGATTGAGATGAAGAAGCACCGCGCGAAACACAAGGCGCACCGAGGGCGCGTGAGCGACGAGTAGCCGGAGCCAACGGCGTTACCTGCCCCGAAGGGCGTCGGCGAGATTCCTTCGCGCGCCGGCGTTGTTCGGGTCTGACTCGAGGGCCTTCTGAAACTGGGCGATTGCCTGTTCCTTCCGCCCCGTCATCAGGAGGCCAAAGCCAAGGCCGTTGTGGGCAGCCGAGGAACTTGGATCGAGGGCCAGAGCCTCCGTGAATTGCCCTATGGCGTCACCGTTGCGCCCCGCCTGCAGGAGCGCGTTTCCAAGGTCTATCCGCGCCGTCGCGAACCTGGGGTTGAGCCTTAATGCCTCCTGGAAGCAGGAAATGGCCTCGTTGCCCCGGCCCTTCCGGGCCAAGGCCACGCCCTGGTTCGCCAGAACCGACACGTCCCCGGGATCAAACTTCAGGGCATTTGTGAAATGGGCGATGGCCTCGTCCGTCCGCCCGGAACGTAGGTAGGCGTCGCCGAGACCGGCGTTGGCCTTGGCAAGGTTCGGTTCCAACACCAGGGCCCTCTTGAAATGGGAGACGGCCTCGTCAACGCGGCCCGCCTGCAGCAGGGCGCTGCCGAGGTTGGTGTGGGTAAGAACGTTGTTCGGCTCGATTTCCAGGGCCCGCTCGTATTGGGCAAGGGCCTCGTTCAGGCGGCCCTCCTTGGACAGGATATCGCCGAGTGTGGCGTAGGCCGCGGCGTTGCCGGGTCCGAACCTCAGCGACGCCTGGATATCCTCCATTGCCTCCTCAAGCCGGTCGTCCACCAGCAGCTGCGCCGCCAGGTTGTTGTACGCCATCCAGCAGGAGGGGTTTCGGGCGAGAGTAGAGCGCCAGAGGGTTTCCACGTCCGAGAACATGGCGCAGTGGGACCAGGTGAGCGCGCCAAGGAGGAGGGCGAGCGCGGCGGCGAGCACGGGGCCAGCCGGGCGCAGGGCGGGTGCCACAAGCTGCCAACCGGCGGCGAGGCCATAGGCCGCGAGCGCGATCAATGCGAGGTCGGGCAGGTACTGCCAGTGGTCCCACACCCACGAATAGCGGGCGCCGTAGAGGTTCACGAAGCTCAGTGCCGGGAAGAGCGAGCCCGTGAAGATGAGGAAGGCGGCCAGCGGCCCGCGGGTGCGCCGCCTCAGGGCCCAGAGTAGGCCAACGGCCGCGAGAACCCCAAGGGGGAAGACCCACTGCCACCAGGCGGTTGCGTCCACCGTCCAGCGCGGGTAGACGAAGTTCAAGCCCGCCGGCCATGCGAGCTTGCCGATGTAGAAACAGATCGCCCTGCCGGCGACCAGCACCCGTCCCGCGGGGGACAGGTCAAAGTCCGCGCCCTGCGCCCCGACATAGGCCCGCTCGACCCAGCTGCTGAAAAGCCCCGCCGCGGCGCCCACGGCGAGCCAGGGGACCAGCGGCAGGACGTCCCTGCGCCAGGAGATCTTCCCGCGCCTCCACCAGAACACCACCAAGAGCGCCGCGGGCAGGGTGGCCGTCACGGTCTTGCACAAGAGCGACAGCACGAAAAGCACGAGCGCCGCAAGGTACGTCCGCGGCCGGCGTGTCTCGTCAAAGCCCAGGTAGACAAGGGCCGCGGCGAGGTAGAACAGGAGCGAGAGGGTGTTCTTCTCTTCCGTGATCCAGGCGACCGACTCGGCGTTTACGGGGTGAAGCGCAAAGAGGAGCGCCGCAAGCCAGGCCGCTCCCGCCGGCCTCTGCGGGTCGCCTGAAAGAAGCCTGCGCAGCACCAGGGCGAACAGCACCGCCGAGGCTGCGTGCAGGAAGACCGTGAGCACATGGTAGCCGAGCGGGTGGTCGCCAAAGGTCCGGTGCTGGACCCAGAACGCGCTGTGCAGGAGGGGGTAGTACTGCTGCGTCGCCCCGGGCTCCGTCCATATCCGCACCAGGCCCCGGAGCGTGCGAAGCGCCGGCGCCGTCACATAGTCGCTGTCGTTCCAGATGAACCGGCCCGAGAGCGACGGCAGGTACGCAAGGACGGCCGCGCAAACCACCAGCGCGCCAGGCCCGATGCGCTTCATCTCTCAGCCTTTTGCACCACCGGTCTTGGCGGCGGCAAACGCCTCCTTGAAATGGCGACGGCACATCGCGATGTACCTGTCGTTGCCGCCGATCTCAACCTGGGCGCCCTCTCTCACCGCCTTCCCGTCGGCGCCGACCCGCAGGTTCATCGTCGCCTTGCGGCCGCAGTGGCAGATCGTCTTCAGCTCGATCAGGTTGTCGGCGATGGCCAGAAGCTCGGCGCTCCCCGGGAAGAGCTTGCCCTGAAAGTCGGTTCGCAGGCCGTAGCAGAGCACGGGTATGCGAAGCGTGTCCGCAATGTCAGTGACCTGGCGGACCTGCGCTGGCGTGAGGAATTGGGCCTCGTCGATCAGCACGCAGGACACGGGCTTTTCCGCATGCGCATCGCCAACCCGCTTCATCAGGTCGTCGCCCGACTGCAGGGCGATGGCGTCCGACGCGAGCCCGATCCGCGACTGGATGCGGCCGTAACCCGCGCGCGTGTCCAACGCGGGCATGAAGAGCATCGTTCGCATGCCACGCTCCTGATAGTTGTAGCTCGACTGGAGGAGCACCGTGCTCTTTCCAGCGTTCATGGCCGAGTAGTAGAAGTAGACCTTCGACATGGCATCGACAGGCTTTAGGCCCGCCGCTGAAAAAGGCGAGATTGAGTGTTTCGGTCCCGGAAGCGCGGCAGCCGCGGGCTCCCGCGAACCCCGAGCATTGCGCATCATCCCTGCCGGGCTAAACTGAACCATGCCCCTGAGTTTCCAAAGGCACGTCCTCCGTCGCTATGCAATCGCGGTTTGCGGCTTCGGGCCCGTTACCGGCGCGGCGGCACTGAACGCATCGGAGCCCGGCCAAGGCGACTGCGTCGTGATAAGCCCGGCGGCGGACCCGATGGAGCGCTTCGCGGCGCGCGAACTGCAACGCTACCTTTACCTCCTGACCGGCGAGCTGCCCAAACTGGAGGCTGCAGACTCGGCAGGCGGTTCATGCGCCGTGTTCGTGGGGAAGCAGGGCCACACGCCCGCCCTCCGGGAAGGGCCGCTGGCGGCTCAGGAATACCGCCTCGCCAGCCAAACCGGAGAGGCCTCCCGCATTTCGGTCACCGGAGGGGACGACATCGGCACACTCTACGGCGTCTACCGCCTAGTTGAGCGCCTCGGGGTTCGCTTCTACCTCCACGGCGAAGTTGTTCCCGAGGCGCACCTACCGGCCCGGCTCCCCGCGATAAACGAGGAGGGTCGACCGCTCTTCTCCGTTCGAGGAGTCCAGCCGTTCCACGACTTCGCCGAGGGCCCGGACTGGTGGAACACGGACGACTACCTGAGCGTGATAGGCCAGCTGGCGAAGCTGCGCATGAACTTCATAGGCCTGCACACCTACCCGGAGGGCGACGTGGGCCCCGAACCCACCGTCTGGATCGGTCGCGCCCAGGACATGGGAGAGGACGGTCGGGTCACGCGGGCGTATCGCGCCTCCTACCACACGACGGGCAGGAGCGGCAGGTACTGGTGGTCCTACGCGCCGCTGGCCACAAGCGCCTTCCTGGGAGGGGCCGCGAGCCTCTATGACCGTGACGACTACGGGTCCGACGTCATGCGCGCCCAGGGCTTCGAGCACCAGACGCCGGAGGGCTCCGCGCTGGTCTTCAACCGGACGGCGTCCATGCTGGGAACCTCCTTTGCTGAGGCCCGTCGGCTGGGTGTAAAGACCTGCATCGGAACCGAGACGCCGCTCGGTGTCCCGGCGGCCGTTCGGGACGAGCTGAAGCAGGCCGGGCTAAACCCGGATGATCCCTCCGTCACCCGCGAGATCTACCGGTCCATGTTTGGGCGAATCGCCAAGGCCTGTCCTGTGGACTATTACTGGCTTTGGACCACCGAGGGCTGGACGTGGGAAGGCAACGGGCCCGAGGATTTTGCAGGGACGGAGCGCGACATCCGGGCGGCGCTGGGGGCGCTCAAGGATCTGGGCGGCCCCGTGAAGCTTGCCACATGCGGCTGGGTGCTCGGCCCCCAGTTCGACCGGGCGGCGCTCGATCGCCTCCTTCCGCCGGATTCGCCCATGAGCGCCATCAACCCCGCGGTGGGCTACGGGGCCATCGAACGGCAGTTTGCCAACCTGAGCGACCGTCCGCGCTGGGCGATTCCGTGGCTTGAGAACGACGGCGACCTGACCTCCCCGGAACTGTGGGCGGGACGCATGCGCTATGACGCCGCCGACGCGCTGCGCCTCGGGTGCACCGGCCTGATCGGCATTCATTGGCGAACACAGATCATGGCCCCCAATGTGGCGGCCCTTGCGGCCGCGGCATGGGAGCAGTCGTGGATTCCTCCCGGATTCGACATGAGCCGGATACCGCCGCAGACCGCATCGGGCGCTGACGGGGGTGTTGCGGTCGGCGGCCTCCGGGCCGCGGCAACGGCGGGCGAGACCGTTGTTGGACAGACGAACCGGGTGGGGATGAGTCGCTACGATCTGCTGATCCCGGGAGGCGACTACACGGTCACGCTCGGCTTCATCGAACTGCAGGGCAAGAAGCCCGGCGAGCGCATGTTCAGCGTGAAGCTGCAGGACCGCGTGGTCATTGATCACCTGGATCTGGCGGCCCGGTACGGGACAAACCGGCCCGTGTCGCTGGCGTTCAAGGGAGTGAGTGACGCGAACGGGCACGTCATTCTGGATTTCGTCCGCCATGCGGGAGAGCCGTGCATCGCCTCCATCGAGGTGGAGGGAGTCACCCTGGTTGGCAAGAAGGCCTACTCGCGCCGGATCAACTGCGGTGGCGCTGCCTATCGCGACTTCGAGGCGGACCTGCTTCCGGGCCAGCCTCGCCCTCCGGAGGACCGCTCGATGCCGGTGGACGGGTTCTATCGAGACTTCGCGCTTGCAAACTTCGGCCCCGAGGCCGCCGACGCCATAGGGGCGGTGTTCACGCGGATCGACGGAACGAGCCTCCCGGTCCCGTCCGTTTGGGTCGACGGCCCCGGCGATATTCGAAGGAATCCCGACCCATGGTCCCAGGTTTCGTCCCGCTACGACTTTGTGAGCCAAATGGAGGCGCTTCGAGCCAGGGTCCGGGGCGCGGCCAACCTGGACAGGTATGACTACTGGCTCAGCCAGTTCCGCGCCATGCGCGCGATCGGGGAGCTCGGCTGCACGGCTGGCGCCCTGGACGTGGAGGTCGAGGCCCTGAAGGCGATGAAGGACGACCGGGCGCGCAGGGAAAGGGCCACGCAGGTGGCGCTCCCCCTGAGGATCCATTTGGCCGAGCTGTGGACGCAGCTGCTGCGCTTCGAGATTGCCGGAGCTACAAGTTCCGGCGAGCTCGGGACCATCGCCAACCTTGAGCAGCGAAGCCGAATCCACCAGAGACTGCTGGACCGGCACGACGGTTTCCTTACCGGGGCGCTCGGCGAGGCGTTGCCGCCGGCCGCCGCCCCGTCGGGGACCTACACAGGCCCCGCGCGCATTGCGGTGCCCACGGTCAGGACATCGGCGGCGCCCGGGGAGAGCGTGCACCTGCGGGTCCTGCTGATCGCAGGAAAGTCCCGGGGCAGTGCGGTGCTCTGCTGGCGCGGCGTGGGAGAGGGGAAGTACCGCCGCATTCCGCTTAGGCCCGTGTCGCGGTGGGTCAACGAGGTCGACCTGCCGCCGCTCGACCCGAAGGCGCCCATTGCCGAGTATCACATCGAGGCCGTGCTGGACGGGGACTCCGTCCGCTGGCCCGCATCCGACTCGGGACGCGACCAGACGTTGGTGTTGTTCGAATAGCCCTGCCTCACCTTTCTGAATTTCCCCTCGACCAGGTAATGAATCCTGCACGCTCGCTCGCCCTCGGTTTGACGGCCTTAGCGGCCGTCCAGCTGCCCTGCAAACACGTTGCGGCCGCGGTCCCGCTACCCGAATTTCCCAGGCCGGACTTCGAGCGCGCGGAGTGGGCCAATCTGAACGGAGCGTGGCAGTTCCGCTTTGACGCGCAGGATACGGGCGAGAAGGCCGGCTGGGCCCGCGGCCGGGTGCAGTTTCCCGATACGATCAGCGTTCCTTTTCCCTGGGGCTCCAGGCTGTCCGGCCTCGCCGACCACGGCGACATCGGCTGGTACCGGCGCACGATCAAGGTTCCGGCGTCGTGGTCGGGCAAGCGGGTGTTTCTCGTCTTGGGAGCCTGCAACTGGCTTACCAAGGGCTGGTGCAACGGACACGCCTTGGGCGAGCATCGAGGCGGCTACACCCCGTTCGAGCTTGAGCTGACACCCTTTGTGAAATGGGGCCGGGAGCAGGAAATCGTGCTTCGCGTCGATGACGCGAAGCGCCCGTTCAAGCTTTTTGGCAAGCAGGGCTACGGCGAGGCTAGGGGAATCTGGCAGACCGTGTACCTCGAGGCGCGGCCGGCGCTTTACCTGGACTCGCTCCACTTCACGCCCGACATCGACGCGGGCAAAGTCACCGTGAGCGCGAAGCTCAGCGCCCCGGCGCCCTCCGGAACGACGCTGCGGCTGCTGTTCAAGAACGGCGACGCCGCCGAGGGAGACCTGGCGGTCGCTGTAGGCACTCGCACGGTGCAGTTCGACGTGCCGATCAGCCGGGCGCACCTTTGGGCGCTGGACGATCCCTACCTCTATGACGTCGAGGCGGTGCTGGCCTCCAGCGGAGACACGGACCGGGTCTCATCGTATTTCGGGATGCGCAAGATCAGCATCGCGCCCATGCCGGGCACGGGGTTCCCCTACGTGGCTCTCAACGGCAAGCCGCTCTACCTCCAGATGACGCTCGACCAGTCGTTCCATCCCGATGGATTCTACACGTTCCCGAGCGATGCGTTCATGCGCGACGAGATCCTTCGGTCCAAGAGGCTCGGGCTGAATGCAAACCGGATCCATATCAAGGCGGAGGTGCCGCGGAAGCTCTACTGGGCGGACCGGCTGGGCCTGCTGATCATGGCTGATGTGCCGAACTTCTGGGGCGAACCAGTCCCGGAGGCTCGCGCGGAGAGCGAGTCCGCCCTCCGCGGCATGGTGGCCAGGGACTTCAACCATCCGTCAATCTTCAGCTGGGTCCTTTTCAACGAGACATGGGGGCTCAACACCACGAGGGACGGGAAGAAGAGCTACCTGCCCGAGACCCAGGAGTGGGTCGTGTCGATGTACCACCTGGCGAAGCAGCTAGATCCCACCCGGCTTGTGGAGGACATCTCGGCATGCAATCACGACCACACCGAAACCGACCTGAATTCGTGGCATGAGTATCTCCCAGGCTACGCCTGGGGCGAGGACCTCGACCAGATCTCAAAGGACACGTTTCCGGGGTCCAAATGGAACTTCATAGGCGGCCGCGTCCAGGGCAGCCAGCCGATGTTCAACAGCGAGTGCGGAAACGTATGGGGCTATGAAGGGAGCACCGGGGACGTGGATTGGAGCTGGGACTATCACATCATGATGAACCAGTTCCGCCGGCACCCCAAGGTCTGCGGATGGCTCTATACCGAGCTGCACGACGTCATCAACGAGTGGAACGGCTACTACCGCTTCGACAGGTCTGAGAAGGTCACCGGGCTCGCTTCATTTGTGCCGGGGATGTCCGTCATAGACCTTCACCGGCCGCTCTACCTGTCCACGGGCGGCGACCTGTGCCGCGATGTGAAGCCGAACGAATCCGTCGTTGTCCCCATCTTCGCCTCGTTCCTTACAGACCAGGCTCCAGGGAAAAACCTGATCATCCGCACGGAGCTTTACGGCTGGAGTACGCTCGGCCAGCGCGAGACCTACCAGCGCGCGGAGCGGACGATGGCGTTCGAGCCCTGGCTCGCGCAGGAGGTCGCGCCGATCCAGGTCACCATGCCGGACCACCCCGCGCTGGCCGTCCTCGCCATCACGCTGGAGAACGAGGCGGGCGTCGTGCTCCACCGGAACTTCACGACCTTTCTCGTCGCCAACGGTCCGTCGGCGCGCTCGGAAACCCTCAGGCGCTCCTCGGGTGAGCTGCGCATCGTGCGCTTTGCGCCCGACACGTTCACCGCGGCCAAGTGGTCGCTGAAGCAGTGGAACGTGCTGGGGGGGCTGAAGGTGGACGGTGCTGGCCACGGCTACTTTGAATATCATCTGCCGTGGCCCGACGGTCTCGATCCGCGAGCGGTCTCCGGCGCCTCGTTCATCTTCGAGGCGTCCGCCAAACAGCTGTTCGGCAAGGACAGCGACGGCACGACGCCCGCGGACGCCGACTACATGCGCGGCCAGGGCAGACGCGACCCCAGCGCGAACCCCAACGCGTATCCCATGACGGGCACCACGGTCTTCCCGAGTGAGGTGAGGGTCCGGGTGAACGGGATCGCCGCTGGCGCGTATTTCCTTCCCAACGACCCTGCGGACCACCGCGGCGTGCTATCTTGGCATTCCCAGCCGCACGACAAGAAGCTCCGCGAGGCGGGGTCCTACGGCTACCTCGTCCAGGCGGCGATCCCTCGGGAGGCGCTGGCCTCTGCGGCTGCGGCCAAGCGGGTCGTGCTGCGCCTTGAGGTGGACGCGGCGCTTCCTGGAGGGCTTGCGATCTACGGCGAGCGGTTCGGGCGCTACCCGCTCGATCCCACTCTGGTGTTCGAAATCCCGGACCGAGGCTCGGTTCCCTGAGCGCGCTTAGTGTTCAAGGAGCAGCAGGCGCGACGACTTGTTTTCGAGGATGGATTCGATCGACAGGAGCGCTCCGTAGTCCTGGGGGGCGACCACGGAGGGCATGGCGGAGAGTTCCTGCGTCACCGACCAGGCGCCACCCGAAATGCCCGCCGAGACCCGGACGCCGCCGGCGCCGTCCGGCGCCGTGAGGTTCTGGCTCCTTGGGGCGATTACAACGTGCCTGAACTCGGCAGGGAGCCTGATTTCCGCGCGGATGGTCTCCAGGCGGTCGTCCTTGATGAACAGGGGAAGGGTGTGGCGGTCCGTGAAGGTCGGATAGAGATTCAGCGAATACGGCAGGTCGAGGTACAGGTACCTCCCGTCGACCACGGCGTAATGGTCGATTTCCACCGTGAATCGCTCAAGGCCGGGGTAAGCTCCGAAGTCGGTCTTGAGGTCGCCCACCGGACGGGCACCCTGGGCAACCTTGCTCACGGCTTCCTGGTAGTAGCGCCTCCTCTCCTCGGGCGTCAGCTCCGAGAAGAACTTGTTCATCTTGCCGTACGCGGCGCCCGAGTACTCCCTCAGTATCTCCATTCGGACCTTGCCCGCGCCGTCGAGGGCGATCCTGTAGGTGGTGGCGCCGCGGTTCTCCGCGCCGCGCGCGGGCGTGACAGTCCCGTAGGTCTGGTCCGACAGGTTGATCGCCAGCCTGCCCTCGTGCGGGGTGGCGCCCAGACGGGCATACTGGTCCGTGTCGTTGAAGTAGTAGGTGTCGTCACCCATCTGGACCTTCACCAGGACGGCCTGGAACTCATGGGGAAGCGGGAACTTTGTGGCGACATCGCTCAGCACGCTGATTGCGGGATCCGGGGAGCCGAGCACGAACTCCGGCTTGAATCCCGCGGCTGAGAGCATGGCGTGCAGGAGGATGCCGCGGTCGGCTTCGTGCCCATAGCCGTCCGCCAGCGTGGTGTCGGCATCCGACAGCTGGCTGAGCGGAAGGTCGGTGAAGGACGGCCCCGCCGAGCGTATCGAGCTGCTCACGTAGTCGCGAATCGCCCTCGCGGCGTCCAGTTTCGTCTTTGCGCTTGTGGTGAGTTTCCGCGCGAGCTCCTGCGCCTTCACCGAATGCCCCGACCTGTCGAGCAGGGCCCGCTGGAGGTCCGACAGGTAGGCCGACGGGTCGCCGACGAAAAACGCCACGCCGGCCTCGTAAAGCCAGCCTGGCGGCAGAGCGTATTCGGCCGGCATGGCCTTCACGTTTGAGGCCTTCCACGTCATCACCCGCGTGCCGTCGGCGACCTTGCTGGCCGCCGTCACGATGCCTGCCGGCCCGCGATCCAGCGTGCGCAGAGCCAGGCCCTCGGGCGCCGTGACCTGGAACGCCTTCTGCACCAATTCGTCGCCCTCCTGGAATGCCTGGAATCCGGAAAGGAATGCCTTGTCGTGGAAGGCGAGCTCGTACTCGACCTCGATGGTCGATCCTACGTCCACGCCGGGCAGGTTCGCAACAAGGATCCGGCCGCCCGTGTAGCGCTTGGCCGCCGCGTTCCATCCGGCGTCCATCACGTTGATCTCCTCCTTGGCTATCTCCTGGCGGCGGCCCGCCTTGGACGTCACGACCGCATGGATGAGCCGGGCGTCGGCGACCGACGGGTTGTAGTCAATCTTGATCTCGGATTCCTTCTTCTTGCCGCTATAGTTAAGGATTTCCTTCACGACCCGCACCTTGAAGACGGCGGTGTGCGCGTCCTTGACCTGCAGGTCGATGCTCTCCTCGAGCACCCGGGAATCCGACTCCACGGGGGCGACCGCGCCTGAATCGGGCTTGGCCACCGCCGCTTCGCCCTTCACGTCGGAGGTGGCCAGAACCGGCGACTTCCTGTCGTCATACTGGATCTCCTTGAGAGACCGCTTAAGGCGGAGGTACTGGGCGGGCGAGAATTCCACCGTCTTGAGTCTTACGTCGCGGGAACAGGCGAGAACCCCGTCCTTGAACGAGTACTCCCTGTGGTAGCTCGCGCATTCGTCGTCCTGCGGGACACAGGTCGGCATCGACACCGCCCCTGTGAAGCTCGCCGCCAGCCGGAGCGAAACGTCCTCGTGCAGGCCGCACGCGACGAATGTCTCCATCGGGAACCTGCGCTTCTCAAGGCCCGTGCCCCCGAGGATGAAATTCACGATGCCCAGGTCCTTCCCGACCCATGGCACGTTCACGACGGCCTTGCCTTCGCCGAACGCCGTCGTGTTGCCAGCGGAGAATTCAATCACGGCGCGTACGGGCACCGAGGTGTCCAGGATGTTCTCCGGGGTGATCGCGAGGCTCCTCAGGGTGGCCCCGGGCAGCGCGTGCTTCAGGTTCGCCTCGAAGAAGCGCCGGCGGTCATCAGGCTTCATCTGCGCGAACGCCTGCCTGTATTCGTTGTCGTTGACGCCGTCGAATGACATCTCGGAGCGCGCCACGAGCGCCCCTGCAGCGTCGATTGTCCCCGTGGTCGCAATGCGCATCATGCTCTTCTCCGGCGGATCCACAGGGCTGAGGCGGAGGTTGTCACCGTCGGGGCGACAGGCGAGGAAGCTCTGGTTGCCTTCGTAAGTGGGCAGCAGGTCCCGCGTGTTCTCGTCGGTCGGGTCCATGAGGACATACTCACCTTTGCGCAGCTCGACCCCGACGATTGCATGGTTGAAGAAGGGATTGGGCACCTGTGGATCCTTCTTCCAACCGACGCTCACGAGCACGGGGTAGGCATTCTGCCCCGCAGCCCGCAGCAGCGACACGAGCAGCGCCGCCTTGTCGCGGCATACGCCATATTTCTTGTCGTACGTGATGCGGACATCGTGGGGCTCGAAGCCCGGGCGGTCCTTCTCGGGGGTGATGCCCATGTAGCGGATCTTCTTCGAGACGAAGTAGAACACCGACTTGATCCTATCCATGTCGGTAGCGGCACCCGCCGTGAGGTCCGCCACCTGCTTCTTCATTTCGGGCGTAATCGCGTCCAGGTGGGGCTTGCTCAAGTCCCAATACCACCGCGACACGACGCTCCAGTCCGGCGTCGTGCTGATGGAGAGATGCTGCAGGACCTCCTGATAGGGCGGCATCGCCGGCTCATCAAACATCCGGGGGACCTTGTTCACCTCCCAGCGGTACACGGTGGAGTTGCCCTCCGTTGTCGTCGTTGCCCCCACGGTTCCGGGAATCTCGTCGCGCAGGGCGACCTGCTTCAGCGGCTTGTCCGAGGGCATGCGGACCTCGAGCGCGAGATGCCTTACGAAGCCGACACCCTCAAACATGAAGTCCTCCGCGTATTCCCCGGGGATGAACGGCCGCGTGACCGTCGAGCGCACAACCGAGTGAACGATGTCACCAATCTCCAGCTGGGGGATATTGACCCTCAGGACCTTGGAGTTCGGGTCGTAGATGTTCATCTCCATCTGGCTGTCATCTATGCTCTCCTTCGAATTCGCGGCCACGTCCACAAGCACGATTTCTCCACTCGGCCTGATGACCTCAAGCAGCGTCACCTCGGCGGTCGAGTACGGGGTCATGAAGCCCAGGTTGATCGTGTTGTTGTTCCGCTTCCCTTTTTCGGTCAGGACCTTTGTAAATGTCTCATCCTGGACCTCTGCGGTTCCGTCCTCATGGACGACGCGCATCGATCTCTGGTCGACGACGGCCTCGTCACAATCGGGCAGCTTCGCAAGGTTCACTTCGGCGGCCGCCGCCTGCACCTTCTTGACGTCCAGTGTTGCCCAGGCGCTGCCCTTGTACAGGCCGTCATCGGCCGCCTGCGCGAGCGAGGCAAACGCCAGCGCTGCAGCGGCGAGGAGAAGGGACAAAGGGTTGTGTTTCAGGTGGGTCATGGCTTCGGGGGTTCGGTTAAGGCGCCAAAAGGCGGTGATTTATCCAGGTTTGCGGAGTTTTCAAGGAAACCCACGGTTTGATAGGCGGCGTTGGAGCTGGTGGCGGCTGTGAAAACGGCCGATTGCGGAGCTTGCCTGCGGTGAGATTCACCACAATGCCTATTGTTTCGTCACGCCGGATTTGCGCCCGGGTTTGCCTCCCGCCCGACGAGTCCTGGACAGCGAGCCCCAACACCCCTGTCTCATGCCAGATAAACTGCTGCAGCTTTCCGACATCGGGAAGAGTTTCGGTGCAAACCGGGTGCTCGACTCCGTCTCCTTCGACCTCTTCCCGGGAGAGGTGCATGTCCTGGCGGGAGAGAACGGGGCCGGCAAGAGCACGCTCATAAGGATCCTGGCGGGCATATTCCCGGAGTTCGAGGGAAGCATCGAGCTCTACGGGCGGTCGGTCCGATTCAAGAACCCGATCGAGGCGAGTCGCCACGGCATTTCCGTGATTCACCAGGAGCTGTCGCTTGTGGACACGATGAGCCTCGCGGACAACATCTGCCTTGGCCGCGAATCGGCGCGGGCAGGCGGCTGGCTCCTCGATCGCAGGGCCCAGATGGCGCGGGTCGGCGAGCTCTGTGCCCGGCTCGACCTGGAGTTTTCCGCGGAGGACCTGAACCGGCGTGTCGAACAGTTTCCGCTCTCGGTGAAGAACAGGATCGAGATAGCAAAGGCCTTGGCCGGCGATGCGCGGATCATCGTGATGGACGAGCCCACGAGCGCGCTCAACCACGCGGAGGTCGAGAGGCTCTTCGCGTTGATCGAGAACCTCAAGGGGCGGGGCTGCGGCATAATCTACATCACTCACAAGATGGAGGAAATCTACCGGGTGG
>CAZHPC010000010.1:0-55961 GCA_964534685.1 uncultured Opitutaceae bacterium
ACCACCCGAAGTACCGGTTGAAGGCCACGACGTCCGTGTGCCAGTTCTTCGGGTCGGCATTGTCGTGGTTGGACGCGTACGTCGACAGCCGGGAGGGATCCTCCTCGCGCACGACCTCCGTCAGGGCCTCAATGACGGACTCGGACGCGGGTCCCGAGGTCTCGTTGCCCACGCCCCAGAAGCAGATCGACGGGTGGTTGAAGTTCTGCCGGATCAGCTCGCGGAGCTGCTGCTTGGCGCTCTCGAGGAATTCCGGGGTCGCGAGACCGTGCCCCCACGAGGGTATCTCGGCCCAGGCCACCAGGCCGGACCGGTCGCAGCGCCCGTACCACGAGTCGGACTGCTGGTAATGCGACACGCGCACCGCCGTCGCGCCCGAGTCCATCATGATCCCAAAGTCCTCGGCCTCCTCGGCACCCGAGATCGCCCATCCCTTGTCGGGCCAGTCCTGGTGCCGGTTGAACCCGTGAAGGTCCAGGTACTTTCCGTTGAGGATGAATCCCCTGTCGGGATCGACCGTGAAGGACCGCAGCCCGAGCGGCTGTTCGACCGAGTCGGACACCCCACCCTTGGCCCCGTTCAGGGCGACCGGTCTCAGCTCGACGCGCACCGTGTAGAGGTAGGGATCCGAGCGGGCGTTCCAGAGGCGCGGCCGGCCGATGATGAGGGGCTTGGCCACCTCGTTCGCGCCGTTGGGCTCGAGGTGCACCCGGAAGGCGGAGTCCGCACCGGCCACCGCGGCCCTCGCCGCATCGAGGACCGTCACCTGCATGTCGACCTCCCGCGGCATCGGGGAATGGTTCTCGACCTCGGCGCGCACCATGATGCTCGCGGAGTCAGCGCCGACGGCGCCCTGCTCCACAAAGACGCCCGGCGATCCCATGTCCATCGCCGAGACCTGGACCGGATCCGTCGCGAGGAGCGAGACGTCGCGGTAGAGCCCCCCGAAGATCGTGAAGTCCGCGGCCGTCGGCGGGATGCCCAGCTTCCCGTTGTCCACCCGCACCGCGATCACATTGTCCGCCCCGGGGTGAAGCACGCCGGTCGCGTCGAACCTGAACCGGGCGAAGCCGCCCCTGTGGCTGCCGAGATGGACGCCGTTCACGTAGACGTCCGCCATAAGGCTCGCGCCGTCGAACTGCAGGTAGAGCCTCCTGCCCGCGAACGACGGGTCCAGCGCCAGGTGCCGCCGGTACCATCCGGCGCCCCGGCGGTAGTCGTCGCCCCCGTCCTGCCCGTCCAGCCCGTTCCAGGTGTGCGGGAGGTCGACCGCCTGCCACAGATGGTCGTCGAATCCCGCCCCCTGGGCGCCCGCGCCGTCCGAGGCGAGGAACCTCCAGCCCCGGTCGAGACTGACGGTCTGCCGGCCGTCGGCCGCATGGACCGTCCGTGGCGCGACGCCGGCAGCCGCGAGCGCTGCCGCAACCGAGAGGACACTGCGAATTGCGCGCATGGGGTTTCCTAGGGCTGCAGGTAAAGTTCGCGCCAATCTATGACGGATATCCCGTTGTCACGCCAGCCGCGAACGCTGGGGCCAATGAGGAGCCCCTGGTTCGTGTAGTAGATTGGCGCAAAATAGGCCTTGCGGGCATTGATGGCCTCGAGCTCCGCGAAGGCGGCCATGCGGCGGGCCTCGTCCGCGGTCCGGTCGGAGCCTTCAAAGACCCTGTCGAACGCCGCGTCGCTCGCCCCGGAATCGTTGTTGGGGTCCCCCGTCACCACGCCCTCAAGCATGTCGCGCGGATCGGGTATGTACGAGTAGCCCTCGAGCAGGACCTGAAACTGCCTCGCGCGCTCGGTGATCAGGTAGGCCTTGAACTCGAGGGGGCGCACGGCGGCGCGGACCCCGAGGTTCTCGGCCCACATGTGCTGGAGCACCTCAGCCACCTCGAGGGTCGTGCCCGTGTTGCCGTTGAGCGTGAGCTCGACCGGCGGGAGCCCCTTCCCGCCCGGGTATCCCGCCTCGGCCATGAGCCTGGCGGCCTCGCCGGGATCGAACCCGAATCCGGCGGCGGGCGCGAATCCCCCGGTGCCCGGCCGCACAAACGAGAACGCCGGGGTCCCGAGCCTTCCGAGCGCGGCGCTGACGAGCTTCTCGCGGTCGACCGCCAGCGAGAAGGCCCTGCGCACGCGGCTGTCGGTGAAGGGCGCCCGGGAGACATTGAACGTGAGGAAGTTCGTCCGGAGGCTCCTCAGGATGTGAAGGTCTCCGGGGTGCTCCGCCTCGTAGGCCGGAAGCTTGGCCTTGGGAACCCGGTAGGTGACGTGGAGCTGGCCCGTCCTAAAGGCCCGCTCCTCGGCGCCCTCGTCGTCGGTGGGATAGAAGCGGACCTCGCGCAGGCGCACGCGCCGCGCGTCCCAGAAATACGGGTTCGCCCCGACCCGCACATAGACGTTGGGCCGCCATTCAACGAGGGAGAACGGCCCGTTGCCGACAAGCTCGCCCGGGCGCGTCCACGGGCCCCCGCGCTGGCGGCGCCCGCCGTGGGCGTCGAGCGAGGGCATGTAGACGGGATAGAAGGGATCCTTCGCAAGAAGCTTCAGGAGGTACGCCGCCGGATGGTCGAGCAGGATGACCAGGGTGCGCGCATCCGGGGCCTTGATCCCGACCGTCTCGGGGTCGGCGCTTCGCCCGAGGAGGAAGTCCCGGGCCCCCGTGATCGGGAACGCGTAGCCGGCGTTTTCGCAGCCCAACTGCGGATCCAGAAGCCTCAGGAACGAGTCGCGGAAATCCCGGGAGGTAAGCGGCGCCCCGTTCGACCAGCGCGCATCCTCCCGGAGGTGGAACACAAGCTTCAGCCCGTCCTGCGAGACCTCCCAGTGGTCGGCGACGCCCGGCAGCAGCGTCTGGCCGTCATTGCTGTACTCCAGCAGTCCCTGGAAGAGCGCCTGCAGGATCGTTCCCGTCGAGATCGCCGTGTTGATCTGGGGATCGAGGTCGGCCGGCTCGTCCTTGTTGCCCAAGTGCAGGACCTGCTCGCGGTCGCCCCGTTCGACGGCGGTTTCGCGCTTCCTGCAGCCTGCTACCGCCAACATGCTGACAACGATGTACACGAGGCGCCGCATCATGGTGAAGGAGCGTCGCCGCGGGCCGAAGGGGGATGCAAACCCAATTACCGGACGGCCGCCGGCGGCGCGGGAGATTGCGTTTGACCCCACCCCTTCCCATGGCCTTTGCTCATCCCCTTCGCCCAGCGGACAGGCTTATCGTCCGGCACCCGGAGAGGTGGCAGAGTGGTCGAATGTGCGTGATTGGAAATCACGTGTACTCGAAAGGGTACCGAGGGTTCGAATCCCTCCCTCTCCGCCACTTTTTCCCTCCGCCCGATGGTGTCAGGAGCCATGGAGCGGGAGTGTCACGACTGAATTTGTGATGAATGAAGAAGGCAGCACTCGACAGGGCGTACGACGGGGATCTAGAGGACTACTAATTAAATACTAATTGACTTTATTTTAGTATTTGACCTTTCTCGCTCAATTACTAATTTAACTAACATTAGTAATAAATTGGTTCTTACCGTGCGCATTCCTGAAACACCGAAACCCGTACCTGGCATCTTGCAATCCATTCCAGCAATGAGGATTGCCGAATTGATGCCCCAGACAACCCGCCTCTGGGAGGAGGACAAGTATTTACATTGGAACGAGCTTCGCCGTCGCCCCGCACCCCAGGGAATGTCGCACGAGGAATGGTGGCTCCTTCTTAAGATGGGCCGGAAAGCGAAAATGATCCCGCTCACGGACAAAAACGGCCATCCGTTTCGTTTCTCGATGCCCGATTCGATAATCGCCAAGCTCCATGAAATCGACCTCGGGCTGGGAACGTCCTGGAGCCTGCCCGACGCGGTGACCAATCCCGCATCGAGGAACGAGTACGTCGTCAGCACCCTATTTCAGGAGGCAATCACCTCAAGCCAGCTCGAAGGGGCGGTCACTACCCGGGACGTCGCAAACGAGATGCTGCGCACCGGGCGCAAGCCTCGTGATAGGAGCGAGCGGATGATCCTGAACAACTACCAGACTATGCAGCGGATTGTGGAGCTGCGTGATAACGCCCTGACGCCTGAGTTGGTGTTCGAGCTTCACCGGATCGCGACAGTGGGGACCCTTGATCGCGAGGACGCGGCCGGCCGTTTTCGCGGTCCCGACGAGGTCATACGCGTCACCGACATGGAGGGAAACGTCTTTCACGAGCCTCCGCAGGCCAGTGAACTGCCCGCAAGGATGGAGAAGATGTGCGTGTTCGCGAACGGCGCTTCGCCGGACTACTTCATACACCCTGTCATCCGGGCGATCCTCCTCCACTTCTGGCTGGCCTATGACCATCCCTTCGTCGACGGAAATGGCCGCACGGCGCGAGCCCTGTTTTACTGGTCAATGCTTCATCTGGGATTCCAGCTCGTTGAGTTCATTTCAATCTCCCAAATCCTGCTCAAGGCCCCGGCGCAATACGCGACCGCCTTCCTGCACGTGGAGACTGACGACAACGACCTGACCTATTTCATCCTGCACCAAACAGCCGTGATTCAAGATGCGGTTAAGGCCCTTCATGAATATGTCGCGCACAGAAGGGCCGCGCTGCAAGCGGCTGAACGGCACCTTCGCGGCATTGAGGGTTTGAACCACCGGCAGCAGGTCCTGCTCACGCATGCCCTGCGGAAGCCAAGCTCCAGATACACGATCGAAGGGCATCGGCGCTCCCACGGAGTAGTTTATCAAACGGCCAGGACAGACCTTCTCGACCTAGCCAAACGCGGGCTTATGGAAACGGACAAGACCAAGCGGGCATTCGTGTATCATGCTGGAAAGGATCTACCCAAAAAACTGGACGAGCTCGCTGCGGCGATGGAACGCACTCGAAGGACCTGACTCGCCAGGACCCGGACCCATTTCAAATCTAGGTTGCCGCAAGGTCGCCGGGAATCCTGTTTTTGCCTCCACAGCAATGCGCGTTTCTGCACCTTGCGTCATCTCCTAAGAAATTTGCCCTTAACGAAACCAGCTGCAATAAGCGACTTAGCTCCGAGCGGCAAACAGGGATCGAATCCCTCCCTCTCCGCCACTTTCACTTGAGCGATCACCTTACGGCTTCTTCCGAAATTCGAGATAGGCGAGATTGATATTCCCCTTCTCCACAATGTGAACGGTAAGGACGTTTCTACCGGCCGGGAGCACAACCTCCATTGCCTGCGAGAGATTCCAGTGATGCCAATTGCGCCAGAGAATTGTCTCCGCGGGGTCGAAGGTCGAAGCGAGCTGAATGTCGGGCACGAGGGGTCGGAAGTTCAGATCCAGAGCGATCTTCGCGCCGCGGTTCGAAGTATAAATAACGTCAAGGAGATAGGTTCCGGCCTCTGCGACGTCGACCGTCAGATTGAACCATTCGCCGGGCTCGGTCCACCCGACGTAGAGTAGGCCGTCTGGGGGCTGCACCCGATTGAAAGGATTCTTGTCAATGTTCTCTCGGTACTTCGTGTAAGAGGTGTCCACTCCCTCGTCCTTGCGGAACTCATTCAGATAGGAGCCATCCAAGGGGTTCAGATGGCCGCTCCCGTGGTTCTCGGGATCGGTGTCGTGATAGGCAATGCCTTCGCCGCCCAGATCGTAATAGGCGCACATGACCCGGCCAGATATTTTCTGTGGGCCCCCGCTATAGCGCGAATCGTGGAACGGAGTGCCGCGGTAGTCCCTCGGAACGTCAGCCAAGCAGGTGCACACGGCCGCGAGCCACGCAACCAGCATGGGGCGGGGTCCAAGTCGCATCGAGCTGGGGTATTCTACCGTCCCGTATTGTCAACCCGTCCACACGGTCCTTGCTTTGCCAGCTCGTGTGCCCGAAAGGCATCCGGCGGCTCAAACTCCTCTCCCCCGGCCGCTCTCCCCGGTTTCCCAAAAGCCTCAACGCGAGACGCCGTCGAGGAACTCCAACGGGATCGCCACGCGTTTCGCCCACGCAGACTCCGTGTGTTCGTCACCCGCGAATACGCGGCTCTGAAAGTTCTTGTCGTCATAACCTTTCTCTCGGAACAGCACGTCCGCAAATGGCTGAGCCTCGGAGTACAGCGCGTCCAATGTCGCGGTCCCACGGTCAAAATAGACCCTGTGGTCGCGGGGTCCGGGAAGGTGGCCCTCCAGGTAGTCGAAAGCCGCCAGCGGGAATGTCGCATTCCTCTCAAACGTGGCCTCCCAATGGGTCGATAGGCAGCCGGCCGCCCCAAACACTTGGGGATACTCGCACATCGCGTAGAGCGATATGATTCCTCCCATGCTGGATCCCATCACGATCGTGTGCTCCCTGTCGGCCAGCGTCGCGTACTTGGCGTCGATCGCGGGCTTCAATTCCTTTACGAGGAATCTCAGGTAATTGTCCGCCTGCGGCTTTCCGCCGAGTGCGACCTGGATAAACTTCTCGCGGATGTCCGAGGGGACGAATTCCAAAGACTTCTCAGGGAAGTACTCGCTATGCCGTTGCGGCCCGTTTGACCAGATTCCAACAATGATGGTCGGGGGAATCTTCCCAGTGCGCATCAGATCGGCAACGGTTTCCGCAAGTTGCCACGACGTCTTGTTCCAAGTGATATTCGCATCAAAGAGCATCTGCCCATCATGCATATAGATGACCGGGCACCGGACCTTTCCATCGTAGCCGGGCGGAAGCCAGACGTCGATATTCCGCGCCGAAACGAACTGGGAGGGAAATGCCGCCATGCGCTCGATTCGGCCCGCGGTTACCGACGGCAATGGTTCCGGGGGCTGCGCGCAGAGACATCCGGCAATGGCGCAGAATGAAAAGAGGAGTTTCTTCATGCTTGAGCATGCTAACGGACGGAATTCTGCGGGGCGAACGATCATTTTGCCCGCGGACTGACAGCCGGGAATCGCATTTGAATGACCTCGCAAAACCAAGTACGATGCGGTTCCTTCCGGCCTCGGGCGGTTTCAATCCGCCTGCAGAGATTCGAACACGCACGAATGGTGACGATCCAACAGATGGCGGGCTTCGCGATCGCGGGATTCGGGGTATACATCCTCTGCAAGGCGCTGTTCGCCGCCGGGCGGGTCTTCAGGGCCGGTAGATGGCAGCAGACAACCGGTGTCCTGACTGAGGCACACGTTCAAGGCCACTGGACCAAAATTGGCAGCAGCAACGATTGGATCGAGGAGCCCGTGGTCTCGTACGAGTATGTCGTGTGTGGAGTGCGCCATGTGGGCCACACCCTCTCGCTCGTGGAGGTGAACACGGCATCGCAGGAAGACGCTCGAGCAAAAATCCGACGATTCGACGTCGGCGAACCGGTGACCGTCTATTTCGATCCCGAAGACCCCGGTTCGTCAGCCTTGGATGTTTCGCCACGCGTTGTCACGACGGTTGTCTTCGTCGCGGTCGCGGGCGGTCTTCCGATTGCCATTGGCGTGCTCTTCATCCTGGGGGTCGTTCAATTCTAGGCGTAATTCGCCCTACCCCTTCGATCGCGCCGGGATCCGTCGGAAGGGTTGGCGCATGGCATGCGGCGCGCTCCCCTGGTCGTGCGGACGGCCCTCTCAGGCAATCGCCTAAGGACTCCTCGAGGGAAACGCCTCGATGGGCTGACAGAGGGCGCGCAGATTTGCAGGCGGCGTTGCCGCGGGAATCTCGCAGCCCGCATTTACCATAAAGGGCTCGCCGGCCTCGGCATGACAGCGGCGCGCGGCCGCGGCTATCGTTTCGGGCGTGCCGCGCATGACGCAAGCGACAGGATCGACATTACCGGACAACACGACCCGCGGGCCTAGAACCCGGCGGGCGTCGACGAGGCTCACCATGTGGTCGATGTCGACGATCTCGACGCCCAAGGTGGCGATGCCGGGCAGCAGATGCCTAATGTTGCCGCAGATGTGGAGTCGGACGCATGCCTTCATTTCGTGCAAAGCCGCCACCAGGGCACGCTCGTGCGGCAATATGAGCGACTCGTACGTCTTTGCGGAGACCTGGCTGGCCACAGCGTCTCCAATGCCGATCGTGTCGGCGCCTGCCGCCATTTGGTGGCGGGCGAATTCGACCGCGGTGTCAATGCAGCGGCCCATCAGTGCGCTCGCGTAGGCCGGGTCGTCGATAAGATCCATGAAGAAATTGGACACGCCCCTCAGGTCGGCCGCCTCTGCCGCCGGCCCCTCCACCCAACCCATGATCGAGTACCGCTCGCCCGTCCTCTCCTTGTAGGCGCGCACGGCGTCGATCCGGTCGCGCATCCGGGGCGCGACCGCCGGATCGGGCCGCGGGAGCCCCGCGAGATCCGGGGTGTCCTCCAGCGGGGGCTTCAGGCAGATGGGCACGCCGTTGCGGGGGTACTCGATCGGCGCCCCGAATCCGGCGGTCTCGCGGTACGGATCGGACATTGTGTTGAGCTGATCTATGCCGAAGTCCTCCGCGCACCGCAGGTTGGCCTCGACCAGAACCCGGTAGTCCGACGCGAAGGCGCCGTAGTACGAGCCAATGTGCTCGGCCGCAAACTGCATGAGGATGGGAAGCCGGGGCAGCACGTCGGGCCGGTCACCCTGCAGGACAGCCATGTAACGCTCACGCGGGGTCATTGAGATTGGCGCGGCCGGCAGCGCCGGAATCGCTCGGGCGCGATTTAACACTCGAAGTATCCGGGATGACAAGATCCGCGAGACCAAGAAGCGCCAGTTGGAAGGGCGCCAAAGTGTCGTCGCGCAGCGCAAGGGTCCAACCCGGGTCGAGGCAGACGTCCAGTTTTCGTGGCCATCCAACGACCCGGTCAAACTCCGCCATCAGACCCGCGGCGGCCAGTGCGGGCACCTCGACCCAGAGCCAGCCCGGCCGGACCACCGACACCAGCCCGCGCAGCACACCGGAAAGGTCCGCAAGGCCCGGACAGCACATGCAGGGCAGGAGGAGGCGCCGCACGCTCACGCCCGGAGTCTCCTTGCAGAACCTCTCCATTCGGGTGCGCCCCTCCTCGGCTAGAAGGATCGCGCAATGGGCGCCCGGGTGCTCATCGATGACGCCGCGGACCTGCCGCTGCACCCATCGCGTCTTTCCTGCGCCGCGGGGACCGGTCACGAACGCGCACTGCGGAACAGCGTCGATCGCGGGTATCTCGCTGCCGGCGGATGGAGGCTCATTCTGCATGTGTCCGCGCGTTTAGGCTGCAGGCAGCCCGTATTCAGCCGGGGAATACTTGGCCGGGTCGGCGAGCGACATCTGCCGCGCGATGAACGCGCCTTCGTCGGAGGGCAGTTCGTCGAGCTGGGCTGTCATCGAGTCGAGGAATCCAAGCTCCCGCCGGGCAATCTTGAGCAGTCCCTGCGCATGGCCCGAGCGCAGGAGGCCGACGGCGCAACGCGCCGCGGCAACACCCGCCTGGTAGTGGTCCGGTGCCGCCACCACTGAGCGGGCGACAGCGAAGACGTTTTCAGGCGTCAGCACCCACGCCTGCGGGTCGAGGCCCGCGTCGGAGTCGACCAGCCAGCGCCTCAGCGTCAGCGCGGCTGCCTTCCCCTCCGCAAGGGCTCGGTTCATGAGGCGGCAGTCGTAGATCAGCTGCTCCATGTAGCAGGTCGGGGCCATTCCCGCGAGAAGGCGGACGTTCTGCACCGACTCGTTCGACCACGTGTCCGCGTAGGCCGCGGCGATGTTTCCGAGCGGGCTGAAGTGGGCGCATGCGGACGTCTTTCCCTCCATCGCCATGGGATAACCGGTGATGGCCTTGAGATAGGGGTTCTCGTAGGCGCAGTCCTTTCCGGGCCCGATAGCGCCGTTCTCATAGGCGACGAGTGAGCGCACCGTGGAGACGGCGCGAACGACCGCGGCGAACACTCGCGGGATCATCTTCTGTTCGGCGAGCACCATCGCAGTGTTGCCGAACCCGCAGGCGGTGTCGCCCGCGCAAACGACTCCGTGGCGGGACGCGATGTCCGCGAGCCGCTTCCAGAGGAATTCCATGTCGCGCACCCCAAGGACGCACAGCGCAAAAATCACCTGGCCGAGGTCGCAGTTCATCAGCGCGTCGTCGTGCAGCTCCTTGCCGCCCACCGATTCAATGCTCAGCAGCTCGGCGCCCGCCCTGGCCGAGCCCTCGAAGAGCTCGAGCATCCGCTCCCAGTGCTCGCCGGAGCGCATGATCGGCGGCCGTGCAAACTCCCGGTTGTCGTTAGGCGTCATGCGCAGCGCGGTCGCCAGCCCGTACGTTCGGCGCGCCTCGTCCATTCCCGCAAGGAGCACACGAACGATTTCCAGGCCGAAGGCCGGCGTGGCGGTCATGGGCGGCAGGGTCTCAAACTCGATCACGACGCCGGGAGCCTCAAGCTCGGCCGCGCGGCGCAGCGCGTCCCTTATGATTCCCTCGTAGTGACGGACTATCACAGGCATCGTCGCCGCCGTGATCTCCATCGGGGGCAACGTGAAATTCAGCTCCGGATAGACCAATCCCCCTCCAATCCGCAGGCCGTGCCGGGTCACGAGCGGCTTCGGCGCGGTGCCGAAGAGAAGCTCATCCGGATCCGGGATGGCAAGGCCTTGGAATTTCATCGGCACCGGCCGCCCTAGGGCTAATGACGCCGGCCTCAGGCGACCTCCACGAGGGACCGGGCCTTGTCGGCGGCCGAAGCCGCGTCGGATGCGTAGCCATCGGCTCCAATCTCGTCAGCGAACTCCTGGCTGATCGGCGCGCCTCCCACCATGATCTTCACCTGCGGGCAATCGCCCGAGCGGATGGCCCTCACCGTCTCGACCATCGCCGGCATCGTCGTCGTGAGGAGCGCCGACAGCCCGACAAGATGGGGCCGGTGCTCGCTGACGGCCTTCGCGAAACTGGCGGGCGCAATGTTCGTGCCGAGGTCAATGACGCGGAAGTTCGCCCCCTTCCACATGACCGCCACAAGGTTCTTGCCGATGTCATGAAGGTCGCCCTGCACGGTTCCGATCACGGCTGTGTACTTCGGCGTGATGCCCGCGGCCAGAAGCCGCGGTTCCAGGACGCTCATCGACTCCTTCATCGCCCGGGCCGAGACAAGCATCTCGGGTACGAAAATTTCGTTGTTCTTGAACTTCTCCCCCACTGCAGCCATCGCCGGGACCAGCGCCTTGTCAACCAGGTCGCCAGGCTTGGCTCCCTCGTCGAGCGCCTGCTGGGTGAGGGCCTTCGCGTCCTTGCTCTTGCCGTTGATGACGGCCTGGAAAAGTAGTTCGACAGTTGTCATAATTGGAGCGTTTTTGGGAACAATCTTGATGCTAGCATAAGGAAGGCCGTCAGGCGAGGACGTGGAGGTGGGTGCATTGCAGGTAGGGGCTGCGGCGGTTTTAGGGAAGGGCCAGGTGGTCAATGAAGGCGTCCTCGAATCCGGGCTGAAGATTGAGCTCGATCACCTCCATAGCGCTGCAGGCGCCGACCATCTCCCCGAGGAGTTTGCGGTCGTTCAATGCGAGGAAGGCGCCGCCGAGCGAGGTGTTGCCGACGACCTGTATCTGCCCGGCTTCAAATCCGGGGAGCAGCCCGCAGCCGATCGCGTGCTCAAGCGAAAGGTGGAAGCCGAATCCGCCCGCTAGGTAGATCCGCTTCACCTCGCGCGGGGCCACGCCGAGCAGATGCAGCAGCGTCGCCGTGCCTGCGGCTATGGCGGCTTTTGCCTGCAGGAGCCGGGCGACATCGAGCTCGGAAATCCAAATCGGTCCCGACGCTCCAAGCGCATGCAGCAGCAGCTTGCGCCCGTACTTGTCAACCTGGACGACGTCACCCGCCCGCATGCAGAAGGCGCTGTCGAACCGGCCATTGGCCTGCAGGACGCCCGTACGACGCGCCTCCCATAGGAAGTCCACATAGGCGGACCCGCAGATGCCAAGCGGCCGGTTTGTTGCGCCTATGAGCCCGAGCTCCACCCCAAAGGGCTCCTCCCGCAGCCGTATCCGCTCGATTGCGCCGTCGACGGCGCGCATGCCGCTCGTGAGGCCCGCGCCCTCAAACGCGGGTCCTGCGGCGGTGGCGCAGCCGATCAGCCGGTTGCCTGCTTTGGCGATGATCTCGCCGTTGGTGCCGACGTCGATCAACAGCACCGGGCCCTCGTCGTAGATCATGCCTGTTGCAATCATGCCGGCGGCGAGGTCCGCCCCGACGTAGGCGGCAGGCCCCGGCAGCAGATGCACGCGTGCGGACCTGTTTCCAAACTCCAGGCCGAGGTCCTTCGGCGGGTGGACGCGGTACCCAAGAAAGGCGGGCCGGAAGGGATGGACGCCCATGGGCGTCGGATCCACGCCAGCCAGCAGGTGCAGCATGGTGGTGTTGCCCGAGACGACCATCGCGCCGACGTCGCCGGGAGTCACGCCCGCCAGACTGCAGGCCTCCCGCAGGAGAGGCATGATGGTCTCCTCTGCCACGGCGCGCTGCAGCTGACCAAGCGCCCCTTTCTCGGCGCTGCACAGTTGGATCCGTGTGACCACGTCCTCTCCGAAGCGGATCTGCGCGTTGAAAGCCGACGCCTCCCCTACCACCTCGCCGGTGGCGAGGTCGCAAAGCAGCAGGGCGACCGTGGTCGTTCCGACGTCCACGGCCGTTCCGTACCTCGCCACAGGGGCAAGCGGATCGTGCGCCCAGGGGATGTTGAGGCGGAACTCCGACACCACCGCGGGCTGGTGGCGCAGGAGCGAGCTTGCCGGCACCTCCAGCTCGACACTTTCACCGCAGAGTCGCATCTGGCACGACCTCAGACGCGCCTTTGCGAGCGCGCCGATGCGCACACCGTCGGCCGCGCGCCTAAGCGAACCCGCGCGCAGCTCGACCTCGCATCCGCCGCACAATCCGCGGCCGCCGCAGCGCGTATTCAGCGGGAATCCCCTGCGTGCGAGCAGCTCGGTGAGCGCAAGCACCGCCTCGGCGCCGGGAACCGCGAGGCTATCGCGTTTGTCCGGCGTGTGCAGGTCGATAATCACGGGGATCATGGTTTGCGGATCCATTCGGTGCGTGGGGCCTTAGAACTCGTCGTGGGCAATCTGATCCTCTGGAACGTTGAATTCGCCGAGCAGCTTCCTGCAGGCCCTCACCATCATCGGCGGGCCGCAGAGGTAGTATTCGACCGCCCTCGGATTCGCGTGCCCACGCAGATGGTGCTCCCGCACCACGTCGTGGATCAGGCCAACGTGCCCCTCCCAGTCGTCTCCGGGTAGCGGCGAGGAGAGCGCCGGTTGAAAGGTGAAGTTGTGGTGCAGCCGCGCCAGTTCCTCGAAGTAATCTTCGTAGAACAGCTCCTGCCTCGACCGCGCCCCGTACCAATAGGACACCTTCCGGGCTGTGTTATCGCTTTCAAAGAGATGGGAGAGATGCGCGCGCAGAGGAGCCATCCCGGCGCCGCCGCCGATGTAGACCATCTCCCGACCCGTCGGCTTGATATGGAAGTCGCCAAAGGGTCCTATCGCCGTGACGGCGTCGCCGTGCTTCAGGTTGAAGACGTAGGCGGAGCCCACGCCGGGCGGGCAGTCCTGCCCAGGGGGCGGCGTTGCAATGCGCACGTTGAAGCGCAGCGATCGCTCCAGCTGCCGGTTGCTCGCCAGGGAGTAGTTGTTGCGACGGGCGGTCTCGGGGTTTCGGGATTCGAGGTCGAATACGTGTTGTGCCCTCCACACCGCCGCGTACGGCTCGGGGATCTCAAACTCGCCGAATCGGATGAGGCTGTAGGAGGGGATGTCGATCTGCAGGTAATCGCCCGGCATGAATGCGATCGTCTCGTCCGGGACGACGGGCTCGAGCACGAGTTCCTTGATGAAGGTTGCCACGCTGCGGTTGCTCGACACCCGGAGGTAAAAGGTCTTAGGCGTGCGAGCGCCGGCCCCACCGGGCCTTAGCACGTTCAGCCAGAGGCGGCCGCCCCGCTCCTCCAGGGGGTAGATGGCAAGGCCCCTGCAGACGGGCGCGCGCGCCGGCGATCCGTCGGCGAGGTTGAAGCGGCCGTTGTGCTTGGGGCACTCGATCATCCCGCCCTTCACGAGGCCGTTGGCGAGATGGGTGTTGCCGTGCGTGCATACGCCGTCGGTCGCGAAGAGCCTATGCTCGGCATCTCGGCAGAGGGCGTAGGTCCGCCTGCCGCAGTCGAACCGGATGACGTCGTCCGGGCCGAGGTCGGCGGCGGCGCAGACCTCGACCCACCCGTCGGCACCGGCCGCCATGTTTCCAGCATGACCGGCGCCGGGATCGGAACGCCACGGCCTGGCGTCCGGAATCCGCCGCCTTATGTAGTGCGCCGGATCCTTCGCCTGCCTGAGCACCGTCGGGACGATCTCGCGCCAAGCGGCGAGCACGCCGGGGTAAGGCGCGGGCATGTCGTCCTTTACCACCTCGTGCAGGTCGGGCAGCGCGTGGTACGGGACCAGCGGAAACATATGGTGCTCAACGTGGTAGTTCATGTTCCAATACAGGAACCGGTTCACGGCATTCATGTACACCGTCCGACAGTTGAGACGGTGGTCGAGCACGTTCTCGGCGAGACCTGCGTGCTGCGTAAGGCCATAAACGGTCACCAGCCATGAGCCGAAGATGTTGACGAGGCCCACATAGAGGAGCGGCAGGATGCTGCGGGTCTCGAGCGCGAGGCCGATTACGCCGGCATAGATGAGGACGTAGATCCTGGCTTTGCGGTAGATCTTCCGAAATTCGCTTTCCGGAATGTAGGTCCTTTCGTCCGCCCCCATTCGGCAGATGGAATGCATCAGGATGCGCCCAAAATACCGCGGGTACGTCGGCAGGCCAAAGAAGCCCAAGACCATCATCTTCAGGTTCGGCGGCCGCGGCACCGCGATCTCGGGGTCCCGTCCCACGATGATCGTGTCGCTGTGGTGCCGTGTGTGGCTCCAGCGCCACACGGTCGACTCCCGCATGATCATGAACGACGCGATCTCGTAGAGAGCGGTGTTCATCCAGTCGGTCCTGAAGGCGGTGCCGTGCCCGGCCTCGTGCCACCGGGAGTCGGAGGTGGAGGCGTACAGGCACGAGTAGATCGCGTAAGGGAGCGCCGCCCACCACGTGCCCCAAAGCGCATAAACCCCGTAGCCGGACGCGAAAATGAGGCCGAACCAGATAAGAGTGTCGCGCACCGCCGGGCCGTCACGGCGCTCGAGGAGCCCGCGCATGGTGGCGCGCGGGACCTTGCATTGATACCAGTCGGCCTCGGCAAGCCCCTTCTCGACGGCTAGGGCCGCGTTCACGCCAACCAGGCTGTAGTCCAGCCTCGCAGGCGGCAGCGACGGGGCGGTGGCGCGGCGATTGTCGCTCATGGCGCGTGCCCGATCGCGGGCCGACCCTCGCCGGACAGCTGAGTTCTTGATTCCTGCCCCGGACCGTCTTCGCGCCGCGCAGGAATCGCCTTGATAATGGCGGCGTCGGCCGAGTGCGCAATCCGCTCGCCTGGATGCACGGTTAGGAACCGCTCGCCGTCCCACGGTCCGTGCAGCAGGTCGCGCAAGAGCGAGGGATCTCCCCTGTGCCCCTGAAAACGCCAGCCGAGTGACTGCGCGCACCGCTCGGCGTAGCGCCGGTTCTCTTCGTCCCCGGGCAGGCCGAGGTCCGCGTATCCGGCCGTCGTGTGCTGCGCGAAGGCGGCGCGCTCCATCTCCATGAGCGCCTCCGCCTCCTCGGCGCCGAACTTCGCCGTGTACTCCCTGCGAAGCGCGGCCTCGCGCTCGGGGCCCGGCACCCGGCGGGCCTTGTTCCACCCCGGGGAATACCAGTACGTCCCCGGTTCGTCCCGCATGGTCGCCGCATAGCGTTCCTTGTTGCCGAGAAAGAGCGTGATGCAGTCGTGCGCGCGGGCGACCACGAGCGGGCAGCGGCGCGGGGCCAGGTCGACGAGCGCAAGGCCGCAGAGGCCATACACGAGCACGACTTGCTGCACGTTAGGGTCGTCCTCGGCGCGCCCGATCGCGCCCGCAAGCAGCGAACGAAGCCGGGTCGGCTGGTCGTGCAGGCCGATCTCGAAGAACTCGCGCCTCACGATGTGGGCGGCCCCCCGGGAAAGGGCCTCGATTTCGGCCTCCAGCACGCGGCATGCGATGAGTGCGGTGGACGGAATCATGGCATTGGGGACAATCAACGGCTCCAGCCTTGCTCGATCTGCTCGAGCGTCCGGCCCTTTGTCTCCGGCACGAACCGCCACACCACCAGCACAAGCACGGCGCAAAAGGCCGCGTAAAGGTAGAAGGGAAACGCGTGGTTGAAATTCCGCACGAACCACTGGCCCTTCGCATCCATGATCGGGAAGGTCTGCGTGACGGCGTAGTCGGCCACCCAGAGGAAGAAGGTCGCAAGCCCGAGGGCCCGGCCCCGCACGGCCGTCGGAAAGATCTCCGCCAGTATCACCCAGGTAACCGGGCCGACCGAAAGGCCGAAGGCGGCTATGTAGAGCACAATGAAGAGGAGCATCCAGCCGCTGCCCGAGCCGGGGTCGGCCATTCGCTGGGCCATCGCGCCCATCACCAGTAGGCTCAAGCCCATTCCGGTGGCGCCGAGGAGCATGAGCGGCCGGCGGCCCCATCGGTCCACGGTGGCAATCGCGACCACGGTAAAGAGGATGCCCGCACCGTTGATGATCACCTGCTGCAAGAGCCCCGCGTCCACTCCGGTGGAGGCGCTCAGGCTCCTGAATATGGTGGCCCCAAAATACATGAAGACATTGATTCCGGTGACCTGCTGCAGCACGGCCAGCGCGACGCCCATGAGAAGCGGGCGGCGGAGCTGGCGCGAGAACAGCGACCCCCACGTGCCCTGCTCCTCGGAGATCGCTGCCCTTATGCTGGAGGACTCAGCCTGCGCAAAAGCGGCGCCCCCCACCTTTGCAAGGATGGCCTTCGCCGCATCCTCGCGCTTCATTTCGATTAGCCATCGCGGGCTTTCGGGGATCGGGACAAGCAGAAGGCAGAACACCAGGGACGGCGCGAGGCCCGTTGCGAACATCCAGCGCCAGCCGGTGTCGATCAGCCACTGCTGGTCGCGGCCCTGGGCGACGAAGTAGTTGACGAACGAGGTAGCCGTGATTCCTCCTACGACGGCGATTTGGTTTGCGGCCACCATGCGTCCTCGGATGTGCGCCGGCGTGATCTCGGCGATGTACATCGGGGTTGAGATCGAGGCGATGCCGATGCCCAGTCCGCCAATGAAGCGGAAGCCGATGAAGACCCAGATCTGCGGCGCAAGCGAGGTGCCGACAGCCGAGGCGATGAACATGAGAGCGGCAAGGAACAGGGCGGGCTTACGCCCAAAGCGGTCTGAAAGCGGCCCCACGAGCAGGACGCCCGCCGCGCACCCGGTGAGCACGCAGCCTGACACCCACCCCTTCATGAAGTTGCCCAGGCCAAACCGCGCGGTCAGCGGCTCGATCGCGCCCGAAATGACCCCCGTGTCGAAGCCGAACAGCAAGCCTCCGACCGTCGCAACTAGGCAGATGGGAACGAGGTAGCGCAGGTTGACCTCGGCGGGGCTTGGACTAGGCGGATCTTGGGCCATGGGGGGACAGGGCTCAGCTGAGGGCGCTGTCGCGGACGGCCCTGAACATGGCGAGCATCTTCTCCGCCGACGTCGGCCCCTGGACGTTGTGAATCGCGTCGAAGACAAATCCACCTTCCGGGCCGAAGATGTCTATCCTCTCCCGGCACTGCCGGTAGACCTCGTCGGGGGTTCCGAAGGCAAGCGTGTGCTGGGTGTCGATGCCGCCGCCCCAGAACGTGATGTCGCGTCCGAATTCACGCTTCAGGCGCCGGGGATCCATCTCGGCCGCGGAGCACTGCACGGGGTTGAGGATGTCAAAGCCCGCCGCTATGAAGTCCGGGATCAGCGGATAGACGTCGCCACATGAGTGGATGAACGTCTTCCAGGACGAGCGGCGGTGGATCAGATCGTTCAGCCGGCGGTGAAAGGGCTGGTAGAGCGTGCGGTAAGCCTCCCGCGAGATGAACAGCCCGCGCTGCGTTCCGAAATCCGTGCCCGTGAGCAGGGCGACCTGGACCGTATCGCCGAAGAGGTCGATCAGGGTGCGGAGATTCTGCTCCGCGATGGTGCACTGCCGCTCAAACACCTCCAGGACATAATCCTTCCTCGCAACGGTCGACACATACCACTCCTCGATGTCGCGGATCCCCCTGGGGTTCCTGAGAAACGGTGCCGGCACAAGCGCGATGTCGCCGAAGGCGGAGCCCGGGATCACGAGGAGGGTGCCGAGGTCGCCGCGCTCCTCGAACTGGTGCTTCTGCGCGCGATAATAGTCGAGGTCCGCATCATTGAGGATCGAGAACTCCTCAAGATTGTCCGCTGGGTCGAGTCGGTCTTCGTCGACCGGCGGCTGGCGGACAATCGTATCAAAGAAATACCCGCCCTTTGGCATGTGCCCGCTTGGCCGGGCCGACGTGTCGCCCTCGGGGTAGATGTGCCAGCCGCCATCGGGGGCGGCGGTGACGTTGAACTGCCCGGGCACAAGGCATTCGGTGCCGTCGAAGAGCGTGAACGGCTTCCAGTCGCGCGACTCCGTGCCAAAGATCGACTTGCGCCCCTGGGCTCCAATGACGTCGATCGGCAATGCCGCCCGAAGCTCGTCGTCGATCTCGCCAAGCATCTGGTACGGTTCGTTCACCTTCACTCGAAACCCGCTGTCGCCAACCACCTGGCGCCGAAGGCGGGTGACGGCCGAAACATGAATGCCCGTCACGAACGACGCGCCAAAGTCGACGGCCACGCGGTCGGGGGATCGATGCGCCAGGGAGGCGGCAAGTCGTTGCCGACCGGTCATAGGCGCAATTTCTAGCAGAATCGGGCGTGAATGGCCATGCCCCAGCGGATGAAAAACATATCCCGGGCGACAAGAACGGTTGACAGCGCCGACGCGTCGTCCAAGCCGGTAGGCATGGGCAATTACCACGGCAAGGATTACGCCTGGGTCAACCGGCAGATCCGGACTCCGCAGGTCGATTTTGGCCGCGTCAAATATATCCCCGGTGGCTATTGCGGACCGCGGCGCCAGCGCGACTACCAGATCGTCGTGCTGCAGGCCGGCGGAGGGCGGGTGACCGTGGATGATGAGACGCTTCCCCTTCCGACCGAGCACGCGACGCTGTTCCTTCCGGGCCACCGGGAGCATTTCATCTTCTCCTCCGAGCAGGGGACCGACCACGTCTGGTGCTCGATCCGGCCCGGCTTCATGCCAGCCAATCTGCGCCGGCGCCTGGCCAGGGCGCCGAGGATGGTGCCCTGCTCGGAGATGATGCGCCGCCTTTTCTCCGTCGCGCAGGGATCCCGCCGCGTCACGGGCCCCGCCGCAGGCCTCGTGGTCGAGCACCTGGGCCTGGCTTTGTTCGCAGAGTTTCTGCACCAGGCCGCGCTCTGGCCGCACCGAGCGAGGCAGGACGAGGGGCTCAGCCGCGCGATGGCCTGCATCGAGGAGTACTTTGGCGATGAGAGCTGCCTTGCCCGCGCCCGTGTCGCAGCCGGCTGCTCGGCGAGCGGGCTAAACCAGCGCTTCCGCCGGCACCTGGGCACAAGTCCGGCCCGCTACCTCTGGAGGACCCGTGTGGAGCGGGGCGTATCGATGCTGCGCGACACCGGGCTCACGGTCGCCGAGATCAGCTCTCTTTGCGGGTTCAAGAACCCGTTTCACTTCTCACGCCTCGTGAAGCGAAGCCAGGGAACTTCGCCGCGCGAGGTCCGCCGGCAGGCTTGGAAATGAGGCCGCGCCCCCTCCCCCGCAGGGTCTCTTACCCCTCGAAGCGCGGTTGGCGCAGCGCATAATCCCCCCCGATGCCGCCTCCGAACCCTCCTGGTGACACGGCCGGCGACCCAATCCCCTTGGACCTCGCCGAGGCCGGGGTTTACCCGACGGCGGCAGCCGGGTTTGAGCACGGGCTTGTCGTCCTTGCGATGGGTTGTCCGTACTGGCTTCTAAGCTCTGACGGAGGCTACCGTCTGCTCGTGGAGCCGAGCGTGCTTGACGACGTCCGGGGAGAGCTCTCCTGCTTCGACCGGGAAAGCGTCGGCTGGCCGCCGAAGCCTCCGGCACGGGGTGAGGTGCGCAAATTCGAACTCGCCACACCCATGCTTTGGGCTGTCGCGGTCGCCCTGGTCTACCTCGCCCAGGGGCGATGGCCCGATCGATTGGAGGAAGCCGGCGCGCTGGACACGCAGGCTGTATTCGACCGCGGCGAATGGTGGAGGCTCGGCACCGCGCTCTTCCTTCACGCCGACCTCGGGCACCTGATCTCGAACGTGCTGAGCGGGATCTTCGCCATTGCCGCCGTGCTCTCGACAATCGGGCGCCGGCAGGGGTGGCTGCTCTTGGCGATCGCCTCCGCCACGGGAAACCTGGCGATCGCCGCCCTGAACTATCCCGGTCCGTACCTGTCGCTGGGTGCGTCGACCGCGATCTTTGCCGCCCTTGGGCTCCTCACCGGTCGAGCGATGCGTACCATTGGTCAGGATGCCCCTGGGCGCGGCTGGCGGGCGGTCCTGGCGCCGCTGGCGGCAGGAGTCGTGCTCCTAGGGTTGTTTGGCGCAGGAGGTATCCATATCGACGTCGGGGCCCACGCCACGGGGTTCGCAGCAGGACTTGCATGGGGATTCTGCGCCGGCGTTTCGCGCCGGGCGTCGGGTTGAGGCCATGATCCCGCACGAGCGCTCTCGCGTTGCGATCCGGCGTCGCCGCTCCCCGAGATTAGATTGCGACAAGTGAAGGCATGCTGTTTTCTTGGCACGGTTGCAGCCATGCCCGACGAACCCGCGAATTGCTTCGACATGCTGGCCGCCGATGCCCGGTGGAGCACGTTCTCGACCGATGAGCGCAGGACGGTGGACGCATTCGCGCTGCGCTGGCGCATAAGGCCCGGGGACCGGGTGCTGGAGCCCGGATGCGGCTCCGGCCGCCTTACCGAGATCCTGGCCGCCCAGACGGGTCCCAAGGGGCACGTGCTCGCGTTCGATGGCTCGGCCCGGCTGATGAGGCTCGCGGAAGCGCGCAATCTACCCCCGCATGTGACGCTGTGCGCTGCCATGGCTGAGACGCTGCAGCTTGCCGCCGGTTCATTCGACCATATCGTGTGTTTCAACGTGTTTCCCCACCTCGTGCCGCAGGCGACAATCACCCGACGTCTTGTGGCGGCCCTGCGGCCTGGGGGCTCGTTCTGGATCGCGCATACCCACAGCAGGGAGTTCGTGAATTCGCTCCACCAGCGGGGGCCATCCTTTCTGGCTGGCCACCTTCTGCCGCATCCGCGCGAATTGGAGCCGCTTCTTCGCGGCGCGGGACTGGAGCGGATTGAGATCGAAGACGGCGTCGACAGCTTTCTGGCGAGCGCCGTCCGAGGAGCCCTCGAACGCTCCTCTCGCGCCGAACACCATGCCTGAGACCTCACCTGCCGGCGCGGTCCGGCCCTCCCCGTTCGTGACCCTGTCGCTCGTACGCGAGCTGGGGGTCCTCCTCTGCCTTTCGGTGATGTTTCCGTTCCTAATCCACATTCTCCCGGTGCCGGAGACGGCAAGGCTGGGCCCCAGGCTGCTGCCGATGTTCTATGCCCCCCTGCTCGCGGTTCTCTGGGGGCGAGCGCCGTCGGCGTTTGTGGTCGCGCTCATGGCGCCTTGGCTCAACTGGGCGCTGACCTCCCATCCCGCGCCCCTCGGCGCCGTTACGATGACCGTCGAACTGCTGGGCTTCGTCTGCGCCTTGCAGGCGCTCGTTGCTCGGACGGGCGCGCGCGGGTTTCTGGCCGTCGCGGGCTATCTCTCCGCCATGGCCGTGGCAGTGGTGGTGGTGGCGACCTTTCCCGTCCTGATCAACGGCCAAGCGGCGCTTGCGTGGGCGGCGCAGAGCGTCGCGACCGCGATTCCCGGGATCGTGATCCTTGTTCTGATCAACGAGATTGCCGTGCGCTGCCGCCCGCCAGGGGCCTCCGGCGGGGGTCCTGCGGCCGCGTAGCCCGCGAAGCCGCTCCAAGGCGGCCGCAGACCCGTTTCGGCTCATGCCGAATCGCACGGCAGCGCTGTGCTTCTCAACGCGGAAGCCAAGTTTCGCGCAGTGCAAATGCCAATTTATGCACTGCATTCGCCAACCGATGCAGTGTAGGCGCCAGCCGGTGCCCTCAATATTGGCGCGTGTCCGGCCGGGCATTGCCTTTCCGCTCTATCCGTCCGCACCCGTCACATGGCAATATCGTCGTCGAGACGCCTCCCATCGGCGCGCGAAAGCGCGGCTGCAGCGGCCGTATGCGTTGTTCTCGGCGTGACGCTTGCGTGGCTGGTCCACGCTCAGTCGCGGTTCTCCCCCGCGGTTAGCATCGCGTTCCACGAAGCCAAAGGCCACGCCGCGGCCGAACCCCCGCACAAGAAGGCGCAGGACCTTGTCTCGCCCCTGCCGGCCACCCTGCGGCCGATGAGCGCCACGGAGGCGTTCACGCCCGCAACATTGTCCGACAAGATAGACGGCAAGGCCGAGGTGTACCTTTCCGCCGGCGTCGTGGGTCTGCGGTGCCAGCGGACGGCGCTCGCTTCCTCCCCCTCGACATGGATTGAGATGTTTGTCTTCGACATGGGAAGCCCGTCAAACGCGTTCTCGGTCTACAGCTCTCAGAGGCGCTCCGATGTCACGGACATCCAGCTTGCCGACTACGCGTACCGCGCGGGTAACGAGATCGCATTCGTTCACGGGTCTTTCTATGTTGAGGTGGTCGCCACCGACGATGCGCCGCCGACAATCGATGCGGCTGCCTCGCTCGCGAAGGCCTACGTCGGCGCGACCCCCGTCCTGGCCCACGCGGATGTAAGCACCGATGAGGCGTTGTTTCCGCGCGAGGGTCTCGTAGCCGGAAGCGTGACGCTTCTGAGCTCGGACGTCTTCGGCTTCGACGGGCTTGGCAACGTGTATGTCGCGCATTTCAGCGACGGAAAGGACGAGCTCACGCTGTTCCTTGCCCGGAAAGCGAGCGCGGGCGACGCGGCCGGGGCGGCCGCAGCGCTCCGCGGATTCTTCATCAACGACTGCGGCGGCAAGGAGGTCGCTAAGCCCTCGATGCCGGCCGGATCCGTGGTCATAGACGGCGGTGGATCGTTCGAAGGAGTATTTAGCACGGGCGCCTACCTTGCCGGAGTGCACCAAGCGCCCAGCCGCCAAAGTGCCGAGCGCTGGCTGCGGAGGCTCGACGAAACCCTCAGGCGGAAGCCATGAGCGCGCCTCCCTTATTCCCGCAGCCCGGCCCCGAGGAGACACGGCGCGCCTTTCTCCGCAGTGCGCTCAAGACGGGTGCGGCCATCGCGGCCACGGGCGGACTCGCCGCATGGCTGTGGGATCGCCATCCGCCGGGCCCCATGGGCCGCCAGGCCCAGGCCGCGGCGCTTCCCGATTTCTCCGTGCACGGCGCCGGCGTAGGGATGGCCATCGTCACCGGCTCCGATCGCACCCGGATGCTTCGCCGCGCGGTCGAGGCGATGGGCGGCATCGAGCGGTTCATCAAGCGCGGCGACCGAGTGCTTGTTAAGGTGAACGCCGCGTTTGCCGCGCCCGCCATCTTATCCGCCACCACCCATCCCGACGTCGCCGCCGAGCTTGTCCGCCTCTGCCGGGGGGCGGGCGCCGCCGCCGTGCTCGTGACGGACAACCCGATCAACGATCCCGAGAGCTGCTTCGCCCTGTCGGGAATCAGCGCGGCGGTCGGTGCGGCGGGCGGAACGGTCATCCTGCCACGCGCCGCCGACTTCTCCGCGGGTTCGCTGCCCGGAGGACGCCTCATTCGGGACTGGCCGATGCTGCTCGGGCCGTTCCGCGGCGTGACGAAGCTCATCGGCGTGGCGCCCGTGAAACACCACGCCCGAGCTGGAGCGTCCATGACGATCAAGAACTGGTACGGGCTGCTGGGCGGCAGGAGGAACCAGTTTCACCAGGACATTAACGGAATCATCGTTGAGCTCGCGCAGCTGGTGCGGCCTACCTTTGTCGTTCTGGATGGCACGACGAGCATGCTGACAAACGGCCCCACCGGGGGCTCGCTCGCCGACCTGAAACCCACGCACACGCTCGTCGTAAGCACAGACCCGGTTGCCGCCGACTCCTTCGGGGCGACGCTGCTTGGAAGGACTTTCCACGATCTCCCCTACCTTTCTCGCGCGGCGAAGCTCGGCTGCGGGACGACCGATTTCGGCGCGCTGCGGCCCGCGCGCGACGATGTGTCATGAAGATCACGACCGCACGCCGCATCGCGCAGATCTTCTTTCTCGCCACTTTCCTCTGGCTGACGGTCGTTGCGACCGTTGGCACCGGATGGGCGCAGTGGCGCGGCTGGCCGATTTCGTGGTTCCTTCAGCTCGACCCGCTCGCCGCAATCGGAACGACCCTGACGACGCATTCCTTTCACCCCGGGTTCGGGTGGGCATTGGCAACGGTGGCCCTTACGATCCTCTTCGGCCGCGTGTTCTGCGGCTTTGTGTGCCCGTTCGGGACGATTCACCAGTTCGTGGGCTGGCTCGGCAGGCGCGTCCGCCGTCCCAAGGAAATGATGGCCGCCAACGCCTACCGTCCGGCGCAGGCCGTAAAATACTACTTGCTCGTGGCCTTCCTGGCCGCCGCGGCGCTCTCGGCGGGCAGTGCCTTCGTTGGATCGCTGCAAACCGGGCTGCTCGACCCTATCTCGCTCCTGCACCGAAGCGTTAACCTCGTCGTGCTTCCATCAGCCGACCTCGGGTTCGAGCGCATCTTCCCCGGCGGCCGGTTCGCGGCGGGAGCGGGGCTCATCGGTGGCCTCTTCATTGCATTCGTGCTGCTGAACTTGTGGGTGCCCCGCTTCTACTGCCGGTTTCTCTGCCCGCTCGGCGCGCTGCTAGGCGTCCTTGCGCGACGCACGTTGTGGAGCATCGGCAAGACCGGCGAGGAGTGCAATGAGTGCGCGCTCTGCGACGTCGATTGCGAGGGTGCATGCAACCCCATGGGCCCGATCCGGGTGAGCGAGTGCCTGATGTGCATGAACTGCCTCGACAACTGCCCGAACGTCACCCCGTTGGGATATGTGGCGCGGCCGTCGCCGGGCGGCGAAGTGACGGGCCATGGCGTCTCGCGGCGCGGCTTCGTGGTCGCGGCTCTGGCCGGTCTAGCTGCGGCCCCCCTTTCGCGCCTTGGCGCCGCGACCGGAAGGGCATGGTCGCCCGCGCTCGTACGGCCGCCCGGCTCTGTGGCCGAGCAGGAGTTCCTTGCGCGCTGCGTCAAGTGCTGCGAATGCGTCCGCGTCTGCCCGACGAATGTCCTTCAGCCGGCCATGATGGAGCACGGCTGGGAGGCGCTCTGGACGCCCGTGCTCAACAACCGGATCGGCACGAGCGGCTGCCAGCTCAACTGCATTGCATGCGGTTGCGCGTGCCCGACCGGAGCGATACGGCCCATGACCCTCGACCAGAAGCAGGGCCACGGCGACTTCGAACGGGCAGGCCCCGTGCGCATCGGACTCGCGTCCGTCGACCGAGGCCGTTGCCTGCCGTGGGCGATGGACAGGCCCTGCATCGTGTGCCAGGAAAACTGCCCGGTCACACCGAAGGCAATCTATGTGACGGAGGTCGAGCAGACCGTGCGCGACGGCGTGTTCCAGGTCGTCTCGGCAAACGGCGCGACGCTGGCGGTGCGCGGCGCGAGGCTGACTCCCGGCCGGTTGGCATCAGGCGATTACCTCTGCAAACTAGAGGGCGAAGAGCGCGGGCGCCCGATTGTCGCCAACACCGAGGACACGCTCTCCTTCGACCCCTCTGAGAAGCTGCTTGAGGCCGTGACGCCCGGCACGGCCGCCGAGGTGCAGGTCCGGCTGCAGCGGCCGGTCGTCGATCCCTCGCTCTGCATCGGCTGCGGCGTGTGCGAGCATGAATGCCCGATGAGCGGCCTTAGGGCTATCCGCGTGACCGCCGACAACGAGACGCGCGACCCCCGGCACGCCGTGCTGCTCGCCGAGCGCTCCGGCTGACCCCTTTCCCATGAACACAAACCAGAATCCACTCACCCGCCGCCGGTTTCTGCAAACGTCCGCGGCGCTCGGCGCAGGGGCGCTGCTGCTTCCGGCCATCAGCTGGGCGGCCGCGCCGAGCCCGTCCATCCCGCGCAGGAAATTCGGCCGATCCGGCGTCGACGTGCCGGCCCTCGGCCTCGGCTGCATGTTCGATATCGCCGACAACCTGGTCATTCTGCGGCAGGCGCTTGACCACGGCGTGACCTATTGGGACACCGCCGTGAACTACGCCAACGGCCGCAGCGAAATCGGCATAGGATCGTTCCTCGGGAGCAACTCCGACGCGCGGAAGGAGATCTTCCTCGTCACCAAGGCCTCGGGGGCGCGCGGGCCGAATGACATGACGCGCCTGCTGGCCCAGTCGCTGGAGCGCCTCAAGACCGACCACGTCGACCTCTACTTCCTGCACGGCATGGATGACATTAGCCGGGTCGACCAGCCCGAGATAAGGGCCTGGGCCGAGTCGGCTAAGAAGAGCGGCAAGATCCGCTTCTTCGGCTTCAGCACGCACAGCAACATGGAGCGCTGCCTCAGCAGCGCCGCGAAGCTTGGGTGGATCGACGGCGTGATGTTCACGTACAACTACCGCCTGATGGAGACGGACGAGATGAAGGCAGCGGTCGACGCGTGCCACGCTGCAGGAGTCGGGCTGACTGCGATGAAGACACAGGGTGCGCGGCTTGGATTCGACACGCCCGCGCAGGCGGCGCTCCTCGACGCGATCAGCGGCAGGGGTTTCACGCCCGGTCAGGCAAAGTTGAAGGCGGTGATGGACAACCCGAAGATCTCCGTTGCCTGCGTGCAGATGCCAAACCTGAAGGTGTTCCGCCAGAATGTGGCTGCGGCATTGGACCAGGCTTCGCTCCCGATCGCCCAGCGCGACGCGCTGCGGCGCCATGCCGACGCAACCTGCAACGCCTACTGCGGCGGTTGCAGCCGTCTCTGCGAATCCGCCCTCGCTGGCGCGGCGCCCGTGCGCGACGTGCTCCGGTACCTGATGTACCAGGACCACTACACAGAGCTCGATGCGCGCACGCTGTACGCCGAGCTCGCTCCGGAAGTGCGGTCGGCGCTTGCGCACCTCGACTACTCCGCCGCAGAGCGCGCGTGTCCGCGGCAGCTTCCGATCGGCAGCCTCATGCGTACCGCCTCAAGGCAGCTTGCCTGAGGGCCGACGCGCCCAAGGCGAGACCACACCCGGCCGCCCGCTCACTCCGTTTCAAATACAGGCGGCTCCAGGGCCCTGCGTCTTCTTATTGCAGGCCCTTGCAGAGCCACAGCGGCGTGCGAAGGTTGTTCACGCGATGCGCGAGCTCGGCCGCACGTCCCATGTCGTCGTGCAGCTCTGCGAGCGGTCCAGGCCTGGGTCAATGACTCGATCGATCTGCATTTCACGCAGATCAACGCGTTCTTCGACGGATTCGGATGGAGGCCCTATTCGCACGAATGGGACCACTCCAAGACCGTCGAGCGCATCCGTTCCGAGGTCTTCCCCGAGGAGTATGCCCGCCTCGAGAGGGCCGGCGGAAACGGGTCTCCCGTCTCAGGCGCGCCGGGATCCTTAATGGGCGATCTCCTGACAACCGGCCCAGGGGCGCCACCCAACGCTCGTGCGAGCGAGCGTGCCTCAGGCCTTTTTGCGCCCGGGCCAGGTTTCAGGACGGGTCCAGAACATGTCCTCGCGCCCGCCGTAGTACCCTTCGAGGACCCTGTCCATCACCCGCGTTGTGCGACGCGCCGACACCCCTGTACTCGGGCACACGCCCCGGCCAAGCAGGTCGTCGACCACGGTCTGGATGAGCGGCTGCGCGACGTGGGGCGGATAAGGCAGGTCGAACAGCTGGATCCCGGACGCGTTCTCAAGCCTTACCGGGCGCGATTGAAACATGGTGAAGGTGATCTCCCCGTCCGTGCCCGACAGGCGCATCGTGTCGTCGCTTACGGCGCTTGCAAAGTTCCAGACCATCGAGCCCAGGGCGCCTCCTTCCGTGCGGAAACTGAGCGCCACCGAGTCCTCCACCGAATAGGTCGAGGCGACATTGGCCGCCGTCCCTGTCACCTCCCCCAACGGGCCAAGGAGGTAGTCGAGGAGGTCCAGCGCGTGCGACCCCACGTCGAGGAAGTGTCCCGCACCCGCAAGCGTGGGGTCGGTCCGCCAGATACCGCCCCTGCGGTGATGCGGCTCGGCCAGCCTGTAGGTGACGCCTGTCAGACGGCCGATCGCGGCCGACTTGATCAGCTCCTCCACCTTCATGAAGCACGGGAGCCGGCGGCGGTAGTAGGCGACGAAGAGCGGCAGGTTCTCGCGCTCGAACGCCTTCACCATCCGGTCGCATTCCGCTCCGTGGCGCGCCATCGGCTTCTCCACATAGGCGGGTTTGCCGGCCGCGGCGACCAAGAGCGCGTAATCCGCGTGCGAATCAGGGGGGGTGGCTATGTAGACGGCGTCGACCTCGGGGTCGTCGATGAGCTTCCGGGCGTCGTCATACCAGCGCGGCACGCCGTGGCGCTTCGCATAGTCCGCCGCAAGGTCGCCGCTGCGCCGCATCACCGCCACGAGCTGCGAGCCGGCCGCCTTTTGGAAGCCCGGCCCGCTCTTCACCTCCGTCACGTCGCCGCAGCCAATGATGCCCCAGCGCACCACCGAGCGGCCTGCAAAATGTCTTGATACTGGCATGCCGGTAGTGTCTGGGATGCGTGGAGTTTGGATTGCAGGGAAAGACGCGCGGGGCCCCGCTCAGTGCGGAGACTCGTGGATCCTGATGCGCCGATACTCCATCTGGCCGTGGTCGCTTTCCAGGCCGATGGATCCCGTGGGGGGGACGGGCATCGCGTCGACGATCACCTCCCCGTTGCAGGTGCAGTGGGCCAGCCCGCCCCTCACGGTCACGACAATCTCGTTCCAGTCGAGCGGGTGGTAGTGGGCCAGCGCCGCAAACGGGCCGGCGATGATGAAGTCCCTGCACTGCAGCTGCGGCTCGCGGACAAAGATCCCGCTGTCCGCGTTCGGGCTCGCCCTGAACTCGAGCTTGAGCACGAAATCCTTGGGGAACTTCTTTGTCGTCCAGAGAATCCTGTTCTCCTGGCCCTTGTGCGAAACCGTCACGATCAGCCGCCCGTTTCTTGCCACGTAGCGGCCGTCGTCGCTCGCCGTCTTGCCCCAGAACTTGGAGCCCTGGGCGTACCCCCACCCAGACAGGTCGTGGCCGTCAAAGAGGCTTTCAAAGCCCGACTCCGGGATGAATTCGTCCTGCCACGCGGGCACGAGGCCCAACGTCTCGAAGATGGGCCGCAGGGCCGAGGCCCACTTGGCGTAGCCCACGATATCGGGATGAAGCAGGTCGGGCATCTCGTCATCCTTCGCATCGCCGTGCGGGTTCGCAAAGAGGGACCACGTGTCCAGGACGGTGACCTGAGGCTCGTCCGCCGCCGCCTCCATGTAGAGCGCGTTCAGCTTCCGGATGGTTTGCGCGGGCCTGTTCTTAGTGAGCGAGCTCGGGAAGACCTCGCACAGGATCACCGGCATCGCGGGGTTGTGTTGGCGCAGCGCCGCGATGACCTGCTTCACGTTTCCGGCTATTACGGCGGGGTCCGCCTTCAACTCGATGTCGTTGGTGCCGATCAGCAGCACGACGCCGCTCGGGTTCAGGGCCACGACATCCTCCTGGAGGCGGATCAGCACGCCCCTCGACGTGTCCCCGCTGATCCCCCGGTTCGCCGTCTTGACTCCCGGAAAGCTGCTTCCGACATCCCCCCAGCCCTGCGTGATCGAGTCGCCAAGAAAGACCAATGCGCCCTGGTCTTCCTTCACCTGGGATGCCCATGCGGTGCGCCGCTCGGACCAGAGGTGCTGGAACCAGTCTTCGCGGCGAAACGGGCCGGCGCCGGGAAGGCCGTCGTCCGTCGCCGGAAACTGGACTCGGCTCTCTTGCGGGGCGGCTGCCGCGCCAGGATCGGCCGAGCGGACGGCGGGCGCAAGGGCAAGGACGCCGAGCGCTCCTAGGAGCGGGAGGAGGTAGCGGTTTCTCATGGGTTGGGTTTTGGGGGCATCAGGCTGCCAAAGGCAGGTGACCGCTATCAATCGAAATTTGCGGCATCACCCTGTTAGCGCTGCTGGCCGCCGCTCTCGGCGTCACCGGGCTCGTCGAGGAGCTGGATGGAGGAGGCCGGCCCGAGGTCCCCCGGATCCCTCCAGGAGCGAAGCGCCCAGACCACCCTCTTTTCTGGCGTGACCTCTAGCACCTGGACCGTGCTCGGCCAATCCTCCATGTTCTTGTCGCCGGCGCACCAGTTGGTGACGACCGTGTTGCCGTTCGCCAGCCTGTTCGCGGATTGGGTGTTGAAGAGCCTGATTCCCGGCACGTCGGCCTGCGTTAACTCCCAGACGGTCTCGCCCTTGGGGTTCACCTCGCGCACGTACCCGCTCCAGTCGCCGGCGATCAGCGTGTTTCCGTTGATGAGCCGGATCGCCGACCAAGGGGATTTCGCCGGCACCGACCAGAGCACGTTCCCGTTGAGGTCGTACTCCACGACCTTACCCTCTCCCAGGTGAGGAATGAGGAGCGTCCCGGCCCTGGTCATGCGAATATGGCGGAACTGCCCGTGCGTGCCCGTGACCGTCGTGGGGATCGGAATTACCCTCTCCACAACACCCGTCACGGTGTTGATGATCATAGCCTGGGCCGGGTTCCCGTTTCGCATGATCAGGACGCGGCCGGCGCCGAGCGTCTGGATCGAATGGATCTCGGTCCCGGGAGGAGCCGGGTAATCCCACACGAGCTTCTTGTCAGGGCTTATCTCCCCGGCCCCGGACATCCTCGAGAAGATGATGTTCCCGTTGGGAAGGAGCGTCGCGTCGTCGAACTCCTGGTTGGCGCCCGGCTTGGGATGAAGGGGGATCGACGCAGACCACACGATCCGGCCGCCGCGCACGAGGAACATCGACTGGTCCGCTTTGCGCGTGTCCCACTCTCCGGCGTACAGGAAGGGGTGCTGCGCCAGGCCCTTGCCGGGAAGGATGGCGGGTGAAAATGGTTGCGCGGCCGGGGCGTTGTCTGTCGGGGCGTCGAGGGCGGCAATCGGGCCGCTGGCGGCGAGGACGGCACCCAAGATGAGGAGCAGCAGAGCGGGGCGCGTGTTCACGGAAGAAGCACCATCACCTCGCCATACGCGAAAGAAAACAAGAAAGTGGCGGTGCAGCCAGCGCGCTTCGCCGCGGTCCCGAGCTGCGCACTTGCACCCGGGGCTGAACGCGCAGAAGACCCGACAGCACGCAGATCCCGCTCCTATGGGCCGGTCCGCTCCAGCTTTGATGCGATGAACTTCTTGACGTCGCCCATCGTCCGGAAGGGCCGGATCTCATCGTTGTCTATCGAGATCCGCAGCACGTCCTCGGCAAGAAACACGATCTCGAGCATCGTCAGGGAGTCGATCGCCAGATCCTCGACCAGCCGGAGGTTGTCGTCGCCGCTCGCGAGCTTTGCGCGCGCGTCAGGTTCGACATAGTGTTCGACGAGCCCGTGGATTATTGCGGGCAGGCATTCGGGGTTGCCGCTGCGGCGGAATTCCCGGGCCGCCTCGCGGGTCGAAGGCGAGCAGCGCTTGAGCGCATCCCCGAGGGACGCATCGTCGGCCGATGAGATTGGCTTCTGGCCTCCCAGGATAAGATGCTGGGACACCGGATCTGGATTGGATACGTCTCTCATGGTTCCCCTGTCCTCATTGACTGCAATCGCCGGCTTTGGTTCTGCGAGGGAATCCATTTTCTGGCGACCGGAGCGGCATGCAATCTGCAAGCCACAGCAGGACCTGTTCCCCGCGCGCCCTTCCGGGTGACAAAGTTGTTAAGCAGCTGTCGGCCATGATGCATAGACGATCCTGTGGGGTGGATGGTTTCAGGGCGAGGGATCGGGTGCCAAGGGCACCCAACGCATACGACAATTGACACGGCCATACCCGCTACCCGCAAACCTGCGCAGCCGCTCAGAACGTCATCGTCACGGACAGCGAGTAGACCCTGCCCCGCCAGTCGGTGTAGGATTGCACCCCCGTCGGGTCGTCGGCGTACCTCGGCGGCCTGGCGCCGAAGACATTGTCCACCCTCAATTGGCCCTTCAGGCCGTAGTGCGGCGACTTCCACGGGATCCATCTGCCGATGTCGCCTTGCAGGTATGCGTCGAGCTGCCAGTATGGGTCGATCCTGTCGCTGCCCTGCACCGCCTGCTCAACGACGGGCAGGATCTGCGCGCTGTAATAGTGCCCGTCCATCCCGAATCCGTAGACCCGGTTGGACCAACCGGCGCCGAAGTTCGTGCGCATCGGCAGTAGACCCGAAACGTTGCCGTCGGGGGCCCGCAGTTCGTCCACGGGGCTCGTTCCCGGGAAATTCTCGAGGTCGTAGCGCGGGAAATAGATCCACCGGCAGTACGCCTCCAGGGAGCCTCCCATGCATTTGTTCCAGGCGTAGTCCACGGACGCGCTCCACTCGTAGGAATGGCGCCACGCGAGGTTGAAGTTTCCCGTGAGCACGGAGGTGATGGGACCGACACCGAACGGGTCGCCCGGCGAGGCCTGGGCGCGGGATACCCGCTGGGGGAAGACGGACTCAAGATCGACCACCTGCGGGGCCTGGAGATAGACGATCTCCCCCGAGGTCACGGTATTCACAAAGTCCACTGACGCGCGGAATTGGTGCACGACGCCCGTCTGGTAGATGATGCCGGCGGCCTGGGTCACCGCCGCCTCCGGCACCAGGTTGGGATTGAACGCGTCGCTCGCCTGAACGGTCTCCTGCTCCTCGCCGCGCCTCGGGTCAAAGACCTTAGTCGAGACGACCACGCCGGTCCCGGTCGTGCTTATCCCTTCCGAATATCCCCGGCTGAAGACGGGAGGAGGAAAGGTGTTCGATGTGGCGAAGGAGGCGCGCGCCGACAGGCCTCCGGCGAAGTCGACTTTCACGGCTCCCGTTGGCGCAAGGTTGGCCTCTTTCGCGATGTCCGATGTCGTGTAGCGGGCCGCGAGGTCGGCCTCGACGCTCTTGATCCAGCTCGGAAGCCAGCGCGAGGGCACGAGCGGCGCTTTCAGTTCGCCAAACCCGCTCAGCCGCTGGAGCGACCGACCGACCCACGTCGTCGGCAGCGTCGCCAACGATCCGTCGCCGTAGCGAAGCAGGTCGACATAGCTCTCCAGGCGGGCGTAGCGGTAGTCCCCGCCGACCGTTATCGAGCCGATGCCGGTCGGAAGCGCCATGGCGGAATTCGATATCCGAAGCGATGAGTCAAAGGTGTCGTAGTCGCCCAGCGTCACGAAGCTTCCCTCCGAGCCGTAGAAGACGACAGCCTGGTCATAGAACTCCTTCGGCGGCCCGTACACCTGCGTGTCGCGCAGGGGGTTGTAGGTCCCCTCGTCCACGAGCTGCTGCCAGCGGGCGTTGTCGACTCCCTCGATTCCCCGGTAGCGGGTGACGCTCAGGCCGTATTGGGCGTCAAGCGACGCCTCCCACTCCGCGGGCCCCCTGACGAGCAGGCCCAGCACGGCCGAGTAGTAATCGATGTGGGCTTCGTTGTAGGCCTCGCCAAGGCTCGGCGCGGTCTCATTGAGCGTGACATTGACGTCCTGGCCGAAGGGGTTGAACGGGGAAGCCGCGGGCACGTCCAGGCTCCCGTTGAACACGCTGTAGCCGGAATTGTTGACCGTGCGGCTCGCGGTCGCGTCGAGGCCGACCTGGAGCCACGGGAACGCGTCATAGGTGACGGAGCCGAATACGGACTCGCTCCTCTCCTTCCTGCCGTACGGGAAGTCCAGGGCGTTGATCGAATCCGCGAGCCCGCCCCCCGGGGGCTCGTAGAGGGACAGTTCCTGAACGCCCTGGCGTCCCGAGAACGCGGCTAGCCCCCCCGTGCCGTTGGAGCCCGGGGCCACGGAGGTGAAGGACGGCGTGCCCGGTCCGAAGAGCGGCGCAAGGCTGGCGCTGCTCACGTTCGGGGTCGCCCGGAACAGCTGGTTCTCGGGCTCCGGATTCTCCAGGAGACTCGCCCGGATGTAACCCAGCTCCGACTCGGTCGGCGGCGTTATCGTCGTGAACGTAGCGTTCAGCCTCACGTGAAGCGCCCCGCCTAGCAGCGTTTCTCCGTGCAGCAGCGACATGCTGGACTGGGAAGCGTCGAAGTCGGCGAGCGCGTTGGTGTAGGTCGTCGTCAGCTCCGTCGTGTTCACGTTGGGGCGCAGCACGATGTTGATCACCCCGCCGATCGGGCTTCCGCTGTAGATCGCCGAAGCGGAGACCGGGAGCACCTCCACCCGCTCGATCAGGTTCATCGGGATCACGTTGACGTCGGACTGCGGCGCGACCGGGCCGGTGGTGAGGTTCGCAGGAAGGGCCGTCACGACCTCGGGGAGGCGCCGGCCGTCGACGAGGATGATCGTGGCGTCGGCCCCGTAACCCCTAAGCGCGAGGTTCCTGCTGTCCGACGTGAAGCTCTGGGCGGTTCCGTTCTGCTCCGGCGGCAGGGTCGCGGAGCTGTCGAGGATCTCCCGCTGGAGGAACTCGTTCAGGTTCACGACGCCACTTCGCGAGATCTGGTCACGCGTGAAGATGGAGTAGTCGAGGGCGTCGTTCTCGGAGCGCGGCTGGTCCAGGTCCCCTACGGCCGTGCGCGGGATGGGAGGCGCATCCTCGTCGGAAAGGGGCCCCGTGCGCACGGATTTCGCCTCAACGACGAAGGGCGCGAGCTTTGCCGGGATGCTCAGCGTCTGCATGGTGAGGGCTTCCAACAGGACCGCCCGGCCGGAGGTCACACGGACGTCGTCGATCTCCATGGGCTGGAAGCCCGATCCCTCGGCCTCAAGCGCGTACGTGCCGGGCGGCATCGAGGGAAACTCGAAGCAGCCGAGCTTGTCGGTCGCCGCCGCAAGCCCGATGCTGGGGACCGTCACCCGGATCCTCTCGGCCGCGCTTCCGTCCGGGGTCAGAAGGCTGCCCCTGATCGATCCCTTCTGGACCAGCTGCACCACCACAAACTTCCCCTTCGCGTTCTTGACGGCCGCGTAGCCCGTGCCCTTGAGCAGCCGGTTGAGGGCCTCCTCCGGCTCAAGGCGCCCCTGCACCGCCGTGGACCGGGTCCTGTGCAGCTCGTCGAAGGAGAAGAGCAGTTCGACCCTCGCCTGCTTGCAAAACGCCATCAACGCACCGTCGGCCGACTGCGCCGGAAGGTTAAAATCAACCGGCTCTGCCAGAACCATTGGGGAAACCAGGAAGGCGATTCCCGCAAACAGAAGACGGACTGCGAAAGGGGTTGCTCTTGAGTGGGGAGAATGGGTGTTGGTCAACGAAAGCCGATGCGTCAGGGCTCGGCGGGCAGACTCACCCGGACGGAGCCGTCTGCGCCCTGCACCACCTTCAGATTGAGCCCCTGCCTGACATAGGCAAGAAACTCATCGAGGTCGCCAAGGCCGTACACGCCTCCGACAGGGACCTTCCCCGCGCCGGCGCTCATCGTGATCCGCCGGCCATGGTAATGGGCGTAGCGCGCGAGGGCCTCCGATAGCGGCATGCCAATGCACACGATCTGCCCCTGCCTCCAGGCGAGGGCGTCCTCCGTCTCGCTGCCCGAAAGTGCGCGCAGGGACACGGCTCCGTTCTCCTCGGTCAGCCGGTCGCCCGCGCCGAGCACGAACGGGCTCGGCGCCTGTGTGTCGGCCGCCTCACCGGGGCGCACCTGGACGGAGCCCTCGACCACGGTCACCTCGAGCTGCGATGCGGCCTCAGTGAGCACGTTGAAGCTGGTGCCCGTCACGCGGACCGACCCGGCCGGGGTTTCCACGGTGAACGGCCGCGACTTGTCCTTGCTCACGACAAAGAACGCCTCGCCATTGGACAGGCGGACGCGCCGCTGCGCGCGGCTGTTCTCAACGAAGATGCTTGTGTTGGCGTTCAGCTCGACACGGGTTCCGTCCGCCAGCGTGAACGATCCCCTCTTGCCGGCCGGCGTGGAGATGTTCTCGGGCCTGTCGGTCGGGCGGCCCATCCAGACCGCGGCGACCACAAGGGACGCGGCAAGAAGACCCGCCGCGGCAACCTTCCACGGGTTCCAGAGGCTGCGCGTGCGCTCGGGCGGCATCTGCACCAAACCGGCGCAGGCGAGCTCCGGCACGAGCCGGTCAAGCTTGGCTGAGAACTGGCAGAAGCGCGAAAGCTGCTCGCGGCGCCCCGGGTCGCCACCCAGCCACGCATCGAGCTCAGCGCGGCCGGATGGGGTGAGCATGGAACCCTCGAGGCGGGCGGCCCAGAGGGACGCCTGATCCTCGGCTGAGGGATCGGGAACTTGTGTAGGCCGGTTCATGATTCGAGTCTCCCTTCCAATGCAGCGCGCAGAAGCCGAAGGGCGCGCGCGTGCTGTTTTTCGACGGTGCTTACGGCAATGGAAAGCCGGTCGGCGATCTCCCGGTGGGAGAGCTGCTCGATCTTGCAAAGAAGGAGCACGATGCGGCATCCCTCGGGCAGCTGCGCAATCGCCTCCTCGAGGATCGCGAGCTCCTGGCGCGCCATGACCTGCTGCTCGACCCCAGGCTCCGTGGAGGCCGACATCTCCGGTATGAAGGCGTCCCGGGCAAGCGGCGAGATGCTGCGGCGCTTGAGCCGGTTGATCGCGAGGCGCCGCGCCGCGGTATACAGGAGCGCAGCCGGCCGCCTGGCCGAACCATCGCTGAGCGAGGGATAGACGCGCATGTAGGCGTCGTGGGCCACGTCCTGCGCCTCGCTGGCGTTGCCGAGGAGACGCGTCAGGTAGCGGCGCAGCGGGGCCAGCGTGGCTTTGTAGAGGACCGAGAAGTCCCGGTCACCTGAGGGCTCGTCAGGCATCGCGACAGCCAATCGGGACAGCGGCAGGAATGGGAATGGTTTCACACCTGCCTTCCATGACAGCCAGCCGCGCCAAAACCTCTATCTGCGTGGCAAGAATTAGGCTCTTTGGATTCATGGGGACGTGGACGGCTCCCCCCGGGAGCGCAACACCATGGAGCATTGATGGTTGAAGAACCCGCGGCGAACCCCAAATTAGGCCTCCATGAAGGAAAAAATCGGGTTTGTGGGGGTCGGCAGGATGGGGGCAAATATGGCCCGAAGGATGAAGGAGTGCGGCTACAGGGTCGCGGCGGTCTATGACGTCAACGGCGCGGCCGCCACGAGGCTCGCGCGCGAGCTGGGCGCACGGCATGCAAGGACGCTTTCGGCCGTGACCGGGGCCTGCGACGTCGTCTTCACGGTCGTGACCGACGACGACGCCCAAAGGGCCGTCTTCGCTGAGTCGGGCGACTCGCTCCTCGCTCACTCCAGGGGAAAGGTGTTTGTCAACTGCGCGACCATCACGCCCGCGACGCACGTCGAGGTCGCGCGAAGGGCGAGGAGGGCGGGAGCCGCGGCGATCGAGGGATGCATGGCCTCGTCGATACCCCAGGCCCGCCAGGGGACGCTTTACCTCATGTGCGCCGGCGATCGGAAGACCTTTGAGCGTGTGCGCCCCATCCTGGAAAAGCTAAGCCCCGCGCCGCGCTATGTCGGAAAGGCCGGCCGGGCCGCGCAGGTGAAGGCGCTCGTCAACATGGTGATGAACTCGAACACGGCCGCCCTGGCGGAGGGACTGGGGCTCGCCTCTGCACTCGGCCTGAACCTCGACATGGTGCGTGAGGTCTTCGCCCAGACCGGCGCCGCTTCGCAGGTCCTCAAGACGGACGGCGAGGACATGCAGCACCGCTCCCACGAGTGCTACTTCTCGGCGGCGCACGCCGCCAAGGACAGCGCCATCGCGTGGGCGCTGGGCTGCCAGGCCGGCCTGCGCCTGCCGCTTGCCGCCGCGACCAAGCTGCAGTACGAGGCCCTCGTCAGCCTTGGGCTTGGGGGACTCGACAAGAGCGCGGTCGCAGAGCTGACCTTCAGGGGCCGGCACGGCTGACGCACGCCTCCCGTAGGGCCGCAGGCGGAGTTTCGGATTGTCCCCGATGGGGCAAGAGCACAATCATGGACGTTTTCATGAGCTCGACCCCGCGGCGACTGCGCCGAATACAGGCTCTCTTTTTCCTGCTGGGGGTGTGGGCTGGGGCCCCGGCGGCCGTCGCGGATGCGGCCCCCGTGGCACCGGGGAAGACCACCGAGCTTTCGGAGCGGCAGCCCCTCGTTGTCGGCGCGTACACCGACGCCTACCCCTATTCGTACCTCGACCCAAAGGGGCACCTCTCGGGGTTCTCCGTCGACGTGATGGATGCCGTGGCAGCCGCGGTCAACCTGCGGTTCGAACGGGTCTCCGGGCCCGCGGCGCAGATTCGGACGCGCTTTGAAAAGGGCGAGTTTGACATGCTCCAGTCCCTTGCGATATCGCGCGCGCGACGCATCGTCGCCGACTTCAGCGTGCCCGTGCTGAGCCTGCAGGGCTGCATCTACGTGAGGGCCAACGGCCCGATCCGAGAGCTGAAGGACCTGAGCGGCCAAGCGTTCGGCACCATCGGAACCTCAGGCCAGGGCGAGAGGGTCCTCAAGGACAACAACCTCAAAGCCCGGATCATCCAGATCGACTCCCAGGAGGAGCTTCTGAGGAGGCTCTCGTCGGGCGAATTGGAGGGATGTTACGCTTCGCAGCTCACCGAGGTGTCCCTGAGCCGCCGGCTCCAGCTCACCAATATCAGGATGCTCGGCAAGCCGTACAACGGCTATGAGATCCGCCAGGCGTTCGCCGTGCACGCGGGCGACGCGGAGCTGCTGGCGCGGCTCAACGAGGGCCTGGCGATCATCCACCACACCGGCGAGTTCGACCGCATCTACCGCCGGCACTTCGGCCAGTACGGCTCCTACATCCTGAGCGCATCGGACCTGGAGCTTTACGCCTCCGTTGCTCTGGCGCTCGCGCTCGTGGTCGCCGTGCTCGGTTATCTGCGCCAAAGGAGCCTCAGGAAGGCGTATTCCCTGCAGGCTCGGAAGCTCGCGGAGCAAGGGGCGCTCCTGAAGGCGCTCTACGACAACATCCCGATGGCCATGACGGTGATAGAGGCGGACCCCTCGGGGCCGCGCGTTCTCACGATGAACCGGCACGCCTGCGAGCTCTACGCGGTCGACTTCTCGGGAGCCGCAACGCCGCTCAGTTCCCTTCCCCTTTCGGAGGAAGTCCGGCTTCACCTGCTCGAGGCCGCGGACCGGCCCCCGGACGCAGGGTTCGCCAGCACCCGCGAGACCCAGCTCAGGAGCGGCAAGCGCCTGCTCGAGGTGATCGCGGTCCCCCTGGCCGGCCCCGGCGGCATCCCGAATTCGAGAGTCTGCATCCTCGTCGAGGACGTCACGGAGCGCACGCGGCAGGAGGCCGAGGTCATCCGGTCGAGAAAGCTCCGGGCGGTCGGCGAGCTGGTCGGCGGGATCGCGCACGAGTTCAACAATCTCCTCACCCCGGTGATGCTTAAGGCCGGCGAGATCCAGATCTCGCGGCCCGACGACGCGGAGCTGCAGGAGGACGTCGAGGTGATCACGCAGGCCGTCCAGCGGACTGCGGACCTCACCCGCCGGCTGCTGACCTTCGGGAGAAAGGCTGACGACCTCGCGGAGTCGGTCCGGCTCGAGGCGATCGCGGCGGGGTGCTTTGACCTGCTCAAGCACACCGTCGACCGGCGCATCACATGGGAGTACACGATCCCCGGCGACCTGCCGCCCCTGTTCTTCAACGCTACAGACCTCAACCAGATTCTCCTGAACCTCCTTCTCAACGCCCGCGATGCCCTCATGGACAGGCTCTCCGCGCCGAGCCCCGCGGCCTGGACCCCCAAGATAACGCTTGAGGCGTCCCAGCTCCCGCCCGACTCGTTCGAGGCGCCCGCCGCGCAGGGCGGCAGGACGCTGCTCGGCTGGCAGCGCATCACGGTGCGCGACAATGGAATCGGGATGCAGCCCGACGTCATCGAGCGCATCTTCGAGCCCTTCTTCACGACGAAGGATGTCGGCAAGGGGACGGGCTTGGGACTGGCGACCGTTTGGCACCTGGTCACCGCCTCCGGCGGACACGTGAAGGTCGAGTCGTCGGTCGGGTCCGGCAGCTCGTTCCACATTTTCCTCCCGGTCTGGCCGGCCGAGGCGAAACCCACTCCCGCGGCCGAACGCCCCCAGGCCAGGGCCGTCCGGATCCTTCTTGTCGAGGACGAGGCCCTGGTCGCGCGCCCGATCACCCAGATCCTGGAGCGAAGCGGCCACAAGGTCCGCCATTTCGAGAACGGCCTGGACGCTTGGCAGCACCTTGAGGGAAACCTCGACTCCTACGACCTCCTGATCATCGACGTCAACATGCCCGGGATGAACGGCGTCGACATCGTCGCGCGCGCCCGCGAGCACGATTACAAGGGCCGCATCTTCATGGTGAGCGGCCGTTTCACCTCGGCGGACATGAGCGCGCTCACGCGCCTGAGGATAGACCACTCGCTCACGAAGCCGTTTGACGTCCGGCAGTTCATGCAGGCCGTGAACGAGAGCCTGGAAGCGAAGAAGCCCTAGCGGCCGCCGCGGGGCCGACCTTGACGCAGCGGGAGCTCTGGATACCTGTTTCGTTTCACTATGTCGGCAGAACTCTCCGATCTCTACCAAAACGTGATCCTCGACCACAACCGCAGGCCGCGCAACCGTGGCAGGATTCCGACGGCGAACCGCTCGGCCCACGGGGACAACCCGTCCTGCGGCGACCAGTGCGACGTCTTCCTGCGCCTGGACGGCGACCGGATCGCCGAGATTTCGTTCGAAGGCTCCGGGTGCGCGATCTCCCAGGCGAGCGCGTCGCTCATGACGACGCAGCTGAAGGGGAAGACGGCGGCCGAGGCCGAGAAACTCTACGAGGACTTCCACAAGATCGTCACGACCGGGAAGGAACCCGAGGACATGAGCGACCTCGGGGCGTTCGCCGGCGTCCATGCCTTCCCTGCCAGGATCAAGTGCGCGACGCTCTCCTGGCACGCGGCGCTGAACGCGCTGCGCGGCGATTCGGTCCCGGCGACGACGGAGAGCCACATCGATTGAGCGCGATGCCCTCTCCTTGGGACCACATCCGTGATGAGTTTCCGATCCTGAACCAGCAGGTGAACGGGCACCCGCTTGTCTACCTCGACAACGCGGCGACGACCCAGAAGCCGAGGGCGGTGATCGCCGCGCTCGACAGGTTCTACGCCAGGGACAACGCCAACGTCCACCGCGGCCTCCACGCTCTGTCGATGCGTTCGACCGACGGGTACGAGGGCGCGCGCGCGCGCGTCGCCAGGTTCATCAATGCGGAGGCCCCCGAGGAGGTCATCTTCACCCGCGGGACGACCGAATCCATAAACCTGGTCGCCTCGAGCTGGGGAGGGGCGAACCTGAGGAAGGGCGATGTCATCCTCCTCACCGAGATGGAGCACCACAGCAACCTTGTGCCCTGGCAGCTCGTGGCGCAGCGCACAGGCGCGACCCTGAGGTTCCTGCCGGTGACCGGAGACGAGGGCCTTCTCGACCTTGCCGCCCTCGACCGCGTGCTCACGCCCGAGGTCAAGGTGTTCGCGTTCACGCACGTCTCCAACACACTTGCGACGATAAACCCCGCCGCCGAGCTCTGCGCCCGCGCCCGAAAGGTGGGCGCCGTCACCGTGATCGACGCGGCCCAGTCGATCGGACACATGCCGCTCGACGTCCGTGCGATCGGTTGCGACTTCCTTGCCTTCTCGGGCCACAAGATGGCGAGCGTGACCGGCATCGGGGCGCTGTACGGGCGCAGGGCGCTCCTGGACGCAATGCCCCCGTACCAGGTCGGAGGAGGCATGATCTCAAGGGTGGACTTCCACGAGAGCCTCTGGAAGCCGTCGCCCGAGCGGTTCGAGGCGGGGACGCCCAACTTCGCCGACGCCGTGGCGCTTGGAGCCGCATGCGACTTCCTCGACTCCCTCGGCAGGGATAAGATACGCGAGCATGACGGCAGGCTTGCCGGCATGGCCTACGAAAGCCTGGCGCAGCTGCCGGGTATCCGGCTCATCGGCCCCAAGGGCGAGCGCGGGGGCCTCGTGAGCTTTGCCTTCAAGAGCGTCCACGCGCACGACGTGGTCACCTTTGCCGACGAGGACGGGATCGCGCTCCGGGGCGGCCATCACTGCAATCAGCCGCTCATGAAGAGGCTCGGCCTCACGAGCACCGTGCGCGCCAGTTTCTACGTCTACAACGAGGAGGGGGAGATAGACGCGCTCGTGGCGTCCATGCGCCGGACGCTCAAGTTCTTCGGGCTCGAGTCCTGAGCCCCTCGCCGCAAGGCGGCAGAGGGACCGTCAGCAGGCGCCGATCCGGGCCATCGCCTTCTCGGCCAGGAGGTCAAAAGCCCGGATGCACAGCTCAAGGTGATCCTCGCGCGTGTCCTCGATCTTGTTGTGGCTTATCCCGTGGAGGCTCTGGACGAACATCATCACGGTTGGAACCCCCGCCCTCGCCACCTCGGCCGCGTCGTGCAGCGGCCCTGATGGAAGCCGGTGGCCGGAGCCGCCGGTCTCGCGGATTGACTCGTCGCAAAGGCCGATCAGCGCCGGGTCGAACGGGACGGGCTCGATCCGCCAGAGCCTCTCCCAGGAGACGGACACCTTGCCCTCAGCGGCAAATCGATCCGCCGCCTCGCGGGCCTGCGCAAGCATCCTCGCAAGGGCGGCCGGGTCGAGGTGCCGCTGGTCGAGCGTGATCCGGCATTCCTCGACCACACTCGTCACGATCCCGGGCTTCGTTGTGCACGAGCCGATCGTGCAGACACCCCCGTTCCTGCCCGCGATCGCGTAGATCTCCGGGCTCATCCTCGCCGCGGCGAGAAAGGCGTCGCGGCGGCGGTTCATGGGGGTGCTTCCCGAATGCGCCGCCTGTCCGCGGAACGTGATCGCATGCCTCTCGACGCCGAAGGTGCCGAGGACGGCGCCGAGCGGAAGGTCTAGGTCGAGCAGCACCGGGCCCTGCTCGATGTGGAGCTCCAGGTAGGAGGCGGCCTTCGCGAGCTCGCGGCCGCACTTCTTCACGTTCTCGAATTCTACGCCGACTTCCCTCAGGGCATCGGGCAGGCTCACGCCGTCCCGGTCGCGCAGGACCCGGGCCTCGTCCATGTCGAGCGTGCCCGAGCACGCCGAGGAGCCGAAGAGGCTCTTGCCGAAGCGCGCGCCCTCCTCGTCCGCCCAGTCCACGAGACGCACCGTCACGGGCGGCCTCCCGCCGTACTGCGCGTTGATGCGGCGCAGGATCTCGAGCCCCGCGAGCACGTTCAGGCACCCGTCGAGCCACCCGCCGTTGGGAACCGAGTCCATATGTCCCCCGATGAGAAGCTCGCGGTCGCTGTGACCCTTCAGGGTCGACCAGAGATTGCCGGCATCGTCCACGTGGACCTCGACGGGAAGTGCGGCGAGCTTCTCCCGGAGCCAGGCGCGGGTCGCGGACCAGGTCTTGGTGAATGCGACGCGTTGCGCGCCGTTCTCGTCGGACGTAAGTCGGCGCAGGTCTTTTAGTTCCGCAACCGTCCGCTTCGGATCGAGGGGCGAGTTCATGGGGGTTCCGAGGGGCACAGGCTGGTGCAGTTGCTGCTTGGAAACGAGCGTATTCTGGGCGAGATTGCCCCGGAGGACGAAAGCCTATGCCAACACTAGCCACGACTGTAGACGGCCTGAAGCTGCCAAATCCGTTCGTGATTGGATCCGGCCCTCCGGGCACCAACCTGAGCGTCATAAACCGGGCCTTCCGCGAGGGCTGGGGCGCTGTGATCGCGAAGACGATCAGCCTAGACTCCTCGAAGGTCGTCAACGTAACGCCCCGCTATGCCAAGCTGCATTCCGACGACGGCAAGGAGATCATCGGCTGGGAGAACATCGAGCTGATCAGCGACAGGCCGTTCGGCATCTGGATGGAGGAGTTCAGGAAATGCAAGGACACCAACCCGCAGGGCGTGCTGATCGCCTCGATTATGGAGGAGTACCGCAAGGACGCCTGGATCGAGATCATCGAGCGCTGCCAGGCGGCCGGCGTGGACGGCTTTGAGCTCAATTTCTCCTGCCCGCACGGCCTGCCGGAACGCAAGATGGGCGCGGCCATGGGCCAGGACCCGGACATCCTCACCGAGGTGTGCGGCTGGGTCATGAGCGTCGCGAAGCGCCCGGTTTGGGCGAAGATGACCCCGAACATCACGCACATCGAGGATCCGAGCCGCGCGGCCCTGAGAGCGGGCTGCCAGGGGATCAGCGCAATCAACACGATCCGAAGCGTCATGGGCGTCAACCTGGACACCCTGCGGCCCGAGCCCTCGGTCGAGGGATGGACCACCCCGGGTGGATATTCCTCCAAGGCCGTCAAGCCGATCGCGCTGAGGATGGTGATGGAGATCGCCACAATGATCAGGAGGGAGTTCCCGGGCCGGTCGCTCTCGGGCATCGGGGGCATCGAGTCCGGAAGCGACGCCGCACAGTTCATCCTCCTCGGAGCCGACACCGCGCAGGTCTGCACGGGCGTCATGAAGTTCGGCTACGAATGCGTGAAGCCGATGTGCGACGAGCTGCTCGCCTTCATGGACAAGCACAAGTTCGAGACGCTCGCGGATTTCAAGGGCAAGAGCCTCGACTACTTCACAACGCATGCCGACCTCGTGCGGCGCCAGTCCGACCGGAAGGCGGCCAAGAAGGCCGCGGCCGGGAAGGTCTCCTCCGACGGCGAATGGAGCGGGGACGAGTTCGTGAAACAGTCCGACGCCCTTTCCCGCCAGTAGGCGCAGTCCGGCAATGATCCGACCTGCTGAACGGGAGGACGCTCCGCAGATTGCAGCGATCTACCGGCCTTTCTGCGAGGAATCCTGCGTCTCCTTCGAGACGGAGGCCCCGGACGCGGCTGAGATCGCGTCGCGCATCGAAAGGATAAGCCGCCGGCACCCCTGGCTTGTCGACGAGATCGAGGGGACGATTGCCGGGTATGCATATGCGTCCGCGCACCGCGAGCGCGCGGCCTACCGCTGGGTGGTCGAGGTGACGATTTACATGCACGAGCGGTTCCGAGGGCAGGGACGGGGCCGCGCCCTGTACGCCGAGCTCTTCGAGCGCCTGCGCCGACAGGGCATCTTCAAGGCCTACGCGGGGATCCTCGTGCCCAACCCGGCCAGCCAGGCGTTCCACGAGTCCTTGGGCTTCACGCTCGTCGGAATCTACCGCAGGATAGGCTACAAGCTCGGGGCGTGGCGGGACGTCGGATGGTGGCAGCTCGCCCTGAGGCCCGAAATAGACTCTCCTCCGGAGCCTATGCCCCCTTTCTCCATGTCCACAGAAGCAACACTATGAAATCGGCCCACCTTCTCCCCTGCCCCATGTTCATCGGAGGCGAATGGATCCGCCCCAAGCTCGCCGGGACCCCGGTCTACAACCCCTCCACCGGCGACGTGATTTCCGAGTGCCCGCTGGGAGGATCGACCGAGGTGGACGCCGCGGTGGACGCCGCCGCCGCCGCATTCCCGGCGTGGAGGGACACGCCCGTCATCGAGCGCGCCCGGTTCTTCTTCCGGTACCGCCACCTGGTCGAGGAGAGCTTTGACAGGCTCTGCGCCAACATCTCGCTCGAGCATGGCAAGACGCTCGTCGAGTCCCGGGGAAGCGTCTACCGCGGGATCGAGAACATCGAATACGCGTGCGGGGCGCCGTCCCTGCTCTTCGGGAACACGCTTGAGGACGTGGCGCGCAACGTCGACTGCGAGACCTGCCTGCAGCCGCTCGGGGTTTGCGCCGGGATCACGCCGTTCAACTTCCCCGCGATGGTCCCCCTCTGGATGTATCCGCTGGCGCTTGCCTGCGGCAACACGTTCGTCCTGAAGCCAAGCGAGAAGGTGCCGCTCACCTCCCTGATCCTCGCGGAACTCCTTGAGAAGGCGGGGCTTCCCAAGGGCGTGTTCAACATCGTCCACGGCGGCCGCGAATGCGTGGACGCACTGCTCGCGCACCCCAAGGTCCGGGCCGTCTCCTTTGTCGGTTCGACCCCTGTGGCGAGGTACATCCACGAGACCGGCACCAAGAACGGGAAGCGGGTGCAGGCAAACGGCGGCGCCAAGAACTTCATCGTCGTCATGCCGGACGCGGACATACCGAGGTCGGTCGAGGCGCTCGCGACCGCGGCGTTCGGCTGCGCGGGCGAGCGGTGCATGTCCGGCTCGACCGCCATCGCGGTCGGAAAGGCGGCGCAGACCGTCGTGCCCCAGCTGGTGGACGCGGCGCGCTCGATCAAGATCGGGAGGACCGACACGCCCATGTCGCAGCCCGACATGGGGCCGCTTGTCACGGCGGCCCACAGGGACCGGGTGCGCGGGCTTGTCGAGAGCGGCGAGAAGGAGGGCGCCACCATCGCGTGCGACGGCCGGCGCGCCTCGGTCGCCGACGCGCCCAACGGGTTCTTCTTGGGGGCGACGATCGTCGACAAGGTGCGCGAGACGATGACCATCGCCCGCGAGGAGGTGTTCGGCCCCGTCCTCAACGTGATGCGGATGGACGACCTCGACCAGGCGATCGAGGCCGCGAACCGGTCGGCGTTCGGCAACGGCGCCTCCATTTTCACGTCGTCGGGGGCCGCGGCCCGCGAGTTCAAGCACAGGGTCAAGGCCGGGATGGTCGGCATCAACGTGGGCGTCCCGGCGACCATGGCCATGTTCCCGTTCACCGGATGGGACGCCTCGTTCTTCGGCGACCTCCACATCCAGGGCCGCGAGGCGGTGCAGTTCTACACCCAGCAGAAGACCGTGACCACGCGCTGGTTTGGCGGCGTCACCGAGGACGTCTGGAGAAAGTGAGCCCGCCATGGCCCTCCTGATAAAGAACGGCGACATCATCACCGCGGACTCGCGGACGAGGGCGGACATCCTCTGCGAGGGGGAGACGATCACGCGAATCGGCGCCGGGCTCGACGCCCCGGCCGGGGCGCAGGTCATCGACGCCTCCGGAAAGTATGTCTTCCCGGGCTTCATCGACCCCCACGTCCACATCACGCTGCCCTTCATGGGGACGTACGCAAAGGACACCTACGAAACGGCCAGCAAGGCCGCGATCATCGGGGGGACGACCACCCTGATCGAGATGTGCTGCCCGGCCCGCTCCGACGACACGCTGAAGGCCTTTGAAGACTGGATGTCGCGCGCCGCGGGCAGGTCCGCATGCGACTTCACCTTCCACATGGGCGTCTCGCGCTTCGACGGCCCGACGGAGTCCCACCTGCGCGAGATCGTCGGCCGCGGGATAAGCTCGTTCAAGATCTTCCTCGCCTACAAGGGGGCCTTCGGGGTCGACGACACGGAGCTCTACCGCACGCTCAAGCTCGCGCGGGAGCTTGGCCTCGTCGTGACGGCGCACTGCGAGAATGAGACCCTCGTCTTTGAGCGCCAGAAGGAGCTCATCGCCGCCGGCAAGACCGGCACGGGCCAGCACCACGAGAGCCGCCCGCCCCGGGTCGAGGCCGAGGGCGTCCACCACCTGATGACCTTCGCCGAGCTGACCGGCGCCTCGACCTACATCGTCCACCTGAGCTGCAAGGAGGCCCTGGCCGAGGCGCTGGCCGCACGCCAGCGCGGCGTCGACGTGACCGTCGAGACGCTGATCCAGTACCTTGTCCTCGACAAGACCTGGGCCGAGCGGCCGGGCTTCGAGGGCGCAAAGTACGTCATGTCGCCCCCGCTTCGCGACGCGAGCAACCAGCCCGTGCTGTGGAACGGGCTTCGGGACGGCCTTATCCAGACGGTCGCGACCGACCATGCGCCGTTTGATTTCGAGGGCCAGAAGCGGATGGGGATGTCGGATTTCACAAAGATCCCAAACGGCATACCTTCGCTCGAGGAGCGTGTGAACCTCCTCTACACCTATGGCGTCAAGGCGGCCCGCATCGACCTGCACACAATGGTGAACGCGGCGAGCACCGAGGTGGCGAAGACCTTCGATCTCTTCCCCAGGAAAGGCACCATCCAGCCCGGCGCCGATGCGGACCTGGTCGTCTTCGATCCCGAATACCGCGGCGTGATTTCCGTCAAGACGCAGCACATGAACGTCGACTACAGCGCGTTCGAGGGCTGGAAGATCGAGGGCAGGCCGAGCGCCGTCACCGTGCGCGGCGAGGTGGCCGCGCGCGATGGACAGTTCATCGGCAACCCGACCAGGGGCCGCTTCCTGAAGAGAACCCCGAGCAGGGCCTAGCGGGAAACGATGTCGATGTTGCCGCCGCTGGAGCGGAGCTTCAGGAGCGGCCCGCCGCCGTTGACGGCGCCTGCCAGATTGCTCCGGCCCGTGCCGCCGCGGTCGATGGTGATCGTGAGCCCCGAGGCGTTGACCTCCCCGCCGCTGGTGGCGGCGTCGAGATGGAAGCCCGCCTCCCGGCTCACCGTCGCCTTCACCTCGCCGCCCGAGGTGGAAAGCTCGCAGTCGCCCTTGAGCGGCCCCTTGAACCCCGCCTTGACATCCCCTCCGCTCGTCTGCGCCGTGAGCGTGTTCTCAACCGAATCGATCCTGATGTCGCCCCCTGACGTTCTCAGGTCTGCCGGCCCGACGATGTGATCCACCGTCACGTTTCCGCCCGACGTCGAAAGTTTCACGCTGCTGCGCCCCTCCGTGAGGCTGACATTTCCGCCGGAGGTGGACGCGTCAATCTCTCCCCCAATGCTTCCGAGTTTGACGTCACCTCCCGATGTGTGGGCCCGCAGGGCGCCGTCCAGGTCGCCCACGACGACGTCTCCGCCGGAAGTCTTCAGCTCGGCCGAGGCGCTCGCAGGAACCGAGATCTCAAAGTCGACCTGGACCGGAGGCCAGCTTCCGAAGTGGAAGCCGACGCCCGACTCATAGGATGCCGAGGCGACCACCTCGTTGCCGTCCTGCGCGATCTTGAGATCGAGCTTCTTCAGCAATTCGTCCGCATCGGCCTCGCTGCCGGCGCGGATATGCTCCTTGGCGACCACATTCACGACGGAGCCCGAGGTCGACTTGATGTGGATGTCGCCGCCCGCGGTCGAAACCTTGAGGTGCACTCCGGGTTGGACCGGAAACGACTTCTCGACGACGCGCTCGATCTTTGCGGACGCGGATGCTGTGAAAACGGCAATGACGCCGGCAGTTGCGATGACCCGACTTAGGTAGGACATAATTGGGGTGTTAGTCCCAATAACACCGCCAAACACAAGAAAGTTACAGGGCTAATTCGAGGCGCGCCCGCGAAGCGCCCCTTCGGGCATCCTCCGCGCTTCCGGCGCCGGCCCCTCCTGAACCGGCACGGGCGTGTCACGTGCATCTTTGCTGCGCAACCCATTGTCCATAAATGGGTATTGTGTCGACATTGCCGGGAGGTCCGATCGGGCCGCGCCGCCTGGCCACGGTATAACCCAAGGGCAGTCTTGCCAACGATTTGTTGCTGGTAGGCGCCTGGCATGGGGCGTAGTTTCGGGCCAAGCCGCAAAACCCAATGGCAAAGGCGTTTTCCAAACTTACCGAACCGGAAATAATGGCCCTCGCCGTGTCGATGGAGGAGGAGGACAGCCGGATCTACGGGGACCTTGCCGAGAGGTTCCGCAAGACGTTTCCCTCCACCGCGTCCACGCTATCGGTGATGCAGGCCGAGGAGTCCGTCCACCGCCAGCGCCTCATCGACATGTATCGCGCGCGGTTCGGGGACCATATTCCCCAGATCCAGAGGTCGGACGTAAAGGGCATTGTCACACAGAAGCCGGTCTGGCTCATGAATGCGCTCACCGTCGCCCAGGTGCGCCGGCAGATAGGCGTCATGGAGCTTGCCTCCCGCAGGTTCTACGAGGTGGCGGCCACAAGGACCGAGGACGCCGCCACGCGCAAGCTGCTGGGCGACCTGGCGCTTGTTGAGGCGGGCCACGAGGCGCTCGCCGACAAGATGGACTCGGAGCAGGTCGCCTCGGGGGCCCGCGCGATCGAGGACGAGAGCCAGAGGAGGATGTTTGTGCTGCAGGTCGTCCAGCCCGGCCTTGCCGGCCTGATGGACGGCTCCGTGTCGACGCTCGCGCCGCTCTTCGCGGCCGCCTTCGCGACGCACAGCAGCAGGGACGCCTTCCTTGTCGGCCTCGCCTCCTCCGTCGGCGCCGGGATCAGCATGGGCTTCGCCGAGGCGCTTTCCGACGACGGGGCGATCAGCGGCCGCGGCCATCCGATGATCCGCGGCGCGGTCTGCGGCCTCATGACGGCCGCGGGCGGGCTGGGCCACACGCTGCCCTTCATGATCACCGATTTCCACGCGGCGTTCACGATCGCCGTCGCCGTCGTGCTCGTCGAGCTTGTGATTATTTCCTGGATACGCCACCACTACATGGACACGCCCTTTCTCTCGGCCGCGTTCCAGGTCATCGTCGGCGGGCTGCTCGTCTTCTTCGCGGGCATGCTTATCGGATCGTCCTGAAGATGGCTGGCGGTCCCCTCGAAAACCCGGACCTGGCGCCCGTGCCCCCCGAGAGGCGCACCTGGCGGGTCGGCAGCTTCGCGGCGCTCTGGATCTCCATGTCGGCGTGCGTCCCCACGTACATGCTGGCCTCCTCCCTGGTCGGGGGCGGCATGAACTGGAAGCAGGCCGTCCTCACGATCTTCCTCGGCAATGCGATCGTCCTTGTCCCGATTCTTCTAAACGCCCACGCGGGGACCCGCTACGGAATCCCTTTCCCGGTCCTGTGCCGGGCTTCCTTCGGGACGATCGGGGCCAACATCCCTGCGCTCCTGAGGGCCCTGGTCGCCTGCGGGTGGTTTGGAATCCAGTCGTGGATAGGCGGCGAGGCGATTCACAAGATCCTTGCGATCTTCTTCCCGGCGATGGCGGGCGCCGCCACGAACGCCCTCGGCGTGACCCTGTCCCAGTTCCTGTGCTTCATGGCCTTCTGGGGCCTCAACATGTGGGTCGTCTACAAGGGGATCGATTCGATCCGGCTGCTGCTGAACATCAAGGCGCCCCTGCTGATCGCGCTCGGCGTCGTGTTCCTGGTCTGGGCCCGGCGCTCCGCGGGCGGGTTCGGGCCCATGCTGTCGCAGCCCTCGGCGTTCGACCCGGGCCAGCCCAAGGCGGGCCAGTTCATGGCCTTCTTCATCCCGAGCCTGACCGGCATGATAGGGTTCTGGGCTACCCTATCCCTGAACATACCCGACTTTTCCCGCTACGCGGCGTCCCAGAGGGACCAGATGGTGGGCCAGGCGCTCGGACTTCCGCTCGCGATGGCGTTCTACTCCTTCATAGGCGTCGCGGTGACCTCGGCGACCGCGATCATCTTCGGGCACACGATCTGGGACCCGATCGAGGTCCTGGTGCAGTTCAGGAACCCGGCCGTGCTCATCCTCGCGATGGTCGCCCTAGGGATCGCAACCCTTGCCACGAACATCGCCGCAAACGTCGTCTCCCCGGCGAACGACTTCGCCCACCTCGCCCCGAGGCGCATTTCCTTCCGGATGGGCGGCCTGATAACGGGCGTCGTCGGGATCGTGATGATGCCGTGGAAGCTCGTCGCCGACCCGTCGGGCTACATCTTCACTTGGCTTGTGGGCTACAGCGCCCTGCTCGGGCCCGTCGGCGGCATCATGATCGCCGACTATTTCGTCATCCGGCGCCGGAGCCTGGACGTCCCGGCGCTGTACGACCCCAACGGCCAGTACCGCTATTCGGGGGGATGGAGCGTCGCCGCGATCGCGGCGTTCCTTGTCGCGGCGCTCCCGAACCTTCCGGGATTCCTGGCACAGGTCGGCCTGATCGACCCGTCACACGTCCCGGCATTCTTCCTTAGAATCTACGGCTTCGCGTGGTTCGCCGGCTTCGCGATAGCGTTTGTCGCCTATGTGATTCTCCGTAAGCTTGCGCCCAAGAGCTAAATTATGAAATCCATCCCCCTTCCCCCGTGCGGCCACGTGCCGCAGCCCTATTCCGGACCCTCGGCAGAGGAGGTGCTTGCCCTGCGCAGGGAATTCCTCAGCCCGGCGATCTTTCACTACTACAAGAAGCCGCTCATGATCGTCGAGGGCAAGGCCCAGTGGCTCTTCGACGAGAAGGGCAGGCGCTACCTGGACGGGATCGCGGGCATCGTGACCGTGAGTTGCGGGCACTGCCACCCGCACATTGTCGCAGCCGCGAACCGACAGAACGAGATCCTCCAGCACACCACGACCATCTACCTGCACCCGAACATCGTTCTCTATGCCAAGGAGCTCGCGGCCCGGATGCCCGGCGAGCTCAAGGTCGTGTACCTAGTCAACTCCGGTTCGGAGGCCAACGACCTCGCACTGCTTATGGCGCGGGCCTACACGGGCTGCTACGACATGATCGCTCTGCGGAATGGCTACCACGGCGGCAGCCAGTCCACCATGGGACTCACCTCCCACAGCACGTGGAAGTTCAACGTACCGCACGGGTTCGGGGTCCAGCATTCGGTCCTTCCAGACTTGTACCGGGGACCGTTTGGGAAGGATGACCCCGAGGCCGGCCGCAAATACGCCGAGGACGTGAAGAGCCTCATCCAGTTCGGCACCTCCGGGAAGATCGCGGGATTCATCGCCGAATCCATCCAGGGGGTCGGAGGGACGGTCGTGTTCCCCGACGGGTACCTGAAGCACGCCTACGGGCACGTACGGGCCGCGGGCGGCGTGTGCATCGCCGACGAGGTCCAGGCGGGCTTCGGCAGGACGGGGACCCACTTCTGGGGGTTCGAGACCCAGGGTGTCGTGCCGGACATCGTCACCATGGCGAAGGGCATCGGAAACGGCTGCGCCTTGGGCGCCGTCGTGACGACGCCAAAGATCGCCCAGGCGCTCGTCTCGCGGATCCATTTCAACACATTCGGGGGCAATCCCGTCGCCTGCGCCCAGGCGCGCGCCGTCCTCGAGGTGATCGACCGCGAGGGCCTCCAGGCCAATTCACTCAAGATCGGCAACCACCTGAAGGCCGGATTCGCGCGGCTCGCCGGGAAGCATTCGCTGATCGGCGACATCCGCGGCCTGGGCCTAATGCTGGGGATCGAGCTGGTGAAGGACCGGAAGACGAAGGAGCCAGCCAAGGACGAGTGTGCCGCCGTGTTCGAGGCCTGCAGGGAGATGGGGCTGCTCATCGGCAAGGGAGGGCTCTGGGGCAACACGCTCCGCATCAAGCCGCCGATGATCTTCTCGGCCTCAGACGCGGACTTCATGCTCGCCGTCCTCGACGAGGCGCTCGCGTCGGTCTAGGGAATTTTCAGCTCCCAGCCTATCTTCAGGGGCGTCTTCTCGCTCGCCAGCAGGTCGCGGTTGGCGGCGTAGATGTCGCGCCATTTTGAGCGGTTCCCGTAGTATTTCTGCGCGAGACTGAAGAGCGTGTCGCCCCTTGAGACGGTGTGGTGGCGTTCGCCCGGGGCGGACGCGGGCCGCGAGGGCGCCGTCTGTGACGGCCGCTCGTCCTGCGGAGCTGCCTTCGCCACGGACGCCGCCCCGCTGTCGGCCGGCTCGACGGGAGCCAGCGAAATCGGTGAAACGGAGGCGTCCGCCGGACGGGCAGAGTCCTGGGTCGCGCTCTGCGGCGTCGGAATCGCGCTGATGTCGATCGCGCTGGAATGCACCACGGGCACCGGCCCGCCCGCCCTAAGCGCCGCATTCTCGGCCTTGAGCTCGTCGTTCTCGCGCTGCAGGCGCGCCACCTGCTCCTCCACGCCCATGTGTTCCGTCTCGCTCTCCAGCGGCTGCCCGGGAAGCGCACGCGCGAACTCGCGCTTGGCCGCATCAATCAGCCCGCGGACATAAACGGCCTGCTTTGAATTGGGCTCCAGCTCAAGGTACTTGCGGAAGTGGTAGATCGCGAAGATCGGGTCCTTGATGTGGTTGAGGTAGATCAGGCCGGCATCGAGGTTTGACTCCGGCGCCGAGTCCCCCCGGCGGTCGATCACCTTCAGATAGTCCGAGAGCGCCTCGTCCCACCGTCCCTGGCGCTCCATCTGCTGGCCATCTCGGTAGTTCGAGTCGTCCATCTCCGAGGAGAGCGACGCCGCGTCTCCCCCGCAGCCCGGCCCCAGCGCCAGCACCAGGAGTGCGGCGGGGCCGAGGAGGATGGAACGAAGGTGCATCTGGCGGCGAATGGGATTGAACGGTCGGACCGGACGGATAAATTTCCCACTCTCCGTCCCCGACTCAAACACAAATGACGCCCGACAACAACCCGCGCTGATGGCAATCGCACCAAAATCGGCGCTCGCGCGCGCCAAGCAGTGCATACGCATTGAGTGTGACGCCCTCGAGGAGACCTCCAGGGCGCTCGGCGCGGAATTCGTCGACACCGCGCGGGCCGTGGAGGCAACCATCGCCGCGGGCGGGAAGCTGATCTTCAGCGGCGTCGGAAAGTCCGCCCATGTCGCCGCCAAGATCGCGGCCACGTTCAACAGCACGGGCGTGTCGTCATGCTACCTCGATCCGACCCAGGCCCTCCACGGGGACCTCGGCCTGTGCGACGAGGGCGACCTTGCCTTCCTCCTGAGCAACAGCGGGCAGTCCGACGAGGTTCTCAGGCTCGTCCCGCTCATCAAGCGCTTCGGCCTGAAGTACGTCGCGTTCACGGGGAACCCGAAGTCGGACCTCGCCCGCGACGCCGACCACCGGTTGATCTACCGCGTCAAGAGGGAGGCGTGCCCCCTGAAGCTGGCGCCCACCGCGAGCACGACCGCCGCGCTCGCCCTCGGGGACGCCCTCGCCATGGTCCTCCTGGAGGCGCGCGGCCTTACGCGGGAGGACTTTGCCAAGTTCCACCCGGCCGGAAACCTGGGTCGCGTCCTTCTTCTTCGCACGCGCGACATCATGCGCAGCGGCCCGCGCCTGGCGGTGGCCAACGACACGGTCACGGTCCAGGAGGCGATCCTCGCGATGACGAAGGCGAAGAGCGGAAGCATCGCGCTCGTGAGGGCGAAGAGCGGCAGACTCACCGGGATCCTCACGGACGGCGATTTCCGCAGGTCCGCGCTCACCGGGCCGGACTTCCTGAGGCGACCCGTCTCCGAGTTCATGACCCGCTCGCCGAAGATCGTCCGCGACGACGCGCTCGGCGTCGAGGCGCTGCGGCTCTTCGAACTCCACAAGATCGACGACCTGATCGTGGTCGACGCATCGGGCAGGCCCGTCGGCCTCATTGACGGCCAGGATCTCCCCAAGTTCAAGATAGTGTGAAGCGGCCCGTCCGAATCGGAATCATCGGGATGGGGGGATTCGCGGGTTCGCACCACAACACGGTCGCCCGTCTTGAGGAACGCGGCCTGGTCAGGCTCGTCTGCGCCTGCGATCCGGGTCTCGGGGCGTTTGCGAGCGAGCGGCAGACATGGCGTTTCGCCCAGCGTGGCGTCCGGGTCTTCGGCGGCTACCGCGAGATGCTCGGGGCCTGCAGCGGCGACCTCGACTACGTCGTCATCCCCACGCCGATCCACCTTCACGCCGAGATGCACGATGCGGTCACCTCCCACGGCCTCCCTGCGTACATCGAAAAGCCCCCTACCCTTGACTTCGCGGAGCTCGACAAGATGGTCGCGGCCGACAAGCGGAGCCGCAAGTCGTCCCTCGTCGGCTTCAACTTCATCGTCGAGAAGAGCCGCCTCGCGCTCAAGGAGAGGCTCCTCTCGGGCGAGTTTGGCGCGATACGCGGGGGCACCCTGTGCGCGCTTTGGCCCCGGCCCGCCGGGTATTTCGCGCGCAACACCTGGTCCGGCAGGCTGGTCTTCGGGGACCGCATCGTTCTCGACTCGTGCTTCGGCAACGCGATGGCGCACTTCGTGCACAACATGCTGTTCTGGACCGGGACTCCCGGACTCTACAGCTGGCCCGACGTCGCGGCGGTGAGGGCCGAGCTCTACCGGGCCCACGCGATCGAGGGCGCCGACACCTTTTTCGTGGAGGCCGATCTCGCGACCGGCTGCACGCTCCGGTTCTCGCTCTCGCACGCCTGCGCCGGCACGAGCGCGAGCTCCGAGACGGTGATCTGCGA
>CAZHPC010000011.1:0-54983 GCA_964534685.1 uncultured Opitutaceae bacterium
ACGCAAACTCCTTCTCGATCTCCTCGATGTAGATCTTGCTCACCGTGCTGGACACGGACTTCGTATCCGCCGCGACGTAGCCGCGCTGCTTAAGCAGGGCCAGCATGTCGCGGCCCTCCATGTTGTGCTTCTTGGCCAGTTCGTGGATACGGGTGCTCATTCTGCGGGACTCGGACTCCTCAGGATGTGACGCGCTGGATCACGTCCTGCGCCTCCTCGGCGGTGAATCCCGCGCTCACGAGGTCGTCTGCGACGACGCCCTCGAACGCCGCGGGAGAATTGATGCCCATGTCGACCAGGCGACCCGCAATCGCGGGATCGAGGCCGAGCGACTTCACCAGGGCGTTCACCGCGTTGCCGCGCGGGTCGTCACCCTCGGCCTTGAACTCCTCGATGTCGATGCGCCAGCCGATAAGCCGCGACGTCAGGCGCGCGTTCTGTCCCTTGCGGCCGATGGCGATCGCGAGGTCGTCGGTGGCGACCTTCAGAAGGATCCGCCGGTTGCGCTCGTCGATGATGATCTCGCGCGGCATCGCGGGCTTCAGGGCCTCGATGACCATTTCGCGCGGGTCCGCAAAATACTTGATGATGTCGATCTTCTCGCCGCCCAGCTCGCGCACGATCGTCTTCACGCGGGCGCCGCGCGCCCCGACGCACGCCCCGACCGGGTCGACTTTGGGATCCTTCGAGGACACGGCGATCTTCGTCCGGTAGCTCGGCTCGCGGGCGAAGGCCTCGATCTTGACGGTGCCGTCCGCGATCTCGGTGACCTCGAGCTCGAAGAGTCTCCTGACAAACTTCGGGCTCGCGCGCGTCAGGATGATCTCCGGCCCGCGCGGCGTGTTCTCGATCTCGAGCAGCAGGCAGCGGATGCGGTCGCCCGGCTGGTACTCCTCCATGGGGACCTGCTCCTTTGCGGGCATGACCGCCTCGGCCTTGCCAATGTCGATGTAGATGTCGTTGCGCTCCCGGCGGCGCACGGTCCCGGTCACGATGTTCCCGACCTGATCCTTGAAGTCGTCGTAAATGCGGTCCTTCTCAAACTGCCTGAGCCGCTGCATGACGGCCTGGCGGGCCGTCTGGGCGGCAATGCGCCCCAAGGTGGAGGGATCGATCTCCCTCTCGATGAACTCGCCGATCACGGCGCCAGGCTTGGAGGCCTGGGCCTTCTCGACGTGAATCTCCGTCTTCGGGTTGCTTACCGAGTCAACGACCTTCATCAGGGCCCACGCATGGAGCTGGCCATTCTTGGGGTTGATATCAATCTTGAGTTCTTGACCGGAGTTAACCCCTTTCTGCGCAGCGGTCTTAAGCGCATTCGCAATCGTCGCGATCATGTCCGCGCGTGGAATGCCCTTCTCCTTCTCCATGTACTCAAGGACTGAAAGAATCTCGCTGCTCATAGGTGGGAATTGTGGAAAAAAAAAGCGGGCCCCAGGGCCCACTTTAAACTAAAAGTGGTGTGATAAAGAACCTTTAGGATACCCCTCGGGTTGAAATCTTGTCAAGCCTACCTCCGGCCCGGTGGCCTCATAGCGGGACTTCTTGTGGCTCAAGGGCTCGCGCGCCTCCCGCAGCCCCACACCGGAGTCGGTCCGATCGCTCTTGGATATTGGCGGAGGAGGAGGGATTCGAACCCCCGGTGAGCTTACGCCCACGTCTGATTTCAAGTCAGGTGCCTTAAACCAACTCAGCCACTCCTCCGAATAACGGGCTTAGGCTGCCCGGCGCCCTTACAAGGTCAACCGCGGACAGTTTCGGCCGATAAGGAGGGTATCGGTAAGTACGTAATCCCCGCACTGGCAGCAGGGCGGCGAAAGGGAGAATCTATGTTCACAGCATCACCGGACACATCCTCCATCCCCAACGCAAAGCAGCTGCGCTACGCAGTGCATTCCACCCCCTCATCTCCCAACGCGGATAAGGGCCAAGCCGGCTCCGCCTCCTGCGTTCTCGAGCGTCGCGGCCCGGGGCGCGTTCTGGTGATCGAGGACGACATGGCGATCAGGATCGTTTTCTCGCGGGCGCTGGCGCGGCTCGGATTCACGGCCACACTCGCGGGCGACGGTGCCGAGGCCCTGTCGCAATTCAGGGCCGATCCGAGCCAGTACGTGCTGGCGCTCCTCGATTTCAAGCTCCCGGGAATGAGCCCCGAGGATATCCTTCGCGGGATTCGCAGCGAGAGGCCCGGCCTTCCCGTGATCCTCATGAGCGGCTACGACAGGGACGAGGCGATGAACCGGTTGAACGGCATGGAGATCACCTGCTTCCTCCACAAGCCGTTCACGACGGACTCCCTCGCCCGCGAGCTGCGCTTCGCCCTGGGCGACTAGTTTCGGCGCGACAGCAGGGAGAGCAGGTTCAGCAGCACCGAGATGAACGCAGCCAGGTAGGTCAGGGCCGCTGCATCAAGGGTCTGGTTGACGCCCGGCATCTCGTCCTGGTCAAGGATGCCAAGTGACACCAGCTGGACCTTGGCCCGCCGGCTCGCGTCGTATTCAACCGGGAGCGTGACAAGCTGGAAAAGCGTGAGGATCGCAAAGGCGATTATCGCGATGTCGAGAATGGGCCCGCTCAGGACCCGCGAGAAGAAAAGGCTTGCGATGTAGATGAAGGGGACGACCCCCGCTGCAATCCTCGTGGCGGGCACAAGCGCCATGCGCATTTCCAGCAGGTGATAGCCCTCCCGGTGCTGAAGGGCGTGGCCCGCCTCGTGGGCCGCGACCCCGACGGCGGCAAGGCTCGTTCCCCGGTAGTTCTCGGACGAGAGGACGAGCGTCTTGTGGACCGGGTCGTAGTGGTCCGTCAGGTGACCCTCCGTCTCCTCGATCTCGACGTCGTTGATCCCGGCCTGGGCCATCACCGCCGCAGCCGCCTCGCGCCCGGTGATCCCGCCGCGGGAAAGAATCTGCGAATTCCTTGAATATGCGCTCGTTACGCGTATCTGCGCGTAGATCGAGAACCCGAATACAAAAATGAAGAGAGTCCAGAAGATTTCGGGTGAAATGTAGAAGAAGGCGAAGTGTGCGAGCATATGCATTTAGAACCCCATAGGATCACAAAAGTTGCTCGATTTTCAAGCCGCCAGTCCGCTGCGGGCGAGAAGCGCCCCAAGATCCGGATCCCTCCCCATGAAGTCGCGGAAGAGCTGAGCGGGGTCCGCCGAATTGCCCCGGCTCAGGATCCGCTCCACGAACTCGCGCCCCACCCTCTCGTTGAAGATCCCCTCTCTGCGGAAGCGGGTGAAGGCGTCGGCGTCGAGCACCTCGGCCCACTTGTACGAGTAATATCCGGCCGCGTATCCCACCGGGTCGGAGAAGATGTGAGTGAACCGCCTGATGATCGTCGGAGCCGGGGGCTCGGTGGGCACCATGCTGTCGGCGACCGACGCACGCAGGAGCGACTCGATGTCTCGCGCGCCGGAAAACTCAGCGGTGCGCATGTGCAGCAGCAGGTCCATCTTCGCAAACGCAACTTGCCTCATGGTCGCGCAGGCCGACCTGAAATTCCTCGCCGCCGTCATCTTCCGGAAGAGCGCATCGGGTATCGCGTCGCCGGTCTCGAAGTGCCGCGCGAACAGGTCGAGCCCCTCGCGCTCCCAGCACCAGTTCTCCATGATCTGCGACGGCAGCTCGACAAAGTCCCACGCCACATTCGTGCCGTTGAAGGACTTGATCTCGACCTCGCCGAGGAGGTGGTGGATCAGGTGGCCGAACTCGTGGAAGATGGTCTCGACCTCTCGGTGCGACAGGAGCGCGGGGCGCCCGGGTGACGGAGGCGTCAGGTTCCCGCAGATCAGGCCCAGATGGGGCTTCCGAGATCCGTCCGGCTGCGGGCCTCCTGTGATCAGGTAATTCATCCAGGCGCCGCCCCGCTTTGCCTGCCTTGGGTGCCAGTCCGCGTAGAACGAGCCTATGTGGCGCCCTTGCGAGTCGTGGACGTCGTAGTAGAGGACCTCCGGGTGCCACACCTCCGCCTCGCCCGGCGGGCGCTCGGAGACCCGGATGCCGAAAAGGCGCCCGGACAGCTCGAACAGGCCCGAGACAACGCGGTCCATGGGGAAGTAAGGCCTGAGCTCCTCCTCGTCGAAGTCGTAGTGGGCGCGTCTCAGCCGCTCCGCCTGGTAGGCGATGTCCCAGGGGGCAAGTCGGGCCGCAGGAAGGCCCGTCTCCCTGGCCTTCGCCTCCTCGAGCTCCCGGCACTCCCGCGCGAACGCGCCTGCGCACCGCCGCCGCAGGTCCTCGATGAAGTCCAGGGCCCTGGCTCCGGACTTCGCCATCCGGCGGGCAAGGACGAGGTCCGCAAAATGCTCCTTTCCGAGGAGGCGCGCCCGCTCGGCGCGAAGCTCCAGAATCCTGGAGATGAGCGGCGTGTTGCCGTGGGGGGGAGCGGCGCCCACCGAGACCGCCGCGTGCCACACCTCCCTGCGCAGGGCCTCGTCGGCCATATACGTCATCAGGGGCTCCTGCGAGGGCATGTGGAGCGTGAAGCGCCACGCAGGGCTCTCCTCGGTGCCGATCCCCTTTGCAGCCGCGTCGGCCCTGGCCCGCGCCTTCGCGTGCTCCGGAAGCCCCGCGAGCCTGGACTCGTCGTTGACGACGAGCTGCCACGCGTTGGTCGCATCGAGCACGTTGTCGGAGAACCTCTGTGACAGCTGGGCAAGCTCGGTCTGCAGCGCCTCAAGGCGCGCCCGACCCTCTGCCGGCAGGTCGGCGCCCGCCTCGCGGAATTCCGCCAGGGTCTCGGACATGAACCGGGTGCGTACAGGGGAAAGGCGCCCAGCCGCGGGCAGCAGCGCGAAGGCGTTCAGCTTCCTCCAGAGGGCCTGCCTCAGGGGGATGCGCGCGAGAAAGGCAGACACCCTCGGGAGGACCCGGTTGTGCGCCTCGCGAAGCTCCGGGGAGTCCGCCACCGACTGCAGGTGGGTGACCCGGTTCCAAGCGCGGTTGAGCCCGTCGGCCGCCTCGTCTAGTGCGAGAAACGTGTTCTCAAAGGTAGGGGCCTGCCCGTTATCCTCGATCGCCCGCAGCGCCTCCTCGGCGCGGCCGATTGCCCTGTCTATCGAGGGCTCGACCTGCTCCGGAACGAGCGCGGTCCAGCGAATGCGAAACGACGAGTCGAGAAAGGGGTTGTCCGGCATCGGCCTTACCAACCGTAGGTCGCGCCAAAAGACAACTGCCTGCGCGACGCCGGCACTGAGGGCACGGACTGGAATGCGCTGTTCCAGAGGTTGTCGACGAGGAGGGAAAGCTCGAACCGGCGCTCGCCGGCCGGGCGCCAGTTCAGGCCAAGCGAGCTGACAAGCGCGTCGTTGCCCCCTTGGGTGCGAAGGCTGTCCGGGGCCTGCACCCTCGCGGCGTTGTCCAGGCGCAGTTCCAGGTTCTCGGTGAGCTGTAGGGACAGCGCCGCCGTGAGCCGCTGCCTTGCGTAGTTGAGCGCATAGAAGCTCGCCGTGACCTTGGCGTCCATGTAGTCGGCGCTCTTGGCCAGCGCAGTGTAGCCAAAGACCGCGGTGACCAGCCCCCAGGACCGGCGGGCCACGAGCTCGAAGCCCTCGGTGTCGACGTTGACCGGGTTCGCGGAACGGCCGAAGACCCCGGTCGTGTAGGTCCAGTCGATGAGGTTGTCGTCGCGCCGGTAAAACACGGCCGCCTGGCCCGACCAGCCCCCAACGCCCCCGCTGAGGCCGATCTCCGTGTCGCGGCTCGTCTGGCGCCCGAGGTTCGGATTGCCGAGGAAGAGCCCCGCCGTGGGGCTCGAATCGAGCGCCGTGTATGACGGCATCTCGGTCGTCGTCGAAAAGCTCGCGTAGATGCGCCGCAGTCCGCCAGAACTCCATGCCTGCGAAAGCTCCGCCACGGGCGAGAATACCCCGCTCGCGCGGTTCGAGTCGTCGTAGGTGGCGCCTGCCTTCAGGGTGACGACGCCGCCGCCTCCGGCCCACTGCTCCTCCGGCACGAGCGCCAGCTTCCTGAGCGTGCGGCTGTGGTAGGGGCCGTAGATCAGAGAGGTGGACTTGAGCGAGTCGCTCGTCTCCTCGGCGTGATAGTTGACGAAGATTCCGCCCATTTCCTGCCTACCGCCGACCGCGGTGCCGTATTCCCGGGTCGTGTGCTGGTAGGGGTGGACAGGGCCCAGGGGCGCGAACCGGTCGAACGCGTAGTCGTCCTTGTTTCGCCGGTAAAAGGCGCCGCCCTCCACGAACTGCCCGTTGCCCAGATCCTCGCGGTTGTTGGCCGCCACGAGCACGGTCTGCAGGTTCTCGGTCTCGTCCGAGTCGAAGGGCGTGTAGAGGTTCGGCCAGCCGAAGAAGCTCGCCTGGTATCCGGCGAAAAGGTCGGTGGTCGAACCGGGGGCCGCGTACTCCAGCCGCGCGTCGGCCCTGTCGAAGTGGAAGTCCCCGAACGGCACGGTCCCGTTTCCGGACGAGTGGGACCAGTCGGCGTCCGCGGCGAGGTGCCGCGGGCCCGAGCCCGACCAGCCCTCGTACGCCTCTTCGCGCTCGAGTCCGTCGTCGCCTACCGAGCCCGAAACGAAGCCGGCGTTCGAGATGGGCCTCCAGCCGTAGTCCACGGCCCCGCCCGTGGAGTTCATCGTCTCAATCGCGTGGGCGGCCCCGGTGAGGACCCGGGGTGCGCCGAGCATCGCGGGCGCGATCGGGAGCTCTGTAAGGTAGTGGCCCGTCTGGGGATCGAAGATCGAGAGGGCCCCGACCTGGAGGCCGGTGTTCTCGAAGGTGTCGCCGCGGATCGTCACGTCGGACTGCGCCTCGGCCATGTTCCGGGGCTCGATGTCGACCAGCGGCTCGTAGCGCAGCGCCGACACCGGCATCGCGAAGGTTCCCGCCGGCTCCTGGTTGGCGACGCTCGGCGAGTACACCATGAACGGGGGAAGGCTCGTCGTGCTCTGCGCGCAAAGCGGAGCCGCGAGGAGGGCCAGCGCGGGTGCGCCCATGCAGGCAAGGAAAGTGGGCTTCATCGGGGCCGACCGGTAACAGGCGCGCGTGAAAAAACAAGCCTATCGTTAACCTGAATCGGAGGATTGGTTAACAATGCCCCGCTTCCGCCGTCCCCGGTCCGCTTGGCTCGAACTACGGCTTGTCGCCGTCTTCCCCGATGGCCTCGACAGGGCAGCCCTCGAGCGCTTCCATGCAGAGCCCGACGTCCTCCTCGGTCTCAGGCTGCTTGCTTACGTAGGAGTGGCCGCCTTCATCGTTACGCGTGAAGAAGTTGGGCGCCGTCTCGCGGCAAAGATCACAGTCGATGCACTGCTGGTCGACGTAGAACCTCCCCGAAACGTTCAGGGGATATTTGTCTGCTTTGTTGGCCATACGTGCACTAGAAAGGACATCGTCAAAGTCGCGCTGTCAAGGGGGTATCTCGGCGAAAACTACCCATCGGCGTCTGATCCGCGTCTTTTCAACACCCCGATGGGCCACGATCCGCGGGCGGCGTCTTTTCCTCGAAATGCCGGCGCTGCCCACCTCCTCGCCCTAAGGCAGCTTGTATTCGGCATAGGCGGGGATAAGATCACCCCATGCTGCAGGACCGCCCCTACATGCGCGACAGTTATGAGAGACGCCAAACGAGCGTTCTCACGTGGCTAATATCCTCGATCGTCGCCGTGTACGTGATGCAGAGCGTGGTCGCCCGGTTCTCGGGGTTCGGGGTGGGCCTCGAGAACGCGCTGGTGCTCTCCACCGCCGGTCTCAGGGCCGGCCACCTGTGGACGCTGCTCACCTACGGGTTCCTCCACGACACCGACAACCTGCTCCAGGTGATCGCGTACCTACTGGCCATCTATTTTGCCGGGCGGGAGCTGCTGCCGATGCTGGGAGCCCGCCGGTTTCTCGCGTTCTACGCATCCTCGCTCGTGGCCGGCGGGCTCTTCTGGAGCGCGCTTCACTGGGGACGCCCGGCGGTCATGTTCGGCGCCTCCGCCGGCGCCTCCGCGCTTGTCATCCTGTTCGCATGCTTCTTTCCAAACCGGGAGACCACGCAGCTCTTCTTCTTCCTGCCGATCAGCTTCAAGCCGAAGCACCTCGCCTACCTGCTCCTCGCGTTTGATCTGCTCGGGCTCGTGTTCTACGAGGTCCTGGGCGCGGCCTCGCCCTTCGGCGCATCCGCGCATTCGGTGCGCCTGGGGGGGATGGCCGCGGGCTGGCTCTACTTCCGCTATGTCCACGATTCGAGCTGGGGATTCAGCCGGGAGCGCGCCGATATCGAGCTTCCCCGCTGGATGAAGCACCGCGATCCGGCGAAGTCCGATTCGCCGGCCCCGAGCTACAGCGTGAACATCGGGGGACGCGGGCACCTGCGCGCGGAAGTGGACCGTATCCTCGACAAGATCAACAGCGACGGTTTCGGGTCACTTTCGGCCGAGGAGAAGAAGGTCCTGGACGAGGCGAGGGACCTGATCGGCAGGCGATAGCCGCCGGCGCGCCGGGCTCCACCGATCCGAAGCAGGCGGAGCCCGATGATCCTGAAGGCGTTGTGTTCCGCAGGGGCTCTTCACGGCGCGCGCGCTGTCGATGAGACGGCATCCGAGCCGCCATTGGAGCCGTGAAACGCGCAACAATCTGCCCTCCCTCCTTGAATTCCGCCCAGTCCCATGAAACAATCTACTGTTTGGGGCCTTATTAGACCCACGACATATGCCAAATAACGCATGATCCTATCCCCCATCTCTTTGCGCCGTTATCTGGCACCCTGGATTCTGCTTCTGGCAGCCTCCGAGCTTTCGGCGTCGGACCTGAAGTTCACAACACCCGACTCGCTCTCCACGGAGGCCCAAACCCTTGTGACGATTCTCGAGCAGGCCCACTACAACCGCGACTCGGTCCACAGCGGCGACTATGCTCAGGCCATCCCGGACTACATGACCTTGCTCGACGGCCAGCATCTCTTCTTCTTCGACTCCGATCGGTCGGACTTCGTGGGACGCTATGGCAAGAATGTCTACTACAACGTCGATTACCTCGGGAACATCGATTCGGCCTACGAGATCTTCTACCGCTATGACGAGCGCGTGACCGCGCGGATCGGCTGGATCTTCGGCGAACTCAAGAAGAAGTTCGACTTCACCGCCGCCGACTCATTCAGGGTCGACCGCTCGAAGTCGTCCTGGCCCCTTAACGGCACAGAGGCGGACGAGCTCTGGAGGAAGCGCCTGAAGTTCGAGATGCTAGAGGAGCTCCTGAACAAGAAGACGCTGGACGAGGCGCGGGAGACCGTGCGCAAACGCTATGAGCGGATGCTCAAGAACGTCGGTGAAACCGAGGGCAGCGAGCTCGCGGAGACCTTCCTGACCTCGATCGCCGGCCTCTACGACCCGCACTCCACGTATTTCTCAGCCGACACTTACGAGGACTTTGGCATCACGATGAAGCTCGAGCTCGTCGGGATCGGGGCCATGCTCAGCATGGAGGACGATATCTGTGTCGTGAAGGAGATTGTCCCGGGAGGTCCCGCGGACATCGGCCGGTTGCTCAAGCCCAACGACAAGATCATCGCGGTAGCGCAGGGAACCTCGGAGCCGGTCGAGATCATCGGCATGAAGCTTCGCAAGATCGTCGACCAGATCCGCGGCGCCAAGGGCACCATAGTCCGCCTAACAATCGAGCCCGCCGACGCGACGGACAGCTCGGTGCGCAAGGTGATCTCCATCACGCGTGACGTCGTCAAGCTCGAGTCCGCGCGGGCGCGTGCGGCGGTCTTCCAGGTGCCAGGCCCCGACGGAAAGCCGGAGCCGCTCGGCGTCATCACGCTTCCGGCCTTCTACGGACCGTCGGAGGAGGGCGACACCGACAATGACCGGATGAGCGCGAGCGAGGACGTCGCGAAGCTAATCGCACAGCTCAAGCAGGCCGGCATCAAGGGCCTGGTCCTCGACCTCCGGCACAACGGAGGGGGTTACCTGAGCGAGGCGATCGAGCTCGCAGGCCTCTTCATTCACAGGGGGCCCGTGGTCCAGGTGAAGGGCTACGAGGGCGACGTGCAGATCGACTCGGACAAGGCGGAGAGCCTCGCCTACGACGGGCCGATGGCGGTTCTTGTCGACCGGTTCAGCGCGTCCGCCTCCGAGATCGTCGCGGGCGCACTTCAGGACTACGGCAGGGCGGTCGTGGTCGGCGACACCTCGACGCACGGCAAGGGCACGGTCCAGGCGACCTTCGAGATGAAGAGGATCTCCCGCGAGCTGGCGCGCTCCCCCGCAAGGACGGGCGCCGCCAAGATCACGATCCAGAAGTTTTACCTTCCCGACGGATCATCCACCCAGTTGAAGGGGGTGTCGTCCGACATCGTTCTGCCCTCGGTGGACGAGTTCCTGCCCATCGGCGAATCCGACCTTCCCCATGCGCTGGTGTGGGACAAGATCAAATCTAGCAACTTCGACGGTTCCCCTATCGACCCAAAGGTGCTCGCGCTCCTCCAAAAGGACAGCTCGTCGCGCCAGAAGCAGCTGGACGAGTTCAATTACGTGCGCAAGTACGTCGGATGGTTCAAGGGGCGCCAGGCCGAGAAGCTCGTCTCGCTCAACCTTGAGGAGCGCCGCAGGCAAAAAACCGCGGACGACGCCTTCCGCAAGGAGATCAAAGCCGAGCGCGACCTCCTGGCGAAGGCGGACTATCCCTTTAAGGAATTCCGGCTGGGCCCGCCGCTTCCGCCCAAGATCGCCGCCCCCAAGGATGCCAGCGCCGTGAAGAAGGGCGCGCCGGGGGAGCAGAATGACGACGATGACGATGTTGCCAACCTCGAGGATGACGCCAATGCCGACGCGTACGGCAAGGTCGATGTGTCGCTCCGCGAGTCCCTGCGGGTCGTGCAGGACGCGATAGAGCTCGGCCGCAACCACGAGTACTGGGCGAGCAACCACGCGCCGCTCACCGCGGTCGCGAAGGGCTAGAAACAGGGTTAGCGCCAGGCCAGGAAGAACCGGTCGCGGCCGGTGAGGTCCCGGAGAGACTCGGTGCGTGTGAATCCCGCCCGCAACGCCGAGGCGGCCGCCAGGGCGTGGTGCGCAACGCCGGTCTCGAGGGCGAGCATGCCCCCTCTGGCCAGCGCACTCGGCGTCGCCGCAATGATCTTCCCGATGTCCTCGAATCCGTCCGCTCCCGAGACAAGGGAGGCCATGGGCTCGTGGTCGCGGACCTCCGGCTCCGAGGCGGCCACTTCGGCGGGCGACAAATAAGGCGGGTTGGAAACGACGACGTCGTAGGTAGCGCCGGCGGGCAGTCGCTCGAACCAGTACGACTCGACAAGGGTCACGCGCTCCGCGAGCCCGGTCGTCCTCGCGTTCTCGGCGGCGAGCGACAGGGCCTCGGCGCTCGAGTCGGCAGCGGTGACGCGCGCCTCGGGGAACATGCTCGCTAGCGCCAATGCTATCGCGCCGCAGCCCGTCCCCATGTCGAGGACGCGCCCCGGGGGGGTCGCGCACCTGGCGCCGACCGTTTCCACGAGCAGCTCAGTCTCTGGGCGGGGTATGAGCGCACGCCTGTCGGTCTTCAGCCTCAGGCCTGCGAATTCCGTGAAGCCGATCACGTACTGAAGGGGCTCGCGCCGCCCGCGCCGGCGGACCAGCTCGCGGATCGCCGCCAGCTCCGTCTCGCTGACCGGCCGCTCAAAATTGAGGTAGAGGCTCATCCTGGCGAGCCCGAGCGCATGGCCCACGACAAGTTCCGCGTTCAGCCTCGGCGACTCGACACCCTTGGAGGCGAAGAACTCGGAGGTCTTCTTCACGACCTCGATGACATTGAGCATGGACTTGACCGAGGGCTTGGAGTCCCGGGCGCGGCTCAGCCGAGCTCGGCCGACGGTTTCACAAGCTCGTAGGAGCGTCCCTCAAGCGCCGCCAGCCGCTCCTTGTGGTGGGCATTCTGAAGCGCTTCGATCAGCGGCCCGATGTTCCCCTCCATGACCTGGGGAAGGCCGTGAAGCGTGAATCCGATCCTGTGGTCTGTCACGCGATTCTGCGGAAAATTGTAGGTCCTGATCCGCTCGCTCCGGTCCCCGGACCCGATCTGGCTCCTGCGCTCGGCGGCATATTTCGCCTTCTCCTCGTCCTCCTTAAGCTTGAGGAGCCGCGACCGCAGCACCGTGAGCGCGCTTGCCTTGTTCTTGAGCTGGGAGCGCTCGTCGGCGCACTGCACGATGAGGCCCGAGGGCTTGTGGAGAATCTGGACCGCGGAGTCGGTGGTGTTGACCCCCTGCCCTCCCGGACCGCTTGCGCGGCACACCGTGATCTCGAGATCCTGGGGGTTGATCTGGATGTCGACCTCCTCCGCCTCGGGAAGGACCGCCACTGTCACCGTGGAGGTGTGGATGCGCCCGCTCGCCTCGGTGACCGGGACGCGCTGCACGCGGTGAACGCCGCTCTCCCACTTCAGGCGCTTGTACACGTCGGTCCCGGCGATGAGGAATCCGACGTCTCTCAGCCCGCCGCGCTCGGCGTAGCTGCTGTTCATAGGCTGCACCTTCCAGCCCTGGGTGTCCGCGTACTTCTGGTAACATCTCGCGAGCTCGGCCGCAAAGAGGGCGGCCTCCTCGCCGCCCGTCCCAGCCCGGATCTCCATCACCGTGTTGCGCGAATCGGACGCCTCCGGAGGGATCATCGCCAGGAGGACGGCCTCGCGGAGCGCGGCCGCCTGGCGCTCGAGTCCCGGGATCTCGGCATTCGCGAGCTCGCGCATCTCGGCCCCTGCCGACGCCTCGGCGGCCAGCGCAGCGGCATCGTGGAGCTCGCGCGCCACCTGGACGTACGACCGGTGGTCGTCCACCATCTTGCGCAGCTTCTGCTGCTCGCGGGTCACCTCCGCGGCACGGCGCTGATTCCCGTAAAACGACGGCTCCGCCATCTGCGCATCGAGCTCGTCGAGGCGCCGCTGGAAGGGAGAAATATCGGGAAGGGCGTCCATTGCTGCTATTTGCGAATTGCGCGGGCCGCGACCGGAGGCCTAGCATGCCGCCTCACGCACCGCATGGCCGCGACGCTCTTCACACAGAACATTATCGCCTGCATCTGGGATTTCGACAAGACCTTAATCCCGGAATACATGCAGTCGCCCCTCTTCCGCCGGTACGGCGTGGATGAGGCGACGTTTTGGGCGGAGACAAACGCGCTGGTGGAGAATTACAGGAGGCGCGGCTACACGCTCTCGGGCGAGATCAGCTACCTGAACCACCTTCTCACCTATGTGCTGTCGGGCCGCATGGGCGGGCTCAACAACGTCATCCTGCATAAGAGCGGCGCCGAGATACGCTTCTATCCCGGCCTTCCGGGCTTCTTCGAGGCATCCAAGGCATGGGTCACGGCCAAGCAGGAGTACCGCAAGCACGACATCCGGCTCGAACACTACGTCGTGAGCACCGGGCTCGCTCAGATGATCCGCGGCAGCGCGATCGCGCCCTATGTGGACGGCATCTGGGGCTGCGAATTCATCGAGAACCCGCTACAGCCCGGGTTCCTCCAGCAGAAGGAGCTCGAGCTGAGCGCCGAGGCGGAGATCGCCCAGATCGGGATGGTCATCGACAACACGACGAAGACCCGCGCGCTCTTCGAGATCAACAAGGGCACGAACAAGAACCCGGCAATCGACGTGAACTCACGGGTCGCGGCCGAGGACAGGCGCATCCCGTTCCAGAACATGATCTACATCGCCGACGGCCCGAGCGACGTGCCGAGCTTCTCGGTCGTGAAAGGCAACGGTGGCAACGCGTACGGCGTCTACAATCCGGCCAAGCCGGAGGAATACGCGCAGAACGACCGCCTCCGTCAGGTCGGAAGGATCGACCACTACGGGCCCGCCGACTACACCGAGTCGAGCAGCACCACGAAGTGGCTTCGCCTGCAGATTCACGAGATCTGCGACCGGATTGTGCGTGACCGGGAGGCCGCCGTGTCGCTCAAGGCCGCGCTCCCGCCGCGTCACCTGAACCCCACGCCCAAGGAGGAGGACGCAAGGCGCGCGCCGCGGGCGCCGGAGCAGTCCAAGTTCCTCGAGTGACCACGCGGCGCGCTCATCGCGCGTCCGCCAGCTCGCTCTTCTCAAGCTCCTCGGCGATGTTTGAGGCGCGCAAGGCGTAATCGGCCACGGACGCGGGAGGATTCCTGTCAAGGACGGCCCTGATCCCTCCGTTCCACACGAGCGCTATCCGGTACGGCGAGGCAACAAGGCCCCTGCGCTCGAGCTCCGCCTTGATCCAGTCGTAATGCTTGACGGCGACCGCATCGGAGGAGCGGCGGTCGAGCGCGCGGCTGAACGGCGCCTGCGTGTGCATCTTCCAGGTCTGCTCCCGAAACTGGTAGGCACCGAGCTCCCCGAAGGTGCCGGGGGCTTCGCTGTCCCGCGGATTCTCGAGCATGTGGATAGCCTCAAGCGTCGCCCAGCGCTCGGATGCGCCGGCCGGGGCGGCCGCAAGCAGGCACGAAACGACGAAGAACGGCACCACTCGCGCCACGAGCGGCGCACCGAGGTGGAGGCTCTGGCATGGGTTGGTCGTTTTCATGCCCGCCGCTGACCGCAGGGTCCGGTGTGGGGTTCGAGAGGGGCCTAAATTAAACCCGACAAAAACGGGGAACCTTCGCCGTCGTGCTCATTGCACGGCACCCGATCCCGCGATGCCGAAAGCTACAAACCAATGTTATTCAATAAACTCCTCGATCAGCCGAGCAACGAGCGCCGTCCATCCGGTCTGGTGGTTGGCCCCGAGACCGGCACCCGTGTCCCCATGGAAATATTCATGGAACCAAATATGTTTTTGCCAATGAATGTCGTTAGCGAAGCTCGGATTGGCCGCCAATGCAGGTCGTTGGCCATTGGCATCGGGCAGGAAGAGCTTGATCAGGCGCCGGGCCAGCTCGCGCGCAATCTGGTCCAGGTTCATCCGCCTGCCGCTTCGGGTCGGGAACTCCATCGTGAAGCTGTCGCCGTAGAACCGATGGTAGCGCTGCAGCGCCTCGATAAGGATGTAGTTGATCGGAAACCACACCGGGCCGCGCCAGTTCGAATTCCCGCCGAAAAGCCATGTGCGCGATTCGCCCGGCTCGTAGTCAACGCGGTAGGTCTCGCCCCCGAAGTCCACCGTGAACGGCCGGTCGCGGTAGGCGCGCGAGAGCGAGCGCACGCCGTAAGGCGAAAGGAACTCCTCCTCGTCGAACACGTACTTTAGGACGCGCTCAAGACGCGTGCGGGTCGGTATCGCCAGGAGCCTGAGGGCGGTGTCCTGCCCGTCCGGCGCCATGCAGGAGATCTGCGATGCCAGGTCCTTTCGGTTCTCGAGGAACCAGCGCGTGCGCTTCGCAAAGCCGGGAAGCCTGTCCAGACGGCCGTCCTCGATGAACTCGACGGCGAAGAGCGGAATGATGCCGACAATCGAGCGAAGCCTAAGCGGGATGGAGCTGCCGCCCGCGAGCAGCTGGTCGTAGTAGAACCCGTCCTCCTCGTGCCAGAGGCCCGTGCCCCCCAGCCGGTTCATGGCGTCCGCGATCGCGACAAAATGCTCGAAGAACTTCGAGGCGATGTCCTCGTAGGCTGGATCCCCCTCCGCAAGCTCGAGCGCGATGGCCAGCATCGTGCCGCAGTAAAACGCCATCCACGCCGTCCCATCCGCCTGCTCGAGCTGGCCCCCGCCGGGAAGCGGCTTCGAGCGGTCGAATACGCCGACATTGTCCAGCCCGAGGAACCCGCCGCTGAAGATGTGGCGGCCGCACACGTCCTTTCGATTCACCCACCACGTGAAATTGACGACCAGCTTCTGGAAGACTCGCGCGAGGAATGCCCGGTCGCGCTTCCCCTGGGGCGCCGTGATCTTGTACACGCGCCAGCAGGCCCAGGCGTGCACCGGCGGGTTGACATCGGAGAAGTTCCATTCGTACGCCGGGATCTGCCCGCTCGGGTGCATGTACCACTCGCGCAGCAGCAGGTTGAGCTGATCCTTGGCGAAGCCGGGGTCGAGCCGGGCCATCGGAAGCATGTGGAACGCCAAGTCCCAGGCGGCGAACCAGGGATACTCCCACTTGTCGGGCATCGACAGGACGTCGCGCGAGTAGACCTGGGGCCAGTCGCTGTTGCGGCCCGTGAGCCTGGCGGCGGGGGGCGGCGGGCTGGCCGGGTCGCCCGCAAGCCAATCCTCGACCACGTAGTTGTAGAACTGCTTTGACCAGAGAAGCCCCGCGTTGGCCTGCCTCGCGACGCGGCGGGCCTCCGCGTCTGCCGGTCCCGGGAGGGCTCCGTAGAACTCGTCGGCCTCGCGCCTCCGCTCCTCGAGAGCCTTCTCAAACGGCGCGCCAAAAGGGTCGCCCGGGCCGCCGTCACCGGCCCGCAGCCGCAGGCGCACGGCCCGCTCCTCTCCCGGACCGAGGTCCATGACGAAATGGGCCGAGCACTTGGTCCCCTTGCGTTTCGGATTCACCGCGTCGCTCCTGCCCCCGACAACGAAGTCCCCTATCGAGTCCTTGACGTACGGCGTCGCATTCTTGACCCCGAAAAGGAGCTCAGCGTTGCTTTCGTTTTCGGTGAAGAGGAGTGGCGCACCGCCTTCGCCTCCCGGCCCGACGTCCAGGATCATCTGCCCGAGCGTCTCGTGGTCGCATTGGATGCGGCTGTCTGAGACGGCGCGCATCGCGGGCTTGAGGCTGCACCCCTCGTGCTTGCATCCCCAGGACCACGTGTTGCGGAACCAGAGCGTCGGCAGGAGGTGGAGCCGGGCCCGCTCGGGCCCTCGGTTCGCCGCCGTGATCCGGATGCAGATGTCATCGGTGTCCGCCTTGGCGTACTCCGCGAGCACGTCATAGTACCGCCCCTCCCTGAAGAGGCCCGTGTCCGGAAGCTCGAACTCCGGGTCGTCGCGCGTGCGGCCGCGGGACTCGGCCCTGAGGCGCTCGTAGGGGAAGGCACCCTGCGGATACTTGTAGAGGGCGCTCATCCACGAGTGCGTCGGCGTGGAATCCAGGTAGAAATGGCATTCCTTGACGTCCTCGCCGTGGTTGCCCTCGGCGTTCGTGAGCCCGAAGAGCCTCTCCTTGAGTATCGGGTCGTTTCCGTTCCAGAGCGCTAACGCAAAGCACAGCCGGCATTCCCTGTCCGTTATCCCGAGAAGGCCGTCCTCGCCCCAGCGGTAGGCCCGGGATCGCGCGTGCTCGTGGGTGAAGTAGCGCCAGCTCTCGCCGTCCGAAGAGTAATCCTCCCTCACCGTGCCCCACTGGCGCTCGGAAAGGTAGGGTCCCCAGCGCTTCCAGTTCCTCTTTCGAGCCTCGTCCTCCTCAAGGCGGATCTGCTCGGCGTTCGGAGGTCTGCTGGGCATGGGGGTTGCGCCCAAGTTGGCGCGGCTAACGCAAGCTCGCAACCCCTGCTCGCTCATTCCCCGGACGGCCGCTCAAAGGAGCCTGCGCAGGGCCTCGGCGCCGGCCGTGCTCGCGACCGCATAGTCGAAGCGGGTGTCGGACCAGACCGCTGCCGCTCCGGCCGCCTCGGAAACGAAGGTCGGTCCCTTGGCCACGGAATTCCCGAGCGGGCCGTCCCGGCGGGTCACATAGAAGTGGAACACCGTCCCCTCCCTGACGAAGCACACCTCGAGGACATCGTGCCCTGCAAAATTGAGCGTGCGGCATCCCGTTTCCCTCAGCTTCTCAAAGTCGATCTGTTCGGCGGCCGGCATCCTCGCCCCCTTCACCTGGAGGCCCGCAATGAGCGCGCTCGCAGGCTCGCCGCTGCCGCCATGCCTCTCGTTGAGCATGTCGCTGATCGCGAACCCGGCAAGGGCGGTCGTGCCCGATTCCGGGCGCACGGGGGCCCGCGCCGAGAATACCCCGATGACCACCGCCGCGGCCGCGGCGAGGCCCGCAATCCAGCCCCAGCCCAGGCCGTTGCTCCCGCGCGGGTCGCTGACCCGCACGCCCGCGAGGATGGCCTCCCTCAGCCCCTCCGGGGGAGCGATCTGCTTCAGCTTGGCCGCGACCGCCTCGTCGTGCGCGCGCGACTGCGCGAACCACCCCTTCAGCATGGGATCGTCACCCGCCATGCGCAGGGCGTCGCAGAACGTCGCGTTGCCCGCATCGCTTCCATCGGGGCGGAAGGCGGAGAGTATGAACTTGGCCTCTTCGATCGTCATGATGCGCTAGCTCCTTTAGAGTCCGGGAATGGTAGTACCTTGGCGCCTGCGGTCTGCACACCCTCAAGGGCCATTCGCAGCTGGGATTTGCCCCGGGAGAGGCGCGACATGACCGTGCCTATCGGCACGTCGAGCGCGTCGGCGATCTCCTGGTAGGACATGTCCTCAAGGTAGAAAAGGGTCAGGGGCGCTCGAAACGCCTCGTCCACGGTCTGGAGCGCGGTCATCACGAGCGACGCGTCGATCTTCGACACGCGGTCGACGTCCTCCGCCGCCAGCTCCTTCTCGGCGGGCGGCAGGTCCTCGATCGACGTGGACCTTGCGTCGCGCCGGCGGCCGCGGAGGAACTCCCGGTAGAGCGTCGTGAACAGCCAGGACTTCGCCTTCGAGAGCTCGCGCAGGCCGTGGCCCTTGGTGGCCCAGATGAAGAAGGTCTGCTGCACCAGGTCCCCCGCGTCCGATGCGTTCCGGGCAAGGCTCAGGGCAAAGCGGTAGAGCGGCGCGTAGTGCGCATCCACCAGCTCTGCAAAGGCCTCGTTGTTCATCAGTGTGTCTTGATTCGGAGTCGCGGCAGTGGTGTTTTATTCCAATTCGTCCAGAAGATTGAAAGCATTGTCTGCAATCCCCGTGCCCGAACTCCTGTTGCATCTTCCCCCCAACCTCGCCGCGGCGTCTGCCCGAGATGCGGTCGTGCTGAGGATTGAAATGAACGCAGGGGTCGAGCCGGACCCGCGAATGCTCCCGGTCCTCGCCCTTCTCCAGGGCTGGTGCGGCACGCCGAAGCCGCCTTCGTTCATCCAGCTGACGCGACGGCAGCTGCGCGAGCTTGCCGCCGCAGCGTCGGACCTGCCGGTCTTCGTGGACGGCGGCCGGACGGTGGCCTGGAGCCACGGCGCCCTAGTCGAAGAGCCGCCTCTCTCGCCCGCCCTGGAGACACAGACTGGGCCGACCCCGTCCCGGCCGTCGAAGCCTTCCCGGGCAGCCCCGCAGGACCCCCTGGTCGTCGACGGCTCCGAACACTACCTTGCGGTCACGCTCCCCTCTCGCGAGGACCCCCGCTACCGTGAGGCTGTGGAGCTCCTGAAATCCGCCGGATTCGCGCTGGAGCCCTCGAACAGGAAGTGGTGGCTGCGCGACCGCCACAAGACGCTGACCTTCCTCGCGACGCACGGCGAGCGCCTTCGCGGGGCCCTCGGGGCCCAGTTCACGCCCAATTTCGCCGCCCGAACGGCGCACCTTTCGAGCGCGGAGGTGACCTGCGAGGCGGCGCCCCGCGGCGACGGCTGGGAGGTCGCGCTTGGGCTTCGCGCAGGAGGGGCCAGCGAGGCCGAGGTCCGCGATGCGGTAGCGGCGGGGCGCGGCTACGTCGACGTCGAGGGCAAGGTGATCCTTATCGACCCCCAGCGCGTCCAGCGGCTCGCGCAGGCGCAGCGGGCCTTGGCCGACGGCGACACGTCCTCGCCCTCCGCCCGGCGCGTCGAGAGAATAGGCGCCGCGCGCGCGGCCGAGGTCGAGGAGCTGCTGGAGGGGCTCTCCCCGGGATTCCGCCCGCCGGAGGAATGGCGCGCGAGAACCCGCGCCCTGCGAAACCTCTCCCTTCTCGAGCCGGCGCCCGCGCCGGCCGCCTTGGACGCCCTCCTTCGGCCTTACCAGAGAATCGGCTCGGCCTGGCTCTGGCACCTCCACCGCTCGGGGCTCGGGGGCATCCTCGCCGACGAGATGGGGCTCGGAAAGACGCTCCAGGCGCTCGCACTCCTGAGCGCCGTCCAGCAGGGCGGCGGCACCAGCCTCGTCGTCTGCCCGGCCTCGCTTGTCGAGAACTGGCGGCGTGAAGCCGCCCGCTTCGCCCCGGAGCTGCGCGCCTTCGTGCACCATGGGGACCAGCGGCTGGAGTCGCCCGGTGACCTTGCCCGCTGGGACTTGGTCATCACCTCCTACGGCACGCTCACGCGCGACCGTGACCTTTTCTCGTCGGCCGAGTTCGCGTGCGTCGTCGCGGATGAGGCCCAGCACGTGAAGAACCGCAGGTCGCAGAACGCCCAGGCCCTGCGCTCGCTTAGGTCCAGGGGGCGGTTCCTGCTCACGGGCACCCCGGTCGAGAACTCGCTTGACGACCTTCGCTCGCTCTTCGAGTTCATCCTGCCCGGCTACCTCGAGCGCGTGCCCCAGGGCGCGCGCGCAGAGGAGCGCGCGTGGCTGGACGGGCGGCTGCGTGCCAAGACGGCGCACTACATCCTGCGCCGCACGAAGCTCGCCGTCGCTCCCGAGCTGCCGGCCCGGATCGAGCAGGTTATCTGGTGCACGCTGGAGCCCGCCCAGGCGGCCCTTTACCGGTCGTACCAGGAGCGGTCCGAGCGCGAGCTCTTCGATCTCGAGGCCTCCGGGGCCGGCGAGGCGCGCCTAAGGCTCGCGGCCCTGACCCAGCTGCTGCGGCTGCGCCAGATCTGCTGCGACCCGCGGCTCGTGGAGAAGGGAGACGGGGCGGCAGCCGGGGCGCCCTTTGAAGGCTCCGCGAAGCTTGGGTCATTCCGCGAGATCCTGGAGGAGGCGACGGACGACGGGCACCGGCTCCTGGTGTTTTCGCAGTTCACGTCCCTCCTCTCCCTGCTGAGGGAGGAGCTGGGATCCCAAGGCGTGCCCTACTGCTACCTCGACGGCTCCATGGCCCCCTCGGCTCGGCAGGCCGAGATCGACCGCTTCCAGGCGTCGGCGGACGTGCCCGTCTTCCTGTTGTCGCTGAAAGCGGGCGGCTCAGGGCTCAACCTGACCGGGGCGGACACGGTCGTGCACTTCGACCCTTGGTGGAATCCCGCGGCCGAGGCGCAGGCGACGGACCGGGCACACCGCATCGGGCAGACCCGCGTCGTGACGAGCTACAAGCTCGTCTGCTCGGACACGGTCGAGGAGAAGGTGCTCGCGCTCCAGGAGGAGAAGCGGGCGCTCCTAGCGGGGGTTTTCGAGGCGAGCGACGCGGCCGCGGAGAAGCTCTCGCTCGCGGACCTTAGGTCGCTCTTGGAGCCCGCCTAGCGGGCGCCGGCCCTGGCGCTCCGGCGCCTCCACCAAGCCAGCGCGGTCATTGCGGCCCCCGCCGAAAGGAGAGCCCAGGTCGATGGCTCGGGCACCGGAGTGAAGTTGAGGAAGACGTCGTTGCCGCTCGACGAGACGAAGAAGTTGCCGATCCCGGGCGAGTTCGCGAAGGAAGGCGTCGTGATCGTGAAGTCGCTGGCGTTGAAGCCCGAGATCGAGCCAGCCGACAGGAGCGTCCATTGGTAACCCTGGCTCAGGTTGAAGTTTGCCGCCCCTGGCAGCCCGGTCCCCGGGTTGATGGATTCGACCGAGATCGTGAAGGGCGACGTGGGCGCGGCGGTGATCGTGAGCGCCCCTGTCACGCTGATCGTGTCAAAGTCGGTGCCGGCCGTGCCCGTGGCGTTCATGATGTCGAACGTGTAGGCGCCGCCCGACCCCAGGGTCGCCGAGTTGAAGGCCAGCTCGCCCAAATAGCTGTTCGCGCTCGCGCTGCCGGGCGAGACGAGGACCCCGTTCCCAATGGTGACTCCGCCCGTCGGATTCAGTGTCCCAAAGCCAGAAATCGTGCTGCCCGATCCATTCGTTAGGGACGGGGCGGTGAACGTTCCGCCTCCCAGCTGAATGGTCCCATTGTTCATGATCGCATTTGATGCCAGGAAGTTCCGGTCGGCCAGGACTTCCAGCGTCCCATTGTTGGTCGCGAGAGTCTGGTCGAGGGTCAAGTACGACGTGCCATTGTAAGAGAGGATATTGGAGCCTGCACCGCTAAGGACCAGGGTCGTTCCCGCGGCATTCGTTGCGATGGTGCTCGACGGCGCCTCGAACTCCAGCGTGCCGCCGTTCGATGCGATCCAGGTGCCTCCCGTCAGCGTGCCTCCCGAGAAATTGGTCACGTTCGACTGGTATGCATCGAGGTAAATCGTACCGCCGTTGGCTTCAATCGTGCCCCCCGACATGTTCGTAACGGCATCACCCGTATAGTAGCCCAGCGTGAGCCACCCGCCACCGCTGCTCTCCAGCGTCCCGCTGTTGCTGACCGTCAGGCCGTATCCGCCGCCATAGATATAACTGCTGCCGATGGCATGATTCAATAAACCCTGAATCACGAGCGTGACGGGGTTGGCGCTTGAGTCAAAGATCTCCATATCTCCGGACCACGTGGCGGACGGCGCAATCGTCAGAGCCGTGCCTGTGCCGTTCAAATACACGTTGTCGTAGTAGCCGCCGGACGCAAAGGTTGTGGTTCCCCCGGTGAAGGTCGTGTTGTTGTTCGCAGAGAACGAGGCATAGGCCGCCGCGGGAAGAGCGAAGTTCCCGTTCATCGTCACCGCGTTAAGAGTTCCCCCCGAGCTGCCAAACGTGAGCGCGCCGCTTGCCACGGTGCCACCCGTGATGGTGCCCCCGGCTAGCGTGTACGTTCCGGAATGCGGGGGATTTAGGGTCGCCGCCGAATTGTCCAGGCTGCCCGAAAGGTTGAGCACGCCACCGGTATTGCTGTCAATCGTCCCCCCAAGATTGGCGGTCGTGAACGTGCCTCCGAAGTTGATCGCGCCGTTGTTCTCTGCCAGGAGGTGCCCCGAATTGCTCCAGGTAACAGGATAGGTATAGTAACCGAGGTCGATCGTCCCGCCGTTCGCGGTGATCGTGCCAGTGCTCGTATTGACCACCACGTCGTTCGAATAATAGCCCAGAAGCAGTGAGCCCCCGCTGCTCACCACCGTGCCGCTATTGGTAAACGTCAGGCTGTTGCCGTTTCCGTAGACGCCGTTCGACCCGCTTGTGAAGTTGAGCGCACCCTGGTTGACCATGGTGACATTGGCCGCCTGACCGTAAATGCTGAAGGTTCCCGTCCAGGTCTCGGACGGCGCAATCGTCAGAGCCGTGCCCGTGCCGTTCAAATACACGCTATCGTAGTAGCCGCCGGACGCAAAGGTCGTGGTTCCCCCCGTGAAGGTCGTGTTGGTGTTCGCGTAGAACGAGGCGTAGGCCGCAGAGGGAAGCGTGAAGTTCCCGTTCATCGTCACCGCGTCAAGATAGCCATCCGAATTGCCAAACGTGAGCGCGCCGCTTGCCACGGTGCCACCCGTGATGGTGCCCCCGGCTAGCGTGTACGTTCCGGAATGCGGGGGATTCAGCGTCGCCGCCGAATTGTCCAGGCTGCCCGTAAGGTTGAGCACGCCTCCCGTGTTGCTGTCGATTGTCCCCCCAAGATCGGCGGTTGTGAACGTGCCTCCGAAGTTGATGATCCCGTTGTTCTCCGCCAGCAGGTGCCCCGAATTGCTCCACGTGACAGGATAGGTATAGTAACCGAGGCTAATCGTCCCGCCGTTCGCGGTGATCGAGCCGCTTGCCGTGTTGTTAATCACGTCATTCGAATAATAGCCGAGAAGCAGTGAACCCCCGCTGCTCACCACCGTGCCGCTATTGGTAAACGTCAGGCTGTTGCCGTTTCCGTAGACGCCGTTCGACCCGCTTGTGAAGTTGAGCGCACCCTGGTTGACCATGGTGACATTGGCCGCCTGACCGTAAATGCTGAAGGTTCCCGTCCAGGTCTCGGACGGCGCAATCGTCAGAGCCGTGCCCGTGCCGTTCAGATTCACGCCGTCGTAGTAGCCACCGGACGCGAAAGTTGTGGTTCCCCCCGTGAAGGTCGTGTTGGTGTTCGCGTAGAACGAGGCGTAGGTCGCAGAGGGAAGCGTGAAGTTTCCATTCATCGTCACCGCGTCAAGGTATCCACCAGAGTTGCCAAACATGAGCGCGCCGCCTGCAACGGTGCCGCCCGTGATGGTGCCCCCGGCAAGCGTATACACTCCGGAATGCGGGGGATTCAGGGTCGCCGCAGAATTGTTCAGGCTGCCCGTAAGGTTGAGCACTCCTCCCGTGTTGCTGTCGATTGTCCCCCCAAGATCTGCGGTTGTGAATGTGCCTCCGAAGTCGATCACGCCGCTGTTCGTTGCCAGCAGCGATCCCGCATTGTTCCAAGTTGCGAGGTTGTAGCCGAGATAGATCGTCCCGCCGTTCGCGGTCATCGAACCGCCGGACAGGTTGTTTATCACATCATTTGAATAGTTGCCCAGATAAAGGGATCCGCCGGTGACAGCCACCGTACCGCTGTTACTAATGGTTAGGCCGTAGCCGTTTCCGTAGATGCTGTTCGACCCGCTTGTGAAGTTGAGCGCACCCTGGTTGGCCACCGTGAGAGTGGAGGCCTCACCATAGATGTTGAAGGTTCCCGTCCAGGTCTCGGACGGCGCAATCGTCAGAGCCGTGCCCGTGCCGTTCAAATACACGTTGTCGTAGTAGCCGCCGGACGCAAAGGTTGTGGTTCCCCCCGTGAAGGTCGTGTTGGTGTTCGCGTAGAACGAAGCGTAGGCCGCCGCAGGGAGCGTGAAGTTCCCGTTCATCGTCACCGCGTCAAGATATCCTCCAGAGCCGCCAAACGTGAGCGCGCCGCTAGCCACGGTACCACCCGTGATGGTGCCCCCGGCAAGCGTGTACACTCCGGAATTTGGGGTATTCAATGTTGCCGCTGAATTGTCCAGGCTGCCCGTAAGCTTGAGCATGCCTCCCGTGTTGCTGTCGATTGTCCCCCCAAGATCTGCGGTTGTGAACGTGCCTCCGAAGTTGATGATCCCGTTATTCTCGGCCAGCAGGTGCCCCGAATTGCTCCAAGTGACAGGATAGGTATTGTAACCCAGGTCGATCGTCCCGCCGTTCGCGGTGATCGTGCCCGTGCTCGTATTGACCACCACGTCGTTCGAATAATACCCGAGAAGCAGCGAGCCCCCGCTGCTCACCACCGTGCCACTATTGGTAAAAGTCAGGCTGTTGCCGTTTCCGTAGATGTTATTGCTTCCACTCGTGAAGTTGAGCGCACCTTGGTTGACCATGGTGACGCCGGACGCCTGACCGTAGATGCTGAAGGTTCCCGTCCAGGTTTCGGACGGCGCAATCGTCAGAGCCGTGCCCGTGCCGTTCAGGTTCACGCTGTCGGAGTAGCCGCCGGACACAAAAGTTGTGGTTCCCCCCATGAAGGTCGTGTTGTTATTCGCGTAGAACGAGGCGCCGGCAGCCGCGGGAAGCGTGAAGCTTCCATTCATAATCACCGCGTCAAGATATCCCCCGGAGTTGCCAAACGTGAGCGCACCGCCGGTCACGTTGCCGCTGTTTATGGTTCCGCCGTCCAGGGTAAAGATGCCGCCGCCGCTGGGCGCCGAGAGCGTCGAGCTCAGGTTGTTCACGGTGCCCGTGATATTCAGCGTACCACCTGAGCCGGTTATGTTTCCCGAGAGATTGGACGTTCCGAAAGTGCCTCCGAAATCAACGGTTCCGCCGCTCGACGCCGTGATGGTGCCCGAATTCGACCACGTCGACCCACCTGTGCCAAGGTACAATATGCTCGAGGCACCCGTGGCCTGAAGAGCGCCGCCGTTGGAGACGGTGACGCCGCTCCCGTAACCGTAATAAACGCTGCCCCCGTTCGCGGAGACCGTTCCACCCGGGTTATTCGTGATCACGTCGGAACCTCCGTTGCCTATGTAGAGCGTTCCGCTCGTCGAGCTCACTGTCCCATTGTTGGTGAAATTAAAGCCGAGGTAGCTTCCGCCGTAAATATAGTTGGTGGAGGACGTGTTCGTGAATGTGCCGTTGTTCACGAACGTCAGGTTGGCCGCGTTGGCCTGTACCGTGACGTTGCCCGTCAAGGTATTGAGCGCCGTGTTCACGAGCGCAGTTCCCGTCCCTTTGAGGAGGATGTAACTGTCCGCAAACGTCGTCGTGCCCCCGGTGAAATTCGTCCCGTTTTCCGCAGTGAAGCTTCCAGACGTCGGCACGCTAAAACTGCCGCTCATCGTAACGCCGTTCAGCGTGCTCCCCCCCGCCGTACCGAAGGTGAGCGCACCGCCATTCACCGTTCCCTGTGATATGGTGCCCCCGTCCAGGGTGAATATCGCCCCTCCGCCGCCGTCCGGCGCGGTCAAGGGCCCCGTCGTGGAATTGTCCAGGTTTCCCGTGATGTTGAGGATTCCCCCTCCCGTGGCGGAGATCGTTCCGGTGGACAGGTTCGCCGTCGTAAAATTGCCACCCAGGTTCACTGTTCCTCCCGCCGCGGTGATTGTGCCCGTGTTGGTCCACGTCGTCGTGCCCGTGCCGAGAGTCAGCGTGGAGCCCGTGTTCGCCTTCAGGGTGCCCGCATTGGCAACCGTGCCGCTCGTGTTTCCGACGACGACATTGCCCCCGTTTGCCAATATGGTCCCACCCGAATTGTTCGCCACCGTGTCGGTCGCGCCGTTGCCCACGTACAGGTTCCCTGCCGTGGCGCTCACCGTTCCCGTGTTGGTGAAATTAAAGCCGAGGTAGCTTCCGCCGTAAATATAGTTGGTGGAGGACGTGTTCGTGAATGTGCCGTTGTTCACGAACGTCAGGTTGGCCGCGTTGGCCTGTACCGTGACGTTGCCCGTCCAGATTCCGTCTGATGCGATCGTGAGCGCCGTGCCCGAGCCCGCAAGGTTCACGTAATTGTTCCCTAACGTCGTCGTTCCTCCCGAGAATACCGTCCCGTTTTCAGCGGTGAAGTTCGTGCCGCTGTTTGCTGCAAAGTTGCCGTTCTCGGTTGCTCCATTGAGGATGGTCCCGTTCGTGATGATCGTCTGGGCCATGGCTGGCATCACGAGTGCGGCCCAAGCGAGACCAAGTGCAATCAATCGACCAGAACCTGAGATTCTGAGCCTAGCCGAAGTCGGAGAAGTCATGCTCATTAGCTTTCGGAATATCCAAGATCACCCACGCTGATGGACGCAAGCAATTTGCAGAATACTTTTGCGAGGTTCGGCCGCCTGAATCATCCCGGTCACCGCATGCGAAACGAGGATGCTGCCACGAAAATACCATTGTTTCGCGCCTGACCACACCCACCGCAAAGGGGTGCACATCTTCGCTCAGGACAAGACCATTAACTGGAACCTCAACATAGTCTATGCTTTGGCAAATTGTTCTATAGCAGACTGTTTTGTGAACCAATGGGCAATACACAGGATCAGCGCGAGGGTGAAATTACCTATTGGAAAGGCGCCCGCGGGAAAGATCGGCCCGGGCCTTGCGGAATCGACGAAAGGCTTCTTTGCCGCGACCTCGCTAGCTCGGCTATCAGGGAGACCGTGACGAGGGCGGCTTGTCGCGGCGCAAACGGCGACAGATTGCGATAGTCGTTGTCAGGGGAGTTCTGCGTGTGGTTGCTGCCGCTGCGGATGCAAAGGAACGGGATCCTGGGGTACCTGCAGACCTGGGCCACCGACGCGTTCTCCATCTCCACTCCGTAAGGCGCGTGCTGCTGCCTGATGTCAGCAATCCTCTTGTCCGTGATCCCGAACTGGTCGCCCGACGTGATCCGGCCAAGGCGGACGCGCGCCATATAGGGAGGACTTTGCTGTGAGGCCGCTTCCGGGACAAGGCGCCTCATCACCCTCCTGGCGACAGCGACGGGAGTGCCCGGCACAATCACGGGCGGAGGGTTTTTCAACGTGGAAGTAATTGCCATTTGAATCGATTCCGCGGAGACAACCCATGCAGGAAACGAATCCCTGGCACATCCTCTGCTTGGCGCCCATGAAATGACGCGACACCTCACCCTGACGATCGTCCTGTCCTCGCTCCTGCTGGCCTCGGCAGCCGGCGCCTCGGAGTCCCGCAGGAAGGTGATCATCGACCAGGACGCGTTCGGGCCGGGCGGCAGCAATCTCCAGGCAATCCTGATGATCGTGCAGGCTCCGGACGTCGAGGTCCTCGGCGTCACGATTGAGAGCGGGGACGGCTGGCAGAAGGAGAACGTGGCCCACACGCTCAGGATGCTCGAACTCATCGGCAGACCCGACATACCCGTCGTGCCGGGTTCGACCTACCCGCTCGTCAATTCCGAGGAGGAGACGCGGCGCTGGGAGAAACTCTACGGCAAACTGGCCTACAAGGGAGCCTGGATGGAATCGTGGCCCGACTACAACACGGTCAACAGGACCCATTACCACGCTGCCGACGTCGTCCCGCCGCTCGAGGAGGGGGAGCCCGCGACCAAGCCCATGGCCGAAGCCGCGGCAAGCTTCATCGTCAGGAAGCTCCACGAATTCCCGGGGCAGGTCACGATCCTGGCGCTTGGCCCGTTCACGAACCTTGCCCTGGCCTCCCGCCTCGACGACGGCTTCGCCGCACTCGCGAAGGAGCTCGTGATCATGGGAGGCAGCTTCAACCCCGACGGGTCCAAGGTGGACGAGTTCTCGATGCAGTTCATCCGCAACCCGCGGGTCGAGTTCAACTGCCGCTGGGACCCCGAGGCTGCGAAGATGATGCTGCATGCCGGGTGGAAGAGGATCACGGCCGTCCCGACGGATGCCACAGTCGGCACGAGGTTCACGGCCGCGGTCGTGAGCCGCGCGACGGCAGGCTCCGATTCCCCCTCCGCGAAGTACGTGTCCCGGTTTGCCCAGACGGGCTTCCCCATGTGGGACGAGGTCGCGGCGGCGGTCTTACTGGACCCCACGATCGTGCTCCGTTCCCAGCCGCTCGCGATGGACGTCGACATTGGGCATGGGGCAAGCTACGGGGCGACCCTGAGCTGGCCGCCGGGGGGCGGGCCGGGCCTTGGCGAGCCTGATGTCACGGTGGTCCGCGCGGTGGATATTCCGCGGCTCGAGGCCATGTTCGCCGAGGGGGCGCGCCGGCCGCCCCAGCGGCCCTGATCCGGCCGCTGGCCGGGGTCAGTGCCTCGTCAGGCGCCGGTACTTGATCCGGTGCGGCTGGTCCGCGTCCCTGCCCTTCCTGCGGTGGAAGTCCTCGATGTAGCTCGAGTAGTTCCCGGAGAACCAGAAGGCCGTGCTGTCGCCCTCGAAGGCGAGGATGTGGGTCGCCACGCGGTCGAGGAACCACCGGTCGTGGGACACGACCACGGCGCAGCCCGCGAAGTTCTCGAGCGACTCCTCGATCGCGCGGATCGAGTTTATGTCCAGGTCGTTCGTGGGCTCGTCGAGCAGGATCAGGTTCGCCCCGGACTTGAGCAGGCGGGCCAGGTGGACGCGGTTGCGCTCGCCGCCTGAAAGGATGCCTACCTTCTTCTGCTGGTCCGGGCCCGTGAAGCCGAACTGCGCGCAGTAAGCGCGCGCGTTAACCTCGCGCCCCGCCATTCTCAGGATCTCCTCCCCTCCACTTATCGCCTCGTAGATCGTGGATTCGCCCGGAAGCGAGTCGCGCGACTGGTCGACGTGCGCGATCTTCACGGTCTCGCCGATCCGGAGCGTCCCCCCGTCCGGCTTTTCGGCGCCGGTGATGAGCCGGAAGAGCGTGGTCTTCCCCGCGCCGTTCGGGCCGATGACGCCGACGATGCCGCCCGGCGGCAGCGAAAACGTGAGGTCGTCAAAAAGGAGGTTGTCGCCGTAGGCCTTGGACAAGCCCTTCGCTTCGACGACGAGCGTGCCGAGCCGCGGACCCGCGGGAATCAGAATCTCATAATCCTTCTCCTTCTCGGCCACGTTCTCCTTCAGCATCGACTCGTACGCGGTGATCCTCGCCTGCGACTTCACGCGGCGCGCGGTGGCCGACTTGCGGATCCATTCCAGCTCGCGCGCCATCGCCTTCTGGCGCCGGTCCTCGGTCCGCTGCTCGACGGAAAGGCGCTTCTGCTTCTGCTCGAGCCATGAGGAGTAGTTGCCCTTCCACGGGATGCCGTGCCCACGGTCGAGCTCGAGGATCCACTGCGCGACATTGTCCAGGAAGTAACGGTCGTGGGTGACGGCGATCACGGTGCCCTCGTAGCGGGCGAGGTGCTGCTCGAGCCACTGGACGCTCTCGGCGTCAAGGTGGTTGGTCGGCTCGTCGAGGAGGAGGATCGGCGGCTTGCGCAGGAGCAGGCGGGCGAGCGCGACCCTGCGGCGCTCGCCGCCCGAAAGCCTGTCGACAAGCTGCTCCGGCGGCGGGCACCGAAGGGCGTCCATCGCCATCTCCACATGGGGGCCGACGTCCCACGCGCCGAGGGCGTCGATCTTCTCCTGGAGCTCCCCCTGCCGCGCCATGATGGCCGCCTTGGCCGCGTCGCTGGGTGCGGCGTCCAGCTCGTCCCACGTGGCGTCGTAGGCCCCGACAAGGTCGGTCAGGTGCTTCACGCCCTCCTCGACGCATTCGCGCACGGTCCTACCGGCCTCGAGCTGCGGCTCCTGTTCCAGCAAGCCGATGGCGTAGCCCGGCTCGATGTGCACGCGGCCGTCGATCTCGGTGTCCCGAAGCGCAAGGATGCGCATGAGGGACGACTTCCCCGAGCCGTTGAATCCGAGGACGCCGATCTTGGCCCCGTAGAAGAACGAGAGGGAGATGTCGCGCAGGATCTCCTTGCGCTCGATTTTCTTCGAGACGCCGATCATGGAAAAGATGATCTTGGGCTCTTCCGACTTTGCCATTCGCCCACTCAAACGGTCCGCCGGCCTGCGGCAAGCCCCGCAGTCCCGCCCTTTAGGGCGCGAATGCGAAGCGACGGGGCTGGAGCCCCCGACGCGCGGCATCGGCCGGCGCGCCCGGGGCGGCTTTACTCCAAGTCTTGGCTCAAAATCATGTAGCGTATTAGCCTATAATATCTTACGTGCTCCCGACCAATAATAGTGATGTTTGTGCGCGCCGGCTTTGACGGCGGACCATAAATCCTCCAGCGTGGCGCGCGATGAAGTCGGTCAAGGTTCCAGCGCTCGAACTGTTTCTTCACGAGATGATCCCGCTCGCGAAAGCAATGGGTGTCGGCGTCGAGGTAAGCGACGACCGGGCGCTCGTGCTCACGGCCCCAAAGGAGCAGAACAAGAATTCTCTCAACACGGCGTTTGGCGGAAGCCTGGTCGCGCTCGCAACGCTCGCGGGCTACGGCGTCGTGTGGGAGCTGATGAAGGACGAGACGAAGGCCGAGAGGCCGGTCTGGCACATCGTCGTCAAGGAGAGTCGCGCCGCGTACCGCCGCCCGGTTCTCGGCGACCTGCGCGCGATCTGCGAGAGGCCCGCGCAGGCGGCAATCGCCGAGTTCAAGGACGCGCTCGCCCGCTACGGCAAGGCGAAGCTGAAGCTTCACGCGTCGATCATCGAGGACGGCAACGTGGCGGTCGACGTCCAGGCTGCGTTTGTCGTTTCGCGCTGAGCGCGGTGCGCCGGACTGGGCGGAGCGGCCCGAAGCCGCATTCCGTCCCGGCGGGTCTCCTTAGATGTGCCTCGAGTCGGACTCGTCCTTCTTCACGTATCCGGATTCCTGGCGCTGCAAGTTGACCTGGTTCTTCTTCACGTAGGCCTGGAACACGTCGTCGGCGCTCATCCCCAGGACCTGTGCGAGCGAGATGAGGAAATGGAACAGGTCGACGACCTCCACGCGTGCGTTCTGCTCATCAAACTTCTGGTACTTGGCCCACCATTTCCAGGGCACGGAATCAACAAGTTCCGCGATTTCCTGCTGCATCGCCCGCGTGTAATTCAGGATCCATTTGGCCTTCTCCTCATCGCTTGGGGGAGGCAGCGCGACCCCTATCCTCCGGTTCAGAGCATCCTGCATCCTGAAGATCTCTTCGAATTTGTCCATGGGCCTCAAACGTGCGGCCGGCACCGGCGGGCGCAAGATGCAATTGGCCGGCTCCCGCAGGGGCCTTTTTTGGGGTTGCCCCGGAGCGCGATCCGGGCGACCGTATCCTGCTTCGGCACTTGCGTTTGAGCGCTACCCCATGCGCTCCGCACCGCCGGACACAACACGGCCGCTCCCAACCCTTGGTGAGCGCCATTACACAAAACAAAAACATAATGACAGATACAAATCCGTCCGGCGCATCATCCAGCCCGGCTGCCGACACCCAGGCACCCGCGGCCAGCGCCGAGACCCCTGCCGGAAGCTTCGGCAGCACGCGCGGATCGGGCCTCCTCCGCGGAAAGCGCCCCTCGGGCGCCACGGCCCCCACAGCAAGCCCGGCAAGGGGCGACTACAAGCCCACAGCCGTCGAGGTCATCACGCCTGAGCGCGAGTACAAGAACCCGTTCGCGAGCCAAGAGCCCGAGAACGCGCCGGCGGCAGAGCCGGCCAAGATCGAAACAGAGGCGGCTCCCGCCGCCAGCGCCCCCGCGGCAGAAGCCGAAGCCCCAGCCGCTCCCGCGGCAGCGGCCCCGGCGCCGTCCGTCGAGGAGAAGCGTGAAATCCAGATCCTCCCCCCTGCGGAGGCCGTACGCCCGGCGGTAAGCTGGGAGTCGCCATCCGCATCCCGCACGGAGCGGGAACCCGGCGAGCGACCCCTGTTCCGCGCTGACCGTCGCGAAGACGCGGAGCGCGCGCCGCGGAGCGAGGGAGGTGAACCCCGCTACGAGCGGCGCGAGCCCCGGCATGATCCGTACCGGGGCCAGCCGCGCGATCCGCGAGACGAGCCCGATTATGAGCAGCGCCCGCGGTACGAGCAGCGCCCGAATCGCGACAACCCCGCGGCGGCCGCGCCGGCGCCAAAGGGATTCTTCGGCTGGCTGAAGAGCCTCTTTGGAGGGAGCAAGCCCGCTGAAAGGCAAGTCGGGCGGGAGTCCGGCTCCGCAGGCGAGCGCTACGGCGACGGCCAGCGCCACCGCAGGCGCCACCGCGGCGGACGCGGGCACGGCGGCGGCCCCCAGGGCTTCCGCGACGACCGCTCACCGCAGGGGGGCGAACGCTTCCCGCAGGGCGCCGAGGGCGAGAACCGCGGGGGTGACCGCCCGTACGGCAACCGCCGCGGGCGCCATCGCGGCGGACAGGGCCGCGACAGGGGCGGCCCGCGCTCGGAGGGCCAACAGGGCGGCGGGGCGATTTGATCCGCCCGGGACCGCGCCTCCCCAGATAATCCTTGCCAATGCGCTCTCCAGGGAGCGCATTCCAAGGCGTCCGCACCTCGCGGACGCCCTTCTCCTTTTCCATGGCTGATCTCGTCGTAATCGGGGGCAAGCCCCTCTCCGGCACCGTAACCCCGTCGGGCAACAAGAATTCCGCCCTGCCCATCCTGTGCGCGACGCTTTTCACGGATGAGCCCGTCTCCCTGACGAATGTCCCCGACATCACCGACCTGGACAAGCTCGTGTCGTTCTTCGAGTCGCAGGGCTCGAGGATCGATTGGGACCGCAAGGCGGGCGTCATGCGCGTGGACCACAGCCAGTTTCGCAACACGCTCTCCAACGCCGAGCTTCCGCAGGACATGCGCTCGACGGTGCTCCTCTACCCCGCGCTCCTGAAGAGGATGGGGCGGATCACCATCCGCTCCAACGCGAAGGGATGCTCGCTCGGTGTCCGTGAGATCGATCCTCACCTTGACGTCCTGGCCGCGCTCGGGGCCGCAATCGACACGGGGGACCCGCTCACGATCTCCGCGACCGGCGGGTTCCGCGGGGCCCGGCACTGGCTCGACTACATGTCCGTCACGGTCACGGAGAACTTCGCGATGGCGTCTGCGGTCGCCACCGGGACCTCAACGCTCATAAACGCGGCCAGCGAGCCGCACGTCCAGGACCTCTGCAAGGCCCTCGTGGCGATGGGCGCCAGGATCAGCGGCATCGGCACCAGCATGCTCACGATCGAGGGCGTCGCGCGCCTTCACGGCGCGTCAATCGCCATTGGAACGGACTACCATGAGGTGACGACTTTTCTCGCCCTGGGCGCCATTACCGGAGGCGAGGTCAGCGTCCGCGATTCGGTGCCCCAGCATTTCGACCTGATCGCCCGCTCGTTCGGCAAGCTCGGCGTCAGGGTCATGCACGAGGGCAACACGGCGATCGTCCGCCGCGGCCAGACAAGGGTCGTCGAGACTCCCTTCACGACCAACATGCTCCCCAAGATCGAGGCGGCACCGTGGCCCTACTTCTCGGTCGACCTCCTGCCGCTTCTCATCGCCCTGTCGACCCGCTGCGAGGGCACGATCCATTTCTGGAACAAGGTCTACGAGAATGGCTTCTCGTGGATGCCGGAGCTCGCCAAGTTTGGCGCGCACATCCTCGTCAGCGACCCCCACCGCATCGTCGTGTTCGGCAACAGGCCTCTGAGGCCGGCGGTCGTCGACTCCCCCTACGTCATCCGCGCCGCCGTCGCGCTCACGATGGTGGCCGCGTCGATTCCCGGCCGCAGCGTCGTGCGAAACGCCGAGATCATAAAGCGCGCCCACCCGCGCTTCGTCGAGAACCTGCGCTCCCTCGGCGCGGAGCTCGAGTGGAGATAAAGAGCATGGCGCCGTCCAAGGATCCCGGGAAGGGAGTCGGGTTCGTGACCTCCACGCTCGCGGCCCCCGTGACGCCGGCCGAGGCCGCCCTCAGGCCCCTCCTCTTCGCGGACTTCGCCGGCCAGGCAAAGACCATCGAGCGCCTTCAGGTGATGGTCGGCGCCGCGAAGAAGCGGGGCGACCCGCTCAACCACATCCTCCTGTCCGGCCCCCCGGGCCTGGGAAAGACCACGCTCGCCTTCATCCTCGGCAACGAGCTCGGCCGCAATGTCCGGGTCACCTCCGGGCCCGTCGTGGAGAAGGCGGGAGACCTGGCGGGGCTTCTCACCAACCTCGAGGAGGGCGACCTCCTGTTCATTGACGAGATCCACCGCATCCCGAAGACCGTCGAGGAGTACCTCTACTCGGCCATGGAGGATTTCCGCATCGACATCATGATCGACCAGGGGCCGAACGCACGCAGCGTGCGCCTGACGCTTCCGCGGTTCACGCTCATCGGGGCGACGACGCGGGCCGGCCTGCTTACATCGCCGCTCAGGTCCAGGTTCACGCTTCAGACGAGGCTGGACTACTACGACCGGCAGACCCTTCACTCGATTGTGCGCAGGACCTGCGGCCTGCTGAAGGTGAAGATCGACGACGAGGGCGCGGGCGAGATCGCAAGGAGGGCCAGGGGTACGCCGCGGGTGGCGAACAACCTCATCAACTTCCTGCGCGACTTCGCGCAGGAGCGGGCAAAGGGGGCCATCACGCGGGAGGTGGCGGCCGCGGGCCTTGAGCTCCTGGAGATCGACGCCTCCGGGCTCGACGAGATGGACAAGCGCATGCTTCGGGCGATGGCGGAGAACTACCGCGGGGGTCCCGTCGGGATGAGCACGATCGCCGTGGCCGTGGGAGAGGAATCCGAGACGCTCGAGGAGGTGCACGAGCCCTTCCTCATACAGGAGGGCTATCTGCAGAGGACCCCGCAGGGCCGCGTGCTCACGGAGAAGGGCTACGCTGCCGTGGGGCTCAAGCCCTCCGGGGACGGCCAGGCGTCGTTCCTGTAGGCCGCGATCCCCGTGACGCCGCTGGGCTTCACCCTCCTCGCACTCGGGATTTCGTACTTCGCGGGGCTTCTCGGCTCGCTCGTCGGCGTCGGGGGAGGAATCATCGTCGTCCCGGCCCTGACCCTCCTCATGGGGGTCAGCATCCAGAAGGCGATCGCCGCCTCGATCGTTTCGGTCATCGCGACCTCAAGCGGGGCCGCGGCGACGTACGTGAGCCAGCGGATCACGAACATGCGCCTCGGGATGGTCCTGGAGGTGGCCACGGTCACCGGGGCTCTCACGGGAGCCTACCTCGCCGCGCTGGTCCCGGGAAGGGGCCTCTTCCTTATCTTCGCCCTGGTGCTCACCTACACCGCCTGGTCGATGCTGCGCCCCGGAGGCCGCTCCATTAGCCCCGTTCCCGATCCCCTCGCAGACAGGCTCCGCCTGCATGGATCCTTCTTTGACAGGTCGCTCGGCGCCGAGGTCCCGTACCGGGTCTTTCGGACAAAGCTCGGGCTCGCCGTCAGCTACGTTGCCGGCGTTGCGAGCGGCCTGCTCGGCATCGGGGGCGGGGTTTTCAAGGTTCCCGTGATGAACCTCGCCATGGGTATCCCGATCAAGGCGTGCACGGCGACCAGCAACTTCATGATCGGGGTCACCGCCGCGACCAGCGCCGCCGTCTACTTCATGCGCGGCGAGGTGCTTCCCTTTGTGGCGGCCCCGGTCGCGGTCGGCGTGCTCCTCGGGGCGCGGACGGGGGCCAGCCTCCTGGGAGGCACGAGAAACAGCACCATCCGCGTGATCTTCGTCGCCGTGCTCGCCGTGTCGGCCCTGAAGATGTTCTTGGAGGCGCTCAAATGACCTCGCGGGACAATGGGCCGCTCGCGGGGACGGAGAAGGCGATAAGCCGTGTCCTTCGGGTGGGCGTCACAGCGAGTCTGGCCCTCGTAACGGCAGGCACGCTCCTCTCTTTCCTCCGGCCCGGGGGCTACAGCGACCAGCCGGGTGAGGTGGCTCGCCTGATTGGGAACGGAGGGACCTTCCCGAGGACGGCGGGCTGGCTGATCGGCGGCCTGCTTCACCTCAACGGCGCGGCCGTTATCGTCGCCGGCCTCATTCTTCTCATCGCGACCCCGGTCATTCGGGTCGCGGTTTCCATCGTTGCCTTCGCCAGGGAGCGGGACCGCCCCTTCGTGGTCATCACCGCGATCGTGCTTGGGCTGCTGCTCCTCTCGCTTGTGCTCGGGAAATCCGGGTAACGGTCATCCAAGCGCGATCAGTGATGGGTCAATGCCCGCGGGATTGGCAGCGGGAGTGCCCCCAGCTCACCGGCCGGCGCTACCGAGACGAGGCGAACGATGGAGGGCGCGGCGTGCGCGCGAAGCATGTATCCTAAACCCACGGTCATCTGGACTGCACCCATGAGGTTCAGCCACAGGGCCCGGCAGCTGGCCGCGTCCGTGTGCGTCGGCGGAAACCACGAGGGGAACGCCCTTGGAAGGATTTCCATGAGCGCACCGATGGCGGCGAAGGCGGCGGCATTCAGGATATTCATCGGCTAGTGTTTAGTGTCAGTCTACGGCTCCCGGTTCCGGGTTCGGCAGACGTATCGAAGCCAGCACCGTGCCAGTGCGATGCCGCGCCCTATGTTATATGTAAATAATTATAGTACAATTATTTACATAATTATTGCCCGGAGTCAGGGAGCCGACCGTCCTGCAAAATGCATAGAACACCCCACAGCCGTCGTGCAGGGTGCTCGGGCGTGCACCCGGCCTACTGGCCTGCTAAAGGTCGCCAAGCTGGGGGCGAAGGACAATCTCCTCCACAACGGTCCTCCGCGTCATCCGGTAAAGGGCGACAAACGCCGACGCCACGTCCTGCGCGGGCATCATCCGCTTCTCCGGCACGCCGCTCCCCTTCCACGAGGGGGACACGGTCGCGCCGGGGTGGACGCAGCAGACCCGCACGCCCTTGTCCTTGAACTCAGCCCTCATCGCCTTTGAGAGCCCGGCCACGCCGAACTTCGCCGCCACGTAGGCCGGGGCGCCCGGCATGGCCGTGATGCCGGCGATCGATCCCATGTTGAAGATGTCCCCGCGGCGGCGGCGCACCATGGCCCGCGCGAACGCCCTGGACACCAGGAACAGGCTCCGGAGATTGGCGGAGATCATCCGGTCAAATTCCGAGGCGGTCGTCGAAAGAAAGGGCCCCCCGGCGTACTTGCCGGCATTGTTGATCAGCACGTCAGCCGCGCCAAACCTGCGGCGCACGGCCGCCTCCATCTTTGTGACGGCGGCCTCGTCCGTGACGTCGCAAGGGAAGACTCCGGGCGTGCCGCCGAGGTTCGCGCACTCGCGCGCGACCCCCGCCAGCCTGTCGGCGCTGCGCGCAACGAGCGCGAGCCTCACGCCCTTGACCTCGGCGGCGAAGGCCCTTGCGATGGCGGCACCTATCCCCTGCGAGGCACCGGTGATGACGACGATGGGACCCTTCAGTCGGGATTTCATAGGCCTTTGAAACCCAACCCTAGCAGACGAGCGACGAAAAATTCGTGAAGTCGGCCGTGAAGCCGCCCTTCACGCCCTTGCAGATCACGCTCACCGCGTCATGGGAATGCAGCGACTCGAGGTGCGAGCACGCAATCTGGAAGTCGAGGATCCGCTTGTCGGCGTCGAACTCCCTGTAGAGGAGGCGTGCGGCGTCCTCGACGAACTTCAGGTGGGCTCCGTTCAGCTCGGCGAAGGCCTGCTCATCCTCGCGCTTCACCATCACCTGGGTCTCAGTGTGCAGCGCCTTGACGCACATGGCGTGGACGTCCTCGATCCAGATCTTTCGGCCCTTGGCCTCCTCGAGCGTCAGGCGGGCCTTGCTCCTCTGGGAATGCGGGACCCCGTAGACTCCGCGCGCGTCGCGCGCGTGCTCGGTGAGCTCCGCCGAGCACGGGCAGGCCGAGGAGTAGACGAACTCGAAATGGACAAAGCGCCGGTACTCGCCCGAGCGCGTCAGGACGCCCTCGAAGCCGGCCCGGTAGAACTGGTAGCCCTTGAGGCCGCTCCGCAGGCTTGTCTGGAGTATGGGATACGAGAACTCCAGCTTGAGGCGGGCGTCCTTGCTTTTGACGCGCCGCAGGTACGACTTCAGGATGCGCCCGACGCTCTCGCCTGTGAACGTCTCGCCCCGGTGGTCGTAGAACGACCGGACAATCCTGCTCATGTTTATTCCCTTGAGCTCCGCCTCCAGGGAAACGGTGCCCGTGACGCTTGTCTCAAGCGTCAGGGATCCGCCCTTCTTTGTCTTGATCTTCAGGGGCAGCTTGAAGTTCGAGACGCCGACCTGCTGGATCGGCACGTGGGAGCCCTGGATCACGTCGTGCGCCACGTCCATGATGTCGGGCATGGTCTCGCGGTACCCTGCCGAGGGCCGGAAGCGGTGGTCGTAGGTCCGCTCGATCTTCGGGCGGGAGCCGCTCGACGACGCGTGCAGGTACATCTCCCTCGCCTTGCTCACGGGGCCCCCCCTCCTGGGCCGCGGTACTCGGCAAAATTGCGCGGTGTCTCGAATAGGCGGACGCTGTGGAGCCTGCCCGACTTGATTCTAGGGGCGATCCGCTCCCAGAACGCGACCGCGAGGTTCTCGGCCGTGGGGATCACCCCCTTGAGGAAATCGACGTCCTTGTTCAGGTTGCGGTGGTCGCACGGCGCGACGACCGCCTTCTCCAGGATCCGCTTCAGCTCGGCGAGGTCCAGGACGTAGCCCGTCTCGCGTGCGGGACGCCCCCGCACCGTCACCTCGAGCACGTAGTTGTGCCCGTGGCCGTTCGGGTTTGCGCACGGCCCGTACGTCCGCTCGTTCCACGCCCTGCTCCGGGACGGGTTGAACAGGCGGTGCCCGGCATTGAAATGCACCTGGCGCGTGATGAACACGTCCCCCGGCCCTGAAACCTCGGCTCGCGTCGGCATGGAGGGTCAGAAGTAGCACAAAACCGTCGCGGGTCAACCCGCCGCAGGGAATACCGTTGCGCCGCCCGCGCACATGGATTGAACCTGTCGGATGGCGATGAGGTTCTGCATTCTGGGCAGCGGCAGCTCGGGCAACAGCGCTCTTGTTGCGACGGAGAGGACGAGGATCCTGCTTGACGCCGGGTTTTCGGCCCGCCGACTGGCGTCCCTCATCGCGGCGGCCGGCGATTCCATCGAGAGGGTCGACGCCGTCTTCGTGACGCACGAGCACAGCGACCACTCGTCGGGGATCGAGAGCCTGAAGAGGTTCCCGAACCTCAAGTTCTACGCGAACTCCGCGACGGCGCGCGCGGTCCAGAAGACGCTCACGTGGAGCCCGAACTGGAAGATATTCGCGACTGGCTCGTCGTTCGTGCACAAGGACCTGGAGGTCGAGAGCTTCGCCATCCCCCACGACGCGCAGGACCCGGTGGGGTTCCGGTTCTCGAGCGGCGTCGAGGGCGACCTCTTTTCGCCGCGCAGGACGCTCACGTGGGTGACCGACCTGGGGCACGCGCCGCAAAGCGTCCGCGACCGGATCCGCGAGTCGGACGTCGTCGTCGTTGAGGCCAACCACTGCCCGAGGATGCTCGAGGCCGACCCGAGGAGGTCATGGACCCTAAAGCGGCGGATTTCAGGGCGCCACGGCCACCTGTCCAACGAGCGCATGAGCGAGCTGCTCCTGAGCGTGGCGAGCCCGCGCTGGCGAAAGATCTACCTCGCCCACCTTTCCCGCGACTGCAATTCAAGGGACGCCGTCGAGCTGGCGCTCGTCGCCCTGCGCTCGATGCTCACGTGCGAGTTCTCCATCGTCGAGCACGGCGGGGGAACGCCCTTCTACGAGATTGCCTGAGCGTCCGGCGACAGGGCGCGACGGCGCAGTCCCGCAAGCGAAGGCGGCCGCCCTGGAGCCTATTAGCGCCGCTCGCGTGAAATATTCGGTAAAATTATGATTTAGGCTGTCACCAAGGGAGGGAATCGGCGTCAAAGTACCGATGCCCGAACTCCCGTCAGGACCCCGCTTGCTCCAGCGCCATCTAGGGAGGGTCCTTTCCGTCGTTCTTTTCGCCGTCCAGGCGCATGCCGACTCGCCCAGGTTGTACAACATCTCCACCCGGGGACCCGTTGGCACGGGCGCCAACATCATGATCGCCGGGCTGGTCATCGGACCGGGCACACCGGAAACCGTCCTGATAAGGGCCGTCGGCCCCTCCCTCGTCCCCTTCGGGGTCAGCGGCGTGCTGACGGCGCCGGTCCTTTCGTTGTACGACTCCTCCGGCAACCTCCTTCAGTCAAACCAGGGGTGGAGCACCGGCAATGCGACGGCCCAAATCATGAGCTCCGCTGGGGCGTTTGCGCTGCCCTCGGGAAGCGCGGACTCGGCGCTCGTCGCGACACTCCAGGCCGGTGCCTACACGGCCCAGGTATCCGGCGCAGGCGGGACGACCGGCGTCGCCCTCCTCGAGGTCTACGAGGTCGGGGCCACGTCAACGACAGCCCGGCTGGTGAATCTGTCCACGCGGGGCCAGGTCGGCACGAGCGGCAACATCATGATTCCCGGCATAACGATCGGGCCGGGCACGGGCACAAGGACGCTGCTTATCCGGGCGGCGGGTCCGGCCCTGGCCTCGCTCGGCGTCCCGGGCTCCCTTGCGGACCCCACCTTCCTGGTCACGGATGCGTCAGGCGCGACGGTGGCAAGCAACGACAACTGGGGCACCCCCATCGGCAACGCGCCGGACGCCTCGGCCCTCAGCGCAGCGTTCATCGCGGCCGGGGCTTTCTCGTTCGCAGCGGGCAGCCTCGACTCCGCCACGATCGCAAGCTTCGGGTTCGGATCCTACACGGTGCAGGTCAGCGGCAACAACGGGTCGACGGGCGTGGCCCTTGTTGAGGTCTACGACATCACCCCCGCGGCCCCGCCGGGACCGGACACCGTCGCCATCGCCCCCACGGACGCGAACGCCGACACCAGCGGAGGCAACACGGGGACGTTCACCGTCACGCGGACCGGCGACACGAGCGTGCCGCTCACGGTCGGCTACTCGGTCGGCGGAACCGCGGTGAACGGAATCGACTACGCCGGGTTGCCGGGCTCCGTCACCATCCCCGCCTACGAGTCCGCGGCGACCATCACGGTCGCGCCCAACCCCAGCCTCTCCGCGGCCGGCACGAGCACGGTCGTCCTGACGCTCAATCCCTCGGGAACCTACACGGTCGGCTCCGCCAACGCGGCGACGGTCGCGATCCAGTACATCGCCCCCACCCTGTTTGTGTCGCAGATCCGCCCGACATCGAACGCCACGGGTTCCACCGGCTCCGGAGTCGCGACAATCCTGATCAGCGCCAGCGGCACCCTTGCGAGCGTCAGCCTTTCGTTCAGCAACCTCTCGTCCGACGAAGTTGTCGCCCACCTTGAGATTGGCGGCGACATGAACAACGGGACGTATGTCGTCAATCTGCCAAGCGGCCAGGTGAGCAACCTCCCGTGGACGCCGGCCGCCATCGGGCAGTACTCGGCCGCGCAGGTGGTGGCGGCCCTCATGACGGGCAACCTCTACGTCGAGATCGACAGCGCAACCTACCCAAGCGGCGAACTCGGCGGGAAGTTTGTCGCGGCCGCGGGATCGCAGGCGTTCACGCCTCCGCCCCCGCCGCCCGCGATCAACCTGAGCGTCGTCACGGCGGCCGACGCGCCCCGCTTCCTAGCCCAGGCGACCTTCGGACCGACCGCCGCCGACATCAGCGCACTGCAGTCCCAGGGCTACTCGGCCTGGGTCACGAGCCAGATGGCGCTTCCTGAGACCTCGCACCGCACCGCGACGGACGCGGACGCCGCGGCGTTTCCGCCCGCGGGCCAGTACACGGTCACCCAGGACAACCGGCAGGCCGCTTGGTGGAAGATATCCCTCGGGGCCCCCGACCAACTGCGCCAGCGCGTCGCGTTCGCCCTGAGCGAGATCTTCGTGACCTCGGATGTCGCCTCGCAGCTTGCAAACCAGCCCGACGGGCTCGCGACGTACTATGACATGCTCGCGAACGACGCCTTCGGCAATTTCCGGCAGCTCCTCCAGGACGTGACCCTCAGTCCCGCGATGGGCAACTATCTGAACATGCTGCACAACGCCAAGGCCAACCCCTCGAAGGGCACAAGCGCCGACGAGAACTACGCCAGGGAGGTGCAGCAGCTCTTCACGATAGGCCTCAGCGAACTCCAGCCCGACGGGACGCTCATGCTCGACTCGAATGGGCTGCCGATCCCGACGTACGACCAGAACGAGATTGTCCAGACCGCCAACGTCTTCACCGGCTGGGGCTACCATTCCTCGGCCGCCAACCCGAGCTTCTACGGGACCGCATCAGACTTCGACGACCCGATGATGCTGTATCCGTCATATCATGACGAAACGCAGAAGACCGTCGTGAACGGGCTCGTCATCCCGGCAAGCCAGGACGGGGCCACGGACCTGAAGATGGAGCTCGACGCCCTCTTCAACCACCCCAACACGGGGCCCTTCATCTGTTCCCAGCTCATCCAGCGCCTCGTGACGAGCAACCCAAGTCCGGCCTACGTGTACCGGGTGGCGCAGGTGTTCGCCAACGATGGCACGGGGACCCGCGGCAACCTGGCTGCCGTGATCAAGGCCATTCTGCTCGACTACGAGGCGCGCTCGCTCGCGGTGGCAGCCGACCCGGGTTTCGGGAAGCTGAAGGAGCCGCTCCTGCGGATGACGGCGCTCTACCGCGCGTTCGCCGCCGCGGCCCAGGACGGCCGGTTCGCGATACTCAACCCGCAGGTCAACCTGGACGAGGCCGCCCTGCGCTCCCCCACCGTGTTCAACTTCTTTGACCCGGGTTACGTGCAGCCCGGCACCCTGGCGAGCGCGGGGCTGGTCGCCCCGGAGTTCCAGATCACGACGGCGAGCACGACCGTGAGCGTCCCCAACACTATCTATTCGGCGGTCTACACGCCGACGTCGCCGTCGCCGACAACCATCGTGCTCAACCTGTCGCCGCTGACCGCGAACACCTCCGATCACGCCTCCATGGTCGCCACGCTCAACCAGCTCCTTTGCATGAACGCGATGAGCGCCCAGACCCAGGGAGCCATTGAGTCCGCCCTCACCTCGGCCCCGTCCGGGACGTCCCCGTCCGCCCTCGCGCAATTGGCGCTCTACCTCGCGTCCACCTCGCCGGACGCGGCAATCCAAAAATGAACTCACCCAGCGATCTTTCCAGGCGCCGATTCATCGGCAGGGCGTGCGCCGCCGTGGGCGCGACCGGCATGCTTTCGGCGCTCGCGCAGCTCAGGATGATCGGCGCGCTTGCCGCCGACTCATCCCCGACCGATTACAAGGCCCTCGTCTGCCTGTTCCTCTACGGCGGGAATGACTCGAACAACCTTCTGGTCCCGGTCGACAATCCGAACTACCAGCTGTACGCCGCGGACCGGACGGTGCTCGCCCTTCCCCAGGCGGGCCTGCTCCCGATCACGCCGAAGACCTACAGCGACGGGCGCAGCTGGGGGCTTCATCCTTCCCTCGTCGAGGTCCAGCAGCTCTTCGGCCAGGGCAGCCTGGCTCTCCTCGCAAACACCGGGACGCTGGTGCAGCCGGTCACCCTCGCCCAGTACAACGCGGGGACCGTGGCCCTTCCGCCCCAGCTCTTCTCGCACGCAAACCAGCAGGTGCAGTGGCAGAGCAGCGTGCCGGACCAGCCCTTCACGACCGGATGGGGCGGGCGCCTCGCCGACATCGTAAACGCCCTCAACTCCAACCCCAAGATCTCGATGTCCGTCAGCGTTGCCGGCCAGAACTCGTTCCAGGTCGGAAAGAACGTTTCTCAGTTCGCCGTCAATTCGACGGGCGCCGTGGTCCTGCAGGGAACAGGCACCTCCGGGATCGCGGGCGTGCGGTCCACGGCCCAGCAGAACATCCTCAATCTCCAGGAGCAGAACCTCTTCGAGGCCGCGTTCGGCGGAACCACCTCCAGCGCGATAGCCGACAGCCAGCTGCTCAACTCGATCCTCGCAACCTCGCCGAAGCTTTCCACAACATTCCCGAACACGAGCGTCGGAAGCCAGATGCAGATGATCGCGCGGATGATAGGCGCCGCGCCCCAGCTAGGCCTCACGCGCCAGGTGTTCTTCGCGAGCCTGGGCGGTTTCGACCTGCACTCGGACCAGCTCGGGGCCCACGCGACCCTCTTTACGCAGCTGAGCCAGGCCCTGAGCGCGTTCTCGGCCGCCACGACGGAGCTCGGGCTTCAGAACCAGGTGACCACCTTCACCGCGTCGGACTTCAGCAGGACCTTCAACACCAACGGCACGAATAACGGCACGGCGGGTTCGGACCACGGGTGGGGATCCCACCATGTGATCATGGGAGGCGCGGTCAGGGGCGGCGACATCTACGGCCAGGTGCCGCTCCTTGAGCTCGGAGGGCCCCAGGACACCGGCCGGGGCCGCTGGATCCCGACGACCAGCGTGGACGAATACTCGGCAACGCTGGCCACGTGGTTCGGCGTGAGCGCCGCGAATCTGCCGGTGGTGCTCCCCAACATCGGACGCTTCGCCACTTCCAATCTCGGATTCATGGGATAGAACGGGCTCCGGCATGGTTTCACCGCGCGTCCGCATCATCCTGTTCGGGATCGCCCTGGCCCTGCTCGTCCTGCTGGTGGCGTATCCCCTGAGCCCGGTTCCCCATGGCGGGGCCCAGTCCCCGAATCGGCAGCCCGCGCTTGGTTCCGGAAAGGAGCCGCAGCCGGCGATTTCCGGGGCAGTCCAGGCGGCCGGCGCCGAGGAGCGTTCCCGCCTTGCCGACAACCTCAATTCGCCGTCGGGCGACGTGCACGCGGACCTGCGGCTCGTCAACGAGATCTTCATCGCCTACCGAAGCGCGCTGCGCACCGGAAACCCCGTCGGCGAGAACTCGGAAATCACCGCCGCCCTGACGGGACGCAACAGGCTCGGCTACGCGTTCATCCCGGCCGACAGCCGGGCGATCAACGCGAAGGGCGAGCTCTGCGACCGATGGGGAACGCCCTACTTCCTCCACCAGCTCTCGGGCGAGCGCATGGAGGTAAGGTCGGCGGGCCCGGACCACAGGCTCTGGACGGCGGACGACGAGGTGCTTACGCCGTAGCCGGCCCCCGTCGCCGGGCGCGCGGTCGCCGGTTGACGGCGGGTCGCATTACCGTTCATTTCTGGGCGGACCACGACCCATCCGCATGGATTCAAGCCCCATACCCGTAACCGTCCTCACCGGCTTCCTCGGCTCCGGCAAGACCACCCTCCTGAACCGCATCCTCACCGAGCGGCACGGACGCAAGCTCGCTGTCATCGAGAACGAGTACGGCGAGGTGGGGGTGGACAACCAGCTCGTGATCCAGAGCGACGAGGAGCTCTTTGAGATGAACAACGGCTGCATCTGCTGCTCGGTGCGCGGCGACCTGATCCGCATCCTGGGGCGCCTGCTCAAGCGCAAGGACCGGCTGGACGGGATCCTGATAGAGACCACCGGGCTCGCCAATCCGGCGCCGGTGGCGCAGACCTTCTTCACGGATGACGAGATGCGCCGAAGTTTCCGGCTGGACGGGATCGTGACGGTGGTGGACGCGAAGCACGTCTCCTCCCATCTCGACCTGGGCGACGAGTCCGTGAAGCAAGTCGCCTTTGCAGACGTGATCCTTCTCAACAAGACCGACCTGGCGACGAAGGGCGAGCTCGACGCGCTCGAGGCGCGCATCCGGGGTATCAACGCCGTGGCCTCGATCCACAGGACCCGTGACTGCGGCGTCGCGCTCGACCGGGTGCTCGATATCGGCGGCTTCAACCTAGGCAGGGCCACGGAGATCGACCCGAAGTTCATGGAGCCCGAGTACCCCTTCGAATGGGCCGGCGCCTACCGCCTGCCGGCGGGAACCCACGACCTTGTCATCGGGCACAAGAACGGCGATGAACACGATCACGGACACGACCACGAGCACGGCAACGGTCACCATCACCACGGAAACGAGAACGAGCTCGACGTGGCTGTCATGCCGGTGGGCTCGCTTGGCGAACGGGACATCGCAGCCGTGCGCGACTCGGCGGTGTCCGTCTTTTCGGGCTGGGAAAGGCGCGTAAAGGACGGCGAGCGGATCCTTCCCAGCTCCAATCTCAACAGGCTGCTCCTGGATGAAGGCAACGGGAGCTTCAAGATCGAGGTCGAGAACCCCGGCCTCTACCTCGTCTTCGAGGGATGCGGGGAGGATCCTCTCCACATCCATGTCGGGGGCGACATTGTGAAGCCGTCTTGGCAGGCCGACTTCCACGCGGCGCACGAGCACAGCGAGGGCGTCACCTCGGTCGGCATCCAGCAGCCCGGTGAATTGGACGGAGGCCGCCTGAATGAGTGGATAAGCGGCCTGCTGCGCACCAAGGGCAACGACATCTACCGCATGAAGGGGGTCCTAAGCGTCCGGGGCGCCGCCAAGCGCCTGGTGTTCCAGGGAATACACATGCTTTTTGACGCTAAGTTTGACCGCGAATGGGGTTCCGAGCCGCGCCTCAACACGCTCGTTTTCATCGGGAAGAACCTGAACCGGACGGCGCTTACCGACGCGTTCAAGGCGTGCCTTTCGGCGTGAAAGGCAAATGCAGCTGACAAAGCACTGGGCCGGGCAGCTGGACGACTACGCGATCGACCTTGCCTGGTCGCCCGACGGGTCGGTCCTTGCGGTCGCGTCGGCATCCGGTCCGATCACGCTCTTCGACGCGCCGGATGGGGCGAAGCGCCACGAGTTCCCGGGCCACGAGGGTGGCTCGAATGCGGTGGCGTGGCGCCCGGGCGGGATGATCCTGGCCAGCGGCGGGCAGGACGGTGCCGTGAAGCTCTGGGACGGCGTCGCGGGCCAGCACGTCGCGACGGCGTCGCTCGGGCACGCGTGGGTCGAGCACCTCGCGTGGCGCCCGCAGGGGCTGGCGCCCCTTGTCGCCGCGGCGGCGGGGCGAAAGTTTGTCTTCCTGAATCCCGACGCGACCGTGCGCCACGAGTTCAAGGATGCCCCGAAGACCATCTCGGCCATTGCGTGGCACCCGCAGGGAGGGTGCGCCGCCGTGGCCTACTTCGGGGGGGTCTGCCTTTGGGACGCCGACGACGCCGTCGCGCAGAAGGAATTTGCCTACGGCAACGGGATACATGCGCTCGTGTGGTCGCCCGATGCAAGGTGGCTGGTCTCCGGCAACCAGGACCCGAGCGTGCACCTCTGGATGCCCGAGAGCGACGTCGAGCTCCAGATGAGCGGCTACGAGAGCAAGGTGCGCCACCTCTCGTTCGACCCGGCGAGCCGCTGGCTGGCCACGAGCGGCAGCCAGGACGCGTGCATTTGGGACTGCTCGGGCCCGGGGCCGGAGGGTCGCGAGCCGCTCATGCTGCCCCACGAGGCCCCGGTCTGCGGGGTCGCGTTCCAGAGGACCCACAGCCTGCTGGCGACGGCGTCGCAGGACGGGACCCTCGTGCTCTGGAGCCCCGAGCGGCGGCAGCCGCTGCGGGCCACGGTCCGGATGCCGGCGGCCGCTGCCTGCATTTCCTGGTCCCCCGACGACACGCTCCTCGCGATTGGCTCCGAGAAGGGATTCGTGTACGTCCTGAGATGTGAGCCGTGAAACCCTTTGAATTCCTTGGCCTGCCCGGGCCCCTCTGGCAGTCGCTCGGCCTGACCTTCGAGCTGGCGGCCGTCACGACCGTGATCCTCGGGATCGTCGGGCTCCCGCTGGCCCACTGGCTGAACACCTCGCGCCGCGCCCTCGCGCCGATCGTGGAGACGCTTGTCGCCCTTCCCCTCGTGCTTCCGCCGACGGTCATCGGCTTCTACCTGCTCATCGGGTTCTCCCCCGACCACCCGCCCGGCAGCTGGTGGGTCGCGCTGACGGGCCACTCCCTGGCCTTCACGTTCGCCGGACTCGTGATCGGCTCCGTCATCTATTCCCTGCCCTTCGCGGTGCAGCCCTTCCAGGTTGCCCTGAAAAGCGTGCCCCAGGAGCAGCTTGACGCCTGCGCGGCCCACGGAGCCCCGCCCTGGCACGTATGGACGCGCGTGCACCTCCCGCTGGCGTCGCGGGGGATCGCCGCCGGCCTGACGCTCGGCTTCGCCCACACGCTGGGGGAGTTTGGCGTCGTGCTGATGATCGGCGGGTCGATTCCCGGTGTCACGAAGGTCGCCAGCATCGCACTCTACGACGAGGTCCAGACCCTGGACTACTCCAGGGCGCACGCCTTCGCCGCAATCCTGCTGGTCCTGTCCTTCCTGCTCATCCTCACCGCGACCCTCCTGAGGCGGCGCGAGCAGCGGCGTTAGCAATCTGCGTCCGCGCTCTCGACGCCGAACACCGCCGCGGCATAGGTCTCGGCGCTGAAGGCCTGAAGGTCCTCGGGGCCCTCGCCGAGCCCCACAAAATAGATGGGCAGCTTCAGCTGGCGCCAGATCCCGACAATGGCCCCGCCGCGGCTCGTGCCGTCGAGCTTGGTGACAATCAGGCCCGTGAGCCCGAAGCTCTTGTGAAACGCCTTCGCCTGCTCGATCGAATTCGCCCCGAGCGAGCCGTCGACGACCAGCCAGGCGTGATGCGGCGCGCTCGGGTCGATCTTGGACACCACCTTCCTTATCTTTGAGAGCTCGACCATCAGGTTGCCCTTGGTGTGGAGGCGGCCGGCCGTGTCGATGATGACCCAGTCCCGCTTCCTGCTCCGCGCCGCCTGCACCGCGTCAAACGCGACTGCGGCCGGATCCGACCCCGGCTTGTTTGCCACAAGCTCTAGGTCGAGCCGCGTAGCCCACGACCTGAGCTGGTCGATCGCGGCCGCGCGGAAGGTGTCGCACGCGGCCAGGAGGACGGACCCGCCCTCCTGCTTGAGCCTCCAAGCGAGCTTGGCGGCGGTGGTCGTCTTTCCCGATCCGTTGACGCCGATGAGGACCACCACGGTCGGCGGCGCGGCGGCCCGGGTGACCGTGCCCTCGGAGCCCGCGAGGGCGCGCCTGAGGACGTCGGCCCCGATCGCCGCGGCCTGCCGGCCCTCGAGGCCCTTCTCGCTTCGGGCGGCCAGCTTGATCTCCCCCAGGATCTCGGCCGTGGTCTCCACTCCGAAATCCGCGGCGAAGAGCGCCTCCTCAAGGCTCCCCAGGGAGGAGGCGTCGATCCGGCGCCCCCCGAAGAGCCCGTGCGTCTTCGACGAGATCGCCGACACGGTCTTGGCGAGGCCCTCCCTGAACTTCTTGAGGAGCGAAAGCACGTTGCGCTGGGCCGCTCCCGCCCCTAGTCGGAGGCCTTGCGCGCATCCCGGCCCAGGTGGTCCTTCATGCGGTCGAGGATCCCGTTGATGAAGCGCTTGGAGTCCGCGTTCGAGAACTCCTTCGAGATGTCGATGGCCTCGTTGATCGAGACGACGGGCGGGATGTCCTTCCGGTGGAGCATCTCGAACATCGCAATCCTGAGGATCGCCAGGTCGATCTTGGCGATCCGTTCAAACTCCCAGTTCTGAGCGAGGACGCGGATCTGCGCATCGATCTCGGAATGGTTCCGTATGACGCCGTCGATCAGCTCCTCGCCAAACGAGTAATGCTCCCTCGGCTTCTCCTGGCCCTCGAAGAACACCTTCAGGTCGTCGGCGAGGATGGCGGGGGGGTTGATGCTCCAGGCGTAGAGGTACTGGACGGCGGCCACCCGGCCGTCGTGGCGCTGTGCGTACTGCGCCTTGCTCATTTTAGAAGCTCCCTCCTGAGCGCCGCCATCGAGACCGCCGCATCCGCAAACTCGGCCCCCCGGTCGATCCTTCCCTGGCAGCGCGCCCGGGCCTGGGCCGCGTTCTCGGCGACGATGACACCGTTGATCACGGGCACCCGGGCCGAGAGGGAGACGTCCATGAGGCCGCCCGCGGCGGCGTTGGCTATCAGCTCGTAGTGGATCGTGCCTCCCCGGATGATGACGCCGAGCGCGATGACGGCGTCCGGCCTCCTCCGGTCCGCCAGCAGGCGGGCGGCCAGCGGGAGCTCATTCGAGCCGGGAACCCTGACGACCGTCACGTTCCTGCCCCTGACTCCGGCCGCGGAGAGCCTGCGGCGCACCCGCAGAAGCAGGGCCTCGACCAGCCGCTCGTTGAAACGCGCGGCTGCGATCGCAATCTTGAATCCGGAGGCGTCGACGGCCTTCGGGACGGGTGAATCGCCACTCATGGAACGTCGAGAGCAGAACCGGGGGCCGGCAATCCGCAACATGAATTCGCGCGGTATTTCACGAGATCCGCGATCGAGATCATCCGAAGCCCGAACCGGCGCTTGAATTCCACGATGGCGCCCAGGCGGGCGACCGAGCCGTCGTCGTTCATCAGCTCGCACAGGACACCGCTCGGATGAAGGCCGGCGAGGATCGCAAGGTCGACCGCCGCCTCCGTGTGTCCGGGGCGCTCGAGGACCCCGCCGGGCCTCGCGCGAAGGGGGAAGACGTGGCCCGGGCGCGCAAGGCCACCCGGCCTTGACTCGGGGTCCCCGATGATGTGGATGGTCCTCGCCCGGTCGGCCGCGCTGATTCCCGTCGTGACGCCCTGCGCGGCGTCCACGCTGACCGCGAAATCCGTCCGGTGCCTGTCCCGGTTGTCGGCGACCATGGGACCCAGCCCAAGCCTGGAGAGCACCTCCCCCGTTGTCGCTACGCAGACGATCCCGCTGCAGTGCCGGATCATGATGCCGATCGCCTCGGTCGTCGCCTTTGAGGCGGCCATGATCAGATCCCCCTCATTCTCGCGCCGCTCATCGTCGGTGACGATCACCATGCGCCCGGCGGCGATGTCAGCCACGGCCGACTCTACGGAGTCGAATGGGGACGGCTGGGACGAGGGCATCCGGCCAAAATCGCCGCACGATCGCCACCTGTCAATTCGGGGCCGCCCCCCGCGCCGCGCGGGGATCAGTCGGCGAAGTCGATGACGTAACTCTCCACGTCCGAGCTGCTGCCCGACAGGAGGGATATGTGCAGCTTGAAGGAGTGCGGGGACTTCACCGGATAGTCCGACGCGAGCACGGCGGGATCGTCCGTCGGCAGGAGCTCCGTGCGCTCGCTGTTGGGTTGGTAGTGAACCGGCCAGCGCAGGACGGCGGACGCCTTGTCGGCGGGAGTCGGCTTCTTCTTGTCGTTGTAGAATGTGATCCGGAACGCGCCGCCCTTCAACTCCACCCCCAGCCATCCGCCCTGCGGCCGGCCGATCGCGATGCCCGTTATCGTTCCCTCCTTCTCGTCGGCGGGAGGGGTGGGAGCCGCCGGCGTCGCAGGCGCCGCCAAGGCGCAAGCCGCTGAAAACACGAGTCCGGAGAAGACAAGAAACACCGCTCGTTTCATCGCGCAAAACCTATGTCCCCAAGCCGCCTTCCGCAAGTCTCTTCACGGACCTGGCTGATAATGAGGCCTTTAGCGCACTCCATCGCTTGAGCCGCTCCCCGATGGCGGACTCGGCACCCGCGGTCTTCGGTGTGTAGAGCCGGACAGCCCTCACCATATAGTCCTGCCCGGACACCCCCTCCGGAAAGTCATGCGAATACCGGTAGCCCTTCCCTTGACCCATTCTCTTGCTCGCCTGCCCGCCCTTGTCGCGCAGGTGCTCCGGCACGGCCTGCACGGGCTCCTCGGCCAGCACGCGGTGGGCCTCCCCCAGGGCGATTGTGGCCGAGTTGCTCTTGGGCGCCGTCGCAATGTAGAGCGTCGCGTGCGCGAGTGTGAGCTCGGCCTCGGGCAGGCCGACAAAGTCGACGGCATGATGGGCGGCCACCGCCAGCGGGAGCGCGTTCGGGTCGGCTAGGCCGACGTCCTCGCTGGCCAGAATGACAAGCCTTCGCGCCACGAACCGGGGGTCCTCCCCTCCCGCCAGCATCTTGGCCAGCCAATACATCGCCGCGTCCGGGTCCGATCCGCGGCAGCTCTTGATGAAGGCCGAGATCGTGTCGTAGTGCTCGTCCTCGTCGGCGTCGTAGCGGATCCTCCTCTCGCGCGCGAAGACCGCGAGGTCTCCGGCCGTGATCGCGGAAGGTCCGGCCTTGCCGAGCGCGATGACCTCGAGGGCGTTGAGCGCGCGCCTCAGGTCCCCATCGCAGAAGACGGCGAGCTCGGAGAGGATCTTCGGAGAGGCCGTGACCCCGAGGCCGCCGAGACCGCGCTCCGCGTCGGCCAGCGCGACCGCGAGGACGCCCGCCACCGCGGCCGTCGTCAGCGGCTCCAGGCGGAACAGGTGGCTGCGGGACAGCAGGGGCGGGTTCACGTAGAACCCGGGGTTGTGCGTCGTCGCCCCTATCAGGCGCACGACGCCCTGCTCCACGTCGGGGAGCAGCAGGTCCTGCTGCGTCTTGTTGAACCGGTGGAGCTCGTCGATGAAGAGGATCGTGCGGGCGCCCGGAGCCCGCCTTGCGGCCCCGAGGACGTCCCTGAGCTCCGCCACGTTCGACATCACGGCATTCACGCGCACGAAACGGCTGCGCGTCTCCCGGGCGATCGCCTCAGCAATGCTCGTCTTCCCGCTCCCCGGAGGCCCGTAGAACAGCAGCGATCCGAAATTGTTCTGGGCCACGAGGCGGGCGAGGAGGCTGCCCGGGCCGAGGATATGGTCCTGGCCCACGACCTCCGAAAGTGCGCGCGGCCTCATCCGCACCGCCAGGGGCCGGCCCGCGGCGGCACGCGCCTCCTCCTCCGGCGTCGCGGCGCCGGGCTCTGAGAAGAGTTCGCTCTGGTCCTCGGAGGTCATCTGGGGGTCGCGTCAATCTCCGCCCGTTCCACGCAGATGAAAAGCGATTTCCTTGCACTTGCCGCCGACACGGGTGATCTTTGGCAACCCACTATGAAAAGCTCGTACGAACTCGCAATGGAACGCCTGTCCAAATCGGATCCAGGTTCCGTGCAGTCCCTCACGCCGGAACAGCGCGCGAAGCTGGCCGACGTGGACCGGGTGTACCAAGGCAGGATTGCCGAGCGGGAGATCTTCCTCAGGCAGCGTCTCGAGCAGGCCTTGGCGGGCCAGGATGCCGACGAGGTCGAGAAGATCAGGAAGCAGATCATGTCGGAAAAGGCTCGCCTGGAGGAGGATCGGGAGTCCGAGAAGGACAAGATACGCTCCGCGAAGACCTGACGGCTCGCTCACCCGGCCCCGGACCCTCTAAAATCCGAAGTCGAAGTCGGCCACCACGGGCAGGTGGTCCGACGCCAGCGTGTGCTCGACGGAATGGCCGACGCACCTCAGCCCCGAGTTGTAGAAGATGTGGTCGAGGACAAACGGCCGGCGGTGCCACGTGGGGACCCTGTACTGGACCGTCGCGTAACCGAACTCCGCAAACTGCTCCACGAGCGAGGCATGCTGGCTCACGTTGAAATCGCCGCCGAGGATCGTCGGCAGGTCCGATGACGCCAGGCGGTCCGCGACCAGGTCCCGCTGCCACGGGAACATCGTGCTGCTGGAGCCCAGCATGAAGAACGCCAGAAGGTGCACGTTGAAGAACTGCACCTCCCTGCCGCCGACGATCGTCTTCGCCCCGATCATGAGGCGGTCCGTCGGGGTCATCTTCTTTCCTCCAAACTCGAACTCGATCGCGGGCGAAGGGACGTCGACGCGAAACTTCTCCAGCAGCGGCGTCCTTGAGAAGATTGCCAGCCCGATGCCGAACGGAAGCTCGCGCGGATCGGCCTTGGGGTACGAGAACCAGCTGTCGTAGTCCGTCAGCGCCTCCTTCATCTTCGTAAAGTTGGGAGGGGGCTCGATCTGGACGCCGCCACCGCAGGCATGCTCGACCTCCTGGAGCAAAACCACATCCGGATGGTGCTTCTTGATCTCGGCTATGGTGCCCTCGATGTTGGCGGGCACGTCGTCCGGGGAACTGGGGTTCCAGCCCATTCCAAACTGCATGTTGAACTGCAAAACCCGGAACATGCTGGTCTATGAGGATCCCTCTGCGGCCTGCGGGAGGAGTTTAGCCTGAGTAACCATTTCTAACCCAAGTATTCGTGCCTTCGCCAACAGCTTGCAGCAACTCTTTATTGGCCGGTCGTGGCGTTTTGCCGGCGCTTATTCGGGCTCGGCCGAGCCCTCGACGACCCACTCGCGGGCCTCCGGGACCTGGGCGAGGAAGGCGCGAATGGCCGCACCCAGGTGCTCGGCGTACCGAAAGTGGGCGCCCATTCCCGTCCGAAGCTCCGCCTCGTAGATGAACTTGTCCGCATGGGTCCCGTGCTCAAACGGCGTCTGCGCCCCGAGCAGAAGGGAGTAAACATAGGAGGGCGAACCGCGCTTCATCAGCTCCCGTGTAAGCTCCAGTTGGTCATTGAGAAGTGCCGCATGCCCAGCGTGTTGAATCTCGGGCGGCAGATAGAAGCCCGCCTGGATCACCGGCGTGTACCGGTTGCCGGTGCGGTGCCTGTTCAGATCGCGAAGCTCCGCAAGGGCCATGTTGTTCCAGGCAAACGTGACCCTCATCCGCCGGGTCGCCTGGCCCTGCTGGCCGTAGCGGTTGGCGCGGTGCCTGAGCGCCTCGGCAACCGGCTGGCACTGCGGAAGCCACGGCGGCGAGGCGCGGTCGACGCTCACCCACACC
>CAZHPC010000012.1:0-54242 GCA_964534685.1 uncultured Opitutaceae bacterium
ATCAAGGAGCCAACGAAAACATGTCCAACTCATTCAAGCTCAATCTCGTTCAACGCCCCAGAAGGCTGCGCAGGACCGCGGAGCTGCGCGAGCTGGTTGAGGAGACCGTGCTGCGCCCCGCAGACTTCATCGCCCCTGTCTTTGTCATTGATGGGAAGGGACGTCCGGAACCGATAGAATCGATGCCCGGCGTGTTCCGCCTCAACGTCGAAGACCTGATCAGGGAGTGCAGGTCGCTTCGGAAGTTGGGAGTCCTTGCCGTAGCGCTTTTTCCCAAGCTCGACTCACGGCTAAAGGATGAGGACGGCACCGCCGCGCTCCGGGAGGATGCGCTCATCCTTCGCGCGGTCAGGGCGGTGAAGAAGGCCGTTCCGAACATCATCGTAATGACCGACATTGCGCTCGACCCCTACACCACCCATGGGCACGACGGCGTATTGCTGCCCGGCGGGAGTGACGTGGACAACGACCGTACGGTCGCAATCTTGGCCAAGATGGCCGTCCTGCACGCCTCCGCCGGCGTCGACCTCGTCGCGCCAAGCGACATGATGGACGGGAGGGTGGGGGCGATCCGCAGGGCGCTCGACTTGGCTGACCGCGAGGATACGGCGATCATGGCCTATACGGCAAAATACGCGTCCGCCTACTATGGGCCGTTCCGGGACGCCGTGGGCAGCTCCAAGGCCTCGGGCACCCGCAGCCTCGACAAGCGGGGCTACCAGCTGAACCCCGCGAACCGCCGCGAGGCTGTGACCGAGCTGCGGCTCGACGAGGCCGAGGGGGCCGACATCGTGATGGTGAAGCCTGCCGGGCTCTATCTCGACATCATCCGGGAGCTGCGCTTCGCGACAAGGAAGCCCATCGCCGCGTACCAGGTGTCCGGCGAGTACTCCCAGATCCACGCTGCCGCCAAGCTAGGCTGGCTCGACCTTGCGCAGTGCCGCAGGGAGTCGCTTCTCGCGATCAAGCGGGCGGGTGCCAACATGATTCTGACCTATTTTGCAAAGGACATTGCCGCCGAGCTGAACGGCTAGGGCACCCTCAGAACGCCGAACGGGAGACCTGGATCGAGTCGCCCGGCTCAAGCTTCGGATCCTGGGACGGGCTTTTCTGCGCAAGCTTGATGTCCACCTCGTAGAGGACCTGGTTTCGCACGACGCTCACCCTGTCCTCCTTGGCATAGAGGGTGAAGCCCCCCGCCGCCTGCACGGCTTTGGCCGCCGTCAGGTCGGGCGTCCAGATGATCCGGCCCGGCTTCTCCACCTCGCCTCCGACATAGACGTAGCGCTCCGTGACGCTCACCGAGACGTCGACGGACATGTAGATCTTCTTCGTGACATAGGCCTCGCGGATCAGCTGGGTCAGGCCGCCCGCGGTCTGACCCGAGGCCTTGACGGTCCCGATGTAGGGCAGGCTGATGATCCCCTGGTCGTCGATCTGGACGCTGTTGGTGGACGGGTCGGGGACCCCGATTATGGCGACCGTCAGGCTGTCGCCCGGGCGCAGCTGTGAGGCCGTGGCGGCCGACGGGATGACGGGGTTCTTCCCGGTGGGCTCGGTGGTCGCGCAGCCTGCGAGAACTCCTAGGAGGGCAATCGACGCTGCGCGGCGGAAATGCATGGTGCGGGACGGGCGGAGCTCAGCGCTTGCCGCGCGACTTGCGCCGCGGCTTTTCCGCCTCCTCCTCCACCGCCGCATCCTCGCTGTCGTCGTCCTTCTTTTCGCCGTCCTCCTTCTCGTCCTTCTCCTCGTCGTCGCCGTCCTCGTCCCACTTGAGGGACTCGTCATTCTTTAGCTTTTCCTCCTCCTCGGCGTCGAGGGTCGGCAGGTCATCGTCCTCCTCCTCGGCCGCCTTCGTCGGATGCTCCTCGTCCGAGTCGATCCCGTCGGGCATGAAGTCGAGGATCGCGCAAAGCTCCGTGAACGTGTGCACGGCCTTGCCCTCGATGAAATGCGTGTTCTGTTCCTCGCGGATCTCATCCTCGACCTCGTCGACGGTGAGCTTGCTCTCGAAGGCGAAGAGGTCGTTGAGCATCTTCACCCGGCACCTCGTCAGATGGTCGAGCAGGTCGGCGTACGGTCCGTTCTCCTCGTCGAGGATGTCCGGCAGGACGAAGAGCTTTTCGTCCGACTCGAAGATGGACTCCTTCACGCGCTTCACGCGCACCTTTCCGGAACCGAGGTCCTTTTCAATCCTGAACGGGATGAAGGCCGCCTCGAACAGGTCCTGCTGGAATCCGTAGTCGCGGAGCGCGTCGACGAGCTCGATGAGATGGGCCACCTGCCTCGGGTCCACGATGCTCAGGCCGTCCACGTCCCAGCGCACGGGATCGCTCGTTTCGCAGACCCACCAGTTGTGGTCTTCGCCGAGCCGAACAATGCACCAGTCGAGCGTGGAAGTGGGTTTAGCCATGGATTCGGTAATAGCAGGGAATTTTAGCCGCAGCGTGCAAGGGCGGAGTTTAATAACAAGCACAAAAACACCGTGGGTTCAGTTGGAATGGGCACGCGCGGAACGCATTGGCCTGACGAGGGTTTCAGCAGCCGCACTTGCGTTTTGGCCGGCGGATTTCACGCTCGTGTCACATGGGCGCGATCTATGAAAAAGCATTGAGGCCCCTTTTGTTCCGTCTCGATCCCGAGCGCGCCCACGAATTGGCCGTCGATGCGATGGCGCTATTGGGTCGGGTTGCGCCCGTCTGCCGGATGCTCGAGACACTCGAGCGGCTGTCGCCAGGATGTTTCCGCCCGGTCGAGGCGTTCGGGCTCGGGTTTCCGAATGCGGTCGGCCTCGCCGCCGGCTTCGACAAGAACGCCCGTGCGTGGCCCGCCGCCGCAGCCCTGGGGTTTGGGCACGTGGAAATAGGGACGGTCACCGCGCTGGCACAGCCGGGCAATCCAAAGCCCCGCGTGTTTCGCTACCCGAAGCAGGAGGCGGTCATCAACCGAATGGGCTTCAACAACGAGGGGTCGGAGGCGGTCGCTGCGCGGCTCGCGCGCCAGTCGCCCCCCGGGAAGCGGCGGATTCCGGTCGGAATTAGCCTCGGAAAATCCAAGGTGACCGAGATCGATGACGCGCCCGGGGATTACCTGGCCAGCTTCACGAGGCTCGCCGGCTATGCCGACTTCGTCGTACTGAACGTCTCTAGCCCGAACACTCCGGGCCTGCGCCAGCTCCAGGACGAGTCCCGGCTGAGGGAGCTTCTCTCGGCGGTGACGCGAGCGAACGCCGAACGAGCTAGCGTGCCGGGGAGGCGGCGCGTCCCGATACTCCTCAAGATAGCCCCGGACCTGAGCTACTCGCAGATTGACGCGGTGCTCTGCGTGGTCTCTGACCTTGGGCTCGACGGGTTGGTAGCGACAAACACGACACTGGGAAGACCCGGGGCGTTCTCGGGCGTCTCCGAGGCGGGCGGCCTCAGCGGGATGCCCCTTGGGTCCCGCTCCACCGACGTGATCCGCTACGTTTCACGCGCGACAAACGGACGGCTCCCAATAATCGGCGTGGGTGGCATCACGGGTGCCGTGAGCGCCGCGGAGAAGCTGGATGCGGGCGCCGCGCTCGTGCAGATTTACACAGGCATGATCTACCGCGGCCCGTTCTTTGCGGCGGAACTCGCCCGGGGCGTTGCCGACCGGCAGCGCCGTTGATCGGGCGCTCTTCTCAGATCACCCAGTCCTCGACGTAGCCTACCAGGGCTTCCTTCTTCTGGCGCGGCCTTATGACAAGGTCGTCCGCCTTGAAATAGGCGATGCTGTTTGCCGGCACCGATTCCAGGAGCCAGACGTTTCCGCCGACGACCGAGTTCTCGCCGATACGTGTGTCTCCCCCGAGGATCGTCGCGTGGGCGTAGATCGTGACATTGTCGCAGATGTCCGGGTGACGCTTTACCCCCTTGACGGGATTCCCCTGGTTGTCGGTCTCGAACGACTTCGCGCCGAGGGTCACGCCCTGATACAGCTTCACATGTGAGCCGATAGTCGCCGTCTCGCCGATCACGACGCCCGTGCCGTGGTCTATGAAGAAGTGGGTGCCGATCTTCGCCCCCGGGTGAATGTCAATTCCCGTGCGCTCGTGAGCGAACTCGGTGATCATCCGAGGCAGGAGAGGGATCCTCATGCTGTAGAGGATGTGCGCGAAGCGCTGGAGCGAGATCGCCAGCACACACGGATAGGCGACGATGATCTCCTCGTAGCTGAGGGCGGCCGGGTCGCCCTGGTACGCGGCCTCGACGTCCGTGCGGATCGCCTTCCGAAGGTCGGGCAGCGTGCCGAGCGTTTCCGCCGCGAGAACGCCGGCGCGCCGCTTGGGCTCCGGGTCGCGGGCGAACCGAAGGCTCTTCTCAATCTCGACCTCAAGCCTGTTCCCGATTCTGGCGAGCACGGTCTCGACAAGCTTTGGCACATCCTTCTTCTCGAGCTTCGCCTCCTCAAAGTAGCCCGGGAACAGGAGGTGCATGCAATCTCGGGAAATCTCGTTTACCGATTCCTGCGACGGCAGGTTGACACCATCCAGATGGTTGATCCCGCCGTCCGTCTCATAGGAGGTGAGAAGGGCTGCCTTGATTTCGTCGAGTTTCATGGGGCGATGGCCGCCCTGAAGGTCCTCCAGGTATGCGGATGCGTCAAAACCCAATTTCAGGGCTGGACAACCCCGGGCCGATGCCACTGATTAGCCCCTCTCCCCGATTCAAGTGCTCAGGTGGTGGAATTGGTAGACACACACGTTTGAGGGGCGTGTGCCGTAAGGCGTAAGGGTTCGAGTCCCTTCCTGAGCACCAAATCACAAGCCATGGTCGAGCAATGCTTTGGATCTCGGAAGGTCACCTGTTTCCGATCTTTCAGGCTTCGAGATTATTGCTTTGGGTACGCTGGGTTACCTCGATGAGATTTCTTCTGCGCCCTGGGGTAAATGACGACTACTTCTTACATTTTGGGAACCTTATTTCCCAAGCGTGGTCCCGAAACGATCCCGAATACCCACTATAAGATTTCGGAAAGGCCTGCTGCGATACCACTAGCGATCTTTCTGCTTTTGGCATCCCCGAAACCGGCCGCGCGGGCGGAGGACTCGATCACCTACAAGTTTGAGAATTACACCGAGGCGGGCGGGCGTGTGGGAGTGCAGACCCAGGGATTTGCTGCCAGCCAGGCCATCGGTGCCGACATGAGTTTCGGACTGACGGCGGTTACGGACGCGATTGCCGGCGCGACGCCGACCGGCCTGCCCGCCCCGGCGTCGTCGGACCAGGTGCCCCTTGCCCACCTGAGCGATCACCGGAAGGCGTGGGAGGCGGATCTTTCAAGACAGTTCAGCCTAGTGAACATCTCGGCCGGGCTCTCGGAGAGCCGGGAGCACGATTATGTTTCAAGAGGCTGGTCGCTCAACTCGCTCACGGACTTCAACGAGAAGAACACGACACTGCTCGCGGGTGTGGCCGGCCACGAAGACGACGTTGAGACATTCTACGATCCCGGACGCACCTACGTCAAAAAGCACGCGCTCAGCGCGATCGCGGGCGTGACCCAACTGCTAGATCCGAGGACATCGGTGACGCTCAACTTCACCTGGAGCCGCGAGACGGGGTACCTGAGCGATCAGTACAAGCTCGTGCAGCAGAACGTAGAGATTCTCCCCGGCGCTGTCTTCCCGCTCGTGTTTGCCGAGAACAGGCCGGATGAGCACAACGCGGGCGTCGTACTTGCTTCGATAAACAGGGCCTTCCCCGAGCTGCACGGGGCCCTTGAGGGAGATTATCGCTACTATCGCGACACGTTTGGAATCGCCGCGAACTCGGTCGAGCTCACGTGGCTGGAGAAGATCGGCGAGCGGTTCACGATCGGACCCGACGTGAGGTATTACGAGCAGAGCGCAGCTAAGTTCTATTATTACGACCTGCGCACAACGGACATCATCCCCACCACGATTCCGAATCCGGCCGGCCCGGCTTATTCTTCAGATTATCGTTTATCATCATTATTCACAACGACCTATGGGTTGAAGGCGGTTTGGAAACCCAGCGCATGGCTCCAGTTGGACCTGGCGTACGACCGCTACGCGATGCGCGGTCGCGACATGGTGACGCCCCAAAGCGCGTATCCGAGGGCGAACATCCTCACAATGGGAGCTAAGGTCTCCTGGTAAGCCATGCGCGACCCGAGAGCCAGCGAAGATCAAGCTCGAGGCGGCGAGCACGTCCTTATCCGCCGTCCCATGGGAACGGCCGGGCTCGTCCTCATGTTGGCTGGATTCTGGTTCGCGTGCGCGATCCGCGCCTGCGCGGGCGTCAGCGTCGGTGACGTGTTCCCCCCGCTCGCAACGGCGGACCTGGCCGGGGGAACTCCGCCTGCGACCGCCGGGAAGATCGTGCTGGTTGATTTCTGGGCTTCGTGGTGCGCGCCTTGCAAGGCCTCCTTCCCTGCGTACGGCCGGTTGTTCTCGGAGTATGCGGCGAGGGGTCTTGTGATCGTGGCCGTGAGCGTTGACGAGAGCCCGTCGAACTACGAGTCGTTCGTTAGGAAGCTGAATCCGCCTTTTCCCGTGGCCCTGGACAAGGGGCAGAGTCTCGTCCGGGCCGTCCAGGTCCCCACGATGCCCACGAGCTACCTGATCGACCGCGCGGGACGGGTGCGGTTCGTGCACCAGGGATTCCACGGCGCTGCGACGGAACAGGCTCTTCGAAAGGAGATCGAGTCTCTCTTGTCAGAAAAGGAGTCATGAAAGCCTCGTCCAAGATTCTCCTCGTCGTAGCCCTCATTTCCGCCGCCGGCGCCCTATCCGGTTGCGCCACGGTGAGCGCCGTTCGTGTGAAACCCTGGGAGCGCGGATTGCTGGCGGATCCGACGATGGACCCGAACCGCGACCCCCTCGCGACCGAGATGATAGAACATGTTTATTTCTCACGGGAGGCTGCGGCCGGCGGCCGCGGCGTCGGGGGCGCTGGCTGCGGGTGCAATTAGACAGGATTTCTCCAATGATTCAAATGTTCAGACTATATTCCCGCTTCGAGCGGCTCCGGCTGTCCGCAGCTTTCCTTGCTGTCCTCCTCCAGCGGTCACCGGCAGTCCGGATTGCTGCGGCCTCCGTCGAATATGCGATGGAGTCCCCGGCGGCGGCCCTCCTAAAGGCGGCCGTCGCGTCGATTGCCGCCCTGGGTGCAATCGATTCTGTGGCGGGCGCCTCAACGGTAACCTCGAGCCCCGCATACCTTATCGCGGATGTCGCAGTTCCCGCCAACGTGTCGGAGGGGCAGTTCTTTAAGATGGATATCACGGTTGCGGGCGTCGCGGTGACGTTTGCCAAGTCGTGGGACGTCACCAACACACTTCCGCCTGGAATCACCGTGCAGGGCGCCACCTTGGTCGGGAATCTCTGGGTCGTTAGCGATGCGACCGCGGTCAAGGGCGTGTTGACGATTTCAGGGATTCCCACGGCCACCGGCTCTTTCAATTTCACGGTCGAGGGATGGGAGAACACCAATCGATCTGGAAACGTAACAGCAGGTACTACAACGATTAATGCAACAGCCCCGTCGGGCGCAGCCCCAACCATCTCATCGCAGCCGGCCAGCCAGACCGTCAACGCCGGCTCCGGGGTGACGCTGAAGGTTGCGGGGTCGGGCACCGTCCCCCTGAGCTACCAGTGGCAGTTCAACGGCGCGCCTATCGTGGGCGCGACCGGCTCGACGTATTCGATTTCATCGGTCCAGGTTGGAAATGCCGGAGATTACACGGTCGTCATCACAAACTCCGCCGGCTCCGTGACCAGCCATACGGCGACGCTCACCGTGAACCCGGTCACCGCGGTCCCCGTCTTTGGCGTGCAGCCCCAGTCGCAGACGATCGCAGCAGGATCCACGGTCGTGTTCAATTCGGCGGCAAACGCCGCGCCGCTGCCAACCTATCAGTGGGAGCTCAACGGCGCTCCAATTTCCGGGGCCACGAGCCCCACGCTGGTGGTGAACGGTGCCACCGCGGCGGACGCAGGAGACTACGACTGTGTGGCGAGCAATTTGGGAGGAAACACGAAGAGCAATGTCGCGGTGCTCACCGTGAGTTCCACGCCGGACATCGGGCGGCTCGTCAACATTTCCTGTAGGGCGGGCGTCGGAACCGGAGGAAACATCCTGATCGTCGGCTTTGCTGTAGGAGGGCAGGGCACCACCGGTTCAGAGAGCTTGTTTGTGCGTGCCTCGGGACCAGCGTTGGTGCCATTCGGAGTCACGGGCACGCTTTCGGACCCCGAGCTCGAGCTCTTCTCCGGTTCGTCGCTGCTTGGAATCAGCACTGGGTGGGGCGGCGCCTCCCCCATTTCGGCCGCGGCTGCAGCCGTGGGCGCGTTTCCCTGGACCAACGTGTCGAGCCGCGATTCAGCCCTTCTGCAAAACCTTTCCACGGGACCGTACACGGCAAGCATATCCGGCCTGAGCGGCGATACGGGCGTGGCGCTGGCGGAGGTCTACGACGACACTCCCGCGGGCACCTACACGCCAACCAAGCCTCGGATCGTGAATATCTCCGCCCGCGTGATGGTCGGCACGGGTGGGAACGTCCTAATTGCCGGGTTTGTGATAGGCGGCTCAACGTCCAAGACAGTCCTGATAAGGGCTTCGGGACCCGCCCTCATTCCGTTTGGACTGACGGGCACGCTGCCCGATCCGCTCCTGCAACTGTACTCCGGAGCCACTTTGCTGGCCAGCAACAGCGCCTGGGGTGGAGACCCGCAGATCTCCGCTGCGGCCGCCTCGGTCGGGGCGTTCACCTGGAATTTTGGCGAGAGCAACGACTCGGCGATTCTGGTGACCCTGCCACCCGGGGCTTACTCTGCCGAAATCTCAGGTGCGAATGGCGACTCGGGTATCGCTCTCGTTGAGGTCTACGAAGTTCCCTGACCCGGTTTCGGATCAACAAGTGCAATAAGCAGGGTTCGAAAAACAGTTTTGAGCACGGCAGGCTCGCACCCTATCTTGCGCTATTCGGGCCGCGAGAGAACGAGCCCAATGCGAACTAGGGATTCCCCGTCGAACGAATCGTGGCGGATATCTGCGCAGCCAGATCCGGGTCCCCCATCAGCATTGCGACGCGCCTAGCTCGGGCTAACTCCACGAGCGCCTCGACCGAACGGCCCAGTTTGCTGAGGTGGCGGGCGAGGTAGATGTGGGCCTGGGCCGTTGCCGGTCCGCTCATGGCGGCTGATTGCAGGCAGTCGGCGACGCGCTCGGCGTCGCCTCGCTCCTCGTAGATCCTCGCCAACGCCAGGTTGTTCTCAAAGTTCAAGGGCTGCGTCCTTCTAGCCTCCGACATGAGCGAGAAGGCCTCCTCCTTCCGGCCCTCGCCCGAGAAGAGGGACACCAGGCGGCGGAGCGCGTCGGGATTGCCGGGCTCGCGAGCCAGCACAGACCGGCATTCCTGAACCGCCTGGTCCCTGTCGCCGTGGAAGAAGAGGAGGTCGGCATACGAGAGACGGACAAACCCGCTGTCGGGAATCGCGGCGAGTGCCGCCAAGAATACCTTCCGGCCGATTTCGAAATCGCCCGTATTCCTCAAAACGTCCACCAAGGCCGTATAGGTTGGAAGGTTGTATGGGTCGATCCGCAGGGCCTCCAGAATCACGGCCTGCGCCTCTTCGTACCGCTGAAGCGACGCAAGCGCCCTGCCGCGCTGTACAAGGAGCTCCGGGGTGCGCGGCACGAGCTCCAGGATCTCTTCCGTCAATACTAGCGCCCTGTCGGGACGGTTCGACTGGGATTGCACCTCCGAAAGGCGGAGCAGAAGGTTGGGATTCTCCGGGTCGACCTTGACGGCGCTCTCCAGCTGCTGGTGCGCCGCCGCGAGGCCCGCCTCCGAAGTCGCCTCCCGCACCGCCAGGTCGATCTCGTGCTGGTATCGTGCCTGATCCTCTCCGAACGTGAGCTGGTCCGTGAACGGTGGTTTGGCGCGGATAGCGTCCATCTGCCTCAGCATTCGAAGGCGCCCGAAAGTCGTGTACCCAACGGCTTTCGCGCAGCCTTCGGCGTCGAGCCATTTGCCCGGAGGCAAGCCCCGCCCGAATAGCGCGGCCGCGGAACTTGCGGCGAGCATACGCCCCATGCGCACGTTGCCCTCCCAATTGAAGTGCACGTGCTCAAGGAAAATCTCTCTGCCGCACGGCATCGCGGCAGAGGCACGGTCGAAACCAAGCTCCATAGCCGAATCCAACAGGAGCACCGATCCCGCGGACTCGGACGCCACAGTTCTGGCAATAGCATTGATCGGCGTGTCCGGTCGGAATCGGAGCGCGTCCCAATGCAATGCTTCAAGATATTGCATTCTAGCGGCTTGCGTGTCGCCTTTTCTCTCAAGCAGAAGGCCCATGATGTAATGGGCTTCGGCGTATTGAGGGTCGATGTCCAGCACCCCGCCAATGGCCCGAATGGCCGCATCAGACTGGTCCAGTTCCCAGAGTTCCTTTCCTTTCGCATAGGCGGACTTCCACGCACTCAGCTCCGACTCCGTCATTCCCTGCCGGTGCAGCGAAGAGAATGGCGGGCAATCCCTAAGGTTTGCGACGACAGTCGCCAGCACGGTCTTTATTCCTGCTTTAGAGGCGACTCCCACGATGCCCCTGAGATTGGCCTCATAATTCCGATAGACAGCCGCCAGCCTCGGGTCGTCGCCACGGACGGTTCGGTCCTGGAACGTGCTCATGCCATGCCAATCCAGTGTTCTAGCCGCGGGCTGGACAAACCTGCCAAACAGGCGCTGGAGCAGCTGGCCCGTGCGCGTGCCTCCAATCCAAACCGAAGCCCGAATCATCCACAAAGGGGGTATTAACGAGAGGTTGGCGGATCCGGGTCCATACGGGCCCACGACTTCGTTGTTGCCCATGTAGACAACCAGAAGGTCCGGCTCAAGATCACCCACCTGCCGGGCAATCTGGTAGATGACGTGCGAGTTGATGGCGACGATACCCAGATTGTAGACCTCGAATTGCCTGCCTGGATATGCGGCCCTGAGCTGCACCCCCATCTGAGACACAATTCCGAATCCTGGTTCAGGTGTCCCCCGGGCTGCAGATTCTCCCAAAACAAAGATACGCAGGTGACCGGGCTCCTTGTGCCGGGCAATGCGGAAATTGGGTGGAGTGATGTCAAACCGAGGCGGAAAGAACGGCGCCGCGAAATTTGGATTGGTGCGGTAGTAACCAGGCACGTCATCCGAGATGAACAGGCCGGTCGGCCTCCCGAACCCGGCGATCCGCAGGGCCCCTTCAAGCGCCAGGAGGGCCGCAAGAGGGCCTCCAACGACCAACAGGGAGCGGAACAGGCAACGATATCTGGCACCGCGAGGCGTCAGTTCCTTTCTTCCAGATCGCTCTTCTGCACCCATGGGGAAGAAGCCGCACCCTTTGATTGTCAATGCGCCGACAGGCTCCAGAATGCGGGCTTCGAACTAGGCTGAACCGGGCCAGGCCCCGTTCAACGAGAAACCCAGCCGACGGCAGGTGCCTTCGGCTGGGTTTCGATGAATCCGTGCCTCTGTCGGGAGTCCCGGAATCAGAACTTCAATGCGGCTGAGAGAGAGAACTTGCGCGGATCCAGGTAGTAGAATCCCGCGCCCTGCACCGTTGTCCCGCTCTGATTGTAGCCCGTGAAGACCAGGTTCCGGTTGTTGGCCAGGTTGTCCACGTTGAACTGGTACGTGACATGGTACTTTCGGCCGCCGACGTCATAGACGGTGACGTATTTCAGGAAGGCAATGTAGGTCGTGTAGGCTGGCGAGTAGAATGTCCCGCCTGTCGACGTCTCTTGTTCGCCTAGGGCCGTTGCGCCCGCGCCGATCGTCAAGCCCTTGACCGCTGTCTCGGTGAACGTATAGGCCCCGACGACGCTGAACGTCGACTTTACGGTGCCCTGGTTGTTTGCGGAAATCGAAGTGTTGGCCAGGGTCGTCTCGGAGTTGATCAGGTCCTGCTTGACTTGACCGTCGAGGGTCGTGCCGCCGCTCGCGATTGCGGACCATTCGGTCAGGTGCGCGGCAAAATATGCCCGGCTGCCCGGCAGGTCGTTTGCCGTCACCGACTTCGGAATGGCGTAGCTCAGCTGGAAGCGCCAGTTCGGCGTCGGATTCGCCACGGCGGAGATTTCATAACCGGTGTCCTTAACGTCCTCCGTGTCGGCGTAGTTGAATTGGGTCGCCAGATTGGGCGCGGTTCCCGAAATCTGGCCGGCCTGCCCCACGTCCGTCGCGGTTCCACCAGCCTTGTAGTAGTCATTCCAGATACCCTGGATCGGGATGCCGTCGTTCGTGATCCGGCCATGAGCCTTGTCCTGATAATAGTCGCCCGTGATGTAGTATCTTCCGTCGTCGGTCGAGAAGCGCAGGCCGATCTCGTTCGACTTGCCGGTCGCCGGACCAAACGCGACGCCTGACAGGCTCGGGGCCGTGCCGTTGCCTATTGGCGCGAAATTCTCCGAGAAGTTGTAGGTTGCAGCGAGCGTCTTGGTGAAGAAGCCCACCACGCCGGCAGAATACGTGTTTCCGGACGCATCCTCGAAGCTGTGGCCCTGGGGATAGGGCAGGCCGAAGGGCGGCCGCACACTCTGGAGCAGGTCGTTCGAGTATGCGTCGTGGCGTGCGCCCAGCGTCAAGTTGAGCCGGTCGTCCCACAGGCGCGTCTGCGAAACTCCGCCATAGTACTTGGTCTCTTCCTGCAGGTCGTGGTCGAACCAGTTGAAGGGAAGGGCCTGGAAGGTGATGGGGTGCCCGTTGACCTGGGTCGGCAGGTTGATTGACGTGTTCGGTTGGTCCCAATACTCGCGCGCCCAAAGCATGTCCTCAGTCCAGTTCGAGCCGTCCCACGGGTAGGGATAGTTGTTGGCGTAGCTGGCCATATATTGGCGCGTCAAAAGCAGGTGGAACTGGACGCCCCCGGAGATGCTGAGCCACTCCTTGACCGGAACGTTGAAGATACTGGTCTCAAAGTGGTAATTGAACTGGCCCCGGAATTCGTTCCAGGAATGATCCTGCTGCTGCTTGTCGAGGAACATGTCCGAGTAGAGCTTTCCGAATTCCGGATTCGGCGCCCCGGTTGGCAGCTGCCTGTTGATGTCGACCTCGGCGTTCGATGGAGACTCGAAGAACTTGGACACCTCTGTGTCCGCGAAACGATAGGCGGACAGCTCCAGCTCGGAGTGCTCGTCAAACTTCTGGTCGATGTAGGCGGTCAGGGTGTAATACTTCATCGTGTTGTCGCCGTCCTTCGGGCCGACTGTGAAATCCCTGCTCGGCAGCCCGGGCACCGTCTGATTTGTTCCGACGAGTCCGTATGAGGACGGCCTCAAGACGGCATACGAATAATAGGGTCCGTCCGAAAGCCCCGTGCCTGAGTATCCGGCTCCCCAATTCTGCAGCGTGCCCTGCGACGGAATCCAGAGCAGGAAGGAATTTGGGCCACCCCATTCGGCCATGCTCTGCGTGTTCGCGGTGCCCCCGGTCGGGGCCGCGCCCCAAGTGGCAGAGGCGGTCTTGCCGTCCCATTGCGAGTAGTGGTCGGTCATATCCTCGGCAAACTGAGGGCTGATCCTCTCGAAGAGCTCACCGTCCAACCGCACCGACGTGTTGTCGGAGATCTTGAACGTGGTCGCTATCGACGCGCCGTAGTTCTTGATCAGATCGGCCTTGCGCCAGTCCTCGTCGTGGTCGGCAAGGAGGTCTATCCGGATCCCCACGTCATTCTTCTTCAGGATCGAGAGCCTCGTGTTGCTGTCGACCACCGCGCGCGCACCCCCAAAACTGTTGACGACAAGGTCGAGCTCCGTGAAGTCGCTGTCGAAGCGCGGTTTCTTGGTATAAGCCGAAGTCACGCCGCCCAGACTGCCGACGCCGAAGAGGATCGAGTTGGGCCCCAAGTCTACCTCGAAGCGGTCGACGTTGAAGAAGTCCTTCACAGCGTTCATCGGAAAATAGTTCACGGTTGGAGGGGTGCCTCCTTGCGGGCCCGCGCCAGCTCCGCGAAGATTCGTCGCCCATGAGTTGAACTGATTGCCGCTGCCGACATTGGGCGCGAAGTTCTGCGGAATCGCGTTCATGGTCCACTTAAGCGCATCCGTTGCGTTCGTCAGCTGCAGGTCCTCAATGAAGACCGCGGTCAGCGACGACACCGACGTGGGCGTGATTGCAAGCGGGGTGTTGTTTCGCCCGCCTGCCAGGGAGTTGACGGCCACGTATCCCTTGTCGGTCGAGGTATCGACGGTGAAGGTATTGAGCACTATGGGCTCCTCGCTGGCGGCCTGGCTCTGGGTTTGCGCGGTCTGATCGGGGGCACTTGCCGGGGCCGTCTGCGCTTTCGAAGACGCCATCAGGCCGAGCGTCAGCACGATGGCCAACGTGTATCTGCTAGTTTGTGGTGTTTGCATTTGGGAGGGTAAGGTTGGGGGTGTTAACAGAGTGCGCGAAACCTGTTCTCAAGGCGCACATGGGGGGTGGAACTAAGAAGCGATGGCGATGATCTATGACAACATTGTCATGGCAATAAAAAAAACGCATTTAGCCCAATTTAGCTCGGACACAGGACTCTTTGGATAACCGAGCACGCAAACGTTATCAGGCGCCCGAGCCTTGTCCGAAAGGGCTCTCAGCGGGCCGGATCGCTGTCCGGAATGAAGCCGATCCGGTCAAGCGCCGAGCGGATTTCCTGATTAGCCATGAAATTCGTCCACGCGAGGCCCGACCGGTAGTTCTCGATCATTACCGTGATCTGGGCCTGGTTAAGTCCCATCCACACGGGCTGGAACCAGCTCTCTGTCTCGTTGAAGCCGTCGTAAAAGCCGTATATTCCCCATGTTCTGGCGCCGAGATCACGGTAGAAGTGCTTGAGCGCCGCCATGGACTCCTTGGGCGTATAAGGGAATTCCCCGAGGGCTGCGGAACAGCAAATTGTGCCGTTGTCCGCGCTGGGCTGCGGCATGCCGCCGCCGGAGTTGATTCCCGCGGAAAGTCCCCAGCAGTCTGGGCCATAGCCCTCAAAGTGCAGGGGATTTTCGATGCAATAGGCTCGGTTTATCAGCGCCAGGTTTCGATTGTTGCGGAAATAGTTGCTGAATCGATCCTTCTTGCCGCGGGGGTCAAATCCAAGGAAGGAGAACTGGGTGAAGAAGAGGTTTCCCCCCGAGCCTTCGCCGACATCGAGCTTGGTCCCATAGAACTCCCTGCCGTTTGTGTAATGGTCGCCGATCGTGGTGCGGCTCCAGTCCTGGCGGTACTGAACCGCCAGGGCAGACTGGCCCGCCCAGCCCGTGTAATATAAGCTTGCCGGTACGGGATGGGTTGGCGAGGCGATGGCCAGCAGGTAGACGATCATCGTCTCATTCCAGCCGACGAGGGGATGGCCGATGTACCAACCGTGATCAGGCGACCAATGCCAGTAGAGGAAGTCGCTCGTGGGCTCACGGCGATTCCAGTCCCACTCGACTCCCCGCCAAAGTCCGGTAATCCGTTCGCGGATTTCACGCTCTGAGGCGGTCTCCCTGTCAAAATAACTCCGGGCAGTAAGCAGACCCTGCATCAGAAACGCCGTCTCGACGAGATCGCCACCATCATCGTAACGGCCAAAATACGGTATGACCTTGCCCGTGCGGCCGTCGAGAAAGTGCGGCCATACGCCGTGGAACCTGTCGGCGCCGGCCAGGAAGCGCGTGATCGTCAACAGGCGCTGGGCGGCCTGTTCGCGAGTCACGAACCCCCGGTCCGCTCCGACAAGAAGCGCCATTATACCGAAGCCCGAGGCGCCGACGGCGACCAAGTTCTTGTCTCCGGGCGTTATCTCGAGCGCCATGCCAGAATTTGGATTCGCGCCCTCCCAATAATAGCGAAAGCAACCCTCCTGCACCATTGTGAGAAGCTCGTCATCGCTGAATTGCCGGGTCTCGCCTGAGACCATCCGAGACAGGCCGGATTCAATCCCGCCCAGCGAGACGGAGCTCACCTTATAAGAGGCCTTCTGGCCCGGTTTGCCGACAAAGTCCACATAGCGGTGAAGGTCTCCCTGCTGGCTTCCGACCGGCGAATATGAAACGCCGTCCAGTGAACGGTATATCTTGTACCTGAGAATGGAACCTTTCGGATCTCCCGCCCATTTCAGATCAAAGTGTCGTTCGCCTGCGGTCAGCTCGAGCGAGGACGGCTCAGAAGGCGCCGGCTGCGTTGGTGCGTTCTTCCAGCCGACCTGGACATCGTCGACATAGAGCGTATGGCGTTTGCCGTCGTCGAGTCCCTGTTCAAAAACCACGCTCGCGAGATGGCGCAGCTCAAACTTGTCGTCGTCTGTGCTTCGGTAGATCGCGCGGAAGCTCGAGATCGGCAGGCACACTTGGACCCACTTTCCCGCCGGCAGCACGCCGAGCCCGGAAAGAAGGTTTATTGTGAAGGTGCCGTTGGTGTCGGCGTCTTCGAGGTGGATTCGGGGTGCTTGGTCCACAGTGAGCCCCGTGTCCGAAAAGCACCAGAGCGTGAGCATGTCGCCGTCAAAATCGTCAACGAGGCCATAGCGCGATCGGGTCTTGAGCGTCATGCGCCAATCGCCTCCGGTGGAGGATTTCCAGGAAAGACGAAGGGAATTTGCCGGTACGTGGAAATGCTCCGCATCCAGGGGAATTCTCCCTGCGATCAGGTCAACGGACGAGGGCGCCGTCACCCATCCGTAGCTGCGATAATAGAAGCGAGCGGGGAGGCATTGGTCAAAGACCACGTGGCGATCGTAGGCGGACTCTGTGGCTCCGCGCTCGGCGGCGGACAGGGTTGAACCTATCAAGAGTGAGGCCAATAGGCAAACGCGCATGGGTGGAGTGCGAAGTTCGGAGTGTGGACACACCTTACAATTCCTTTTTGGTTGCAATGCAAATGTTGTCAAAAAGAGACTTTGGGAGGTGGGTCTTTGCACAGGAGCCGGTCGGTTCTGGTTACACCGCTTGACGCGCCAGCCGATCGATCTAAAGGCTCCCGAGCTGCTCGTGCCTTCCGAATCGATATGAATACACACCAACGCCTTTCACCTTTCTTGGCCCTTGGCTTCCTCCTAGCTTTCGGGGCGCCGTTTGGCGGGCTTGGCGTCCGAGCCGCTGAGATCGGCACCAGTGATGCGGACGCCCGCGTTGAGGCGCTGCTCGGCCAGATGACATTGGAGGAGAAGGCTGGTCAGTTGAACCAGCTGTCGGTCGGCTCCCTTACAGGGCCTGCGCGAATCGTAAGCAACGGAGATGAGCTAATCAAGGAGGGCCTCGTTGGCAGCCTCTTTAACGCCGTAGCCGCCCGGGAGACCAACGACTATCAATCGATGGCGATCAAGGGATCGCGGCTGCACATTCCGATTCTGTTCGGCTTGGATGTGATCCACGGCTTCCGCACGGTCTTTCCGATCCCCCTGGGCCTTTCGGCGAGCTGGGACCCCGGTTTGGTCGAGCAGACGGCGCGCCGGGCCGCAATCGAGGCCTCTAGCCAGGGCGTTCGCTGGACTTTTTCGCCGATGGTGGACATAGCGCGTGATCCGCGCTGGGGCCGGATTGCCGAGGGCGCCGGGGAGGATCCCTATCTCGGCAGCGCTTTTGCTCGGGCCTACGTTCGGGGCTACCAGGGAACACGCCTCGACGATCCGTCCTCCATAATTGCATGCGCAAAGCATTTTGTGGGATATGGCGCCGCAGAAGGAGGGCGCGACTACAACACAACGGAGATTTCCGAGCGCACCCTGAGGGGCGTCTATCTTCCCCCGTTTCACGCCGCCGTCGACGCGGGCGCGGGAACGCTCATGTCGGCCTTCAACTCGCTGGATGGTGTTCCCTGCAGCGCCAACGCATTCACGCTCACGCAGGTATTGAAGAGCGAGTGGAGCTTCCGGGGTTTTGTTGTGAGCGACTGGACATCGATCCGCGAGATCATGCTCCACGGCGTTGCGAACGATGAACCGACGGCGGCGCGCAAGAGCTTTCTGGCCGGAGTCGACATGGATATGCAGAGCAATCTCTATCTGCCGTGCCTTCCGCGCCTGGTTCGCTCCGGCCTTGTGCCAATGGATCGCCTGAACGACGCGGTTCGGAGGGTTCTCCGCGTCAAGGTCGCCCTAGGTCTTTTTGAGCGCCCTTATGTCGACATTCCTGCGAGGTCCAATCCTGTCGACGACCCTGAAGCCAAGGCGCTCTCCCTTCGTGCGGCCGAGGAGTCCTTCGTTCTTCTGGAGAATCGGAAGGTCGGGGAGGCACCCCTGCTGCCGCTTGCGTCTTCCCACGGGCGCAGACTCGCTCTGATCGGGCCGTTGGCCGACAGCGCCGGGGACATGCTCGGAAGCTGGTCGGGCAGGGGAGAAGCGCGGGACGTCGTGACCTTGCGCCAAGCGCTTGCGGAACGTGCCAAGCGCGACGGGATGCTGTTGTCGGTCGCGCAGGGCACGGACATGTCTGGCGCCTCGAATTCGGGCATTGCAGAGGCGGTCAGGACCGCCAAGGGAGCCGATGTTGTCGTACTTGCGCTTGGCGAAAGCGGCAACAGTTCGGGTGAGGCCTCCGCCCGATCCAGGCTGGATCTTCCTGGAAGACAGCAGGACCTGCTCGAAGCGATCGTTGCAACGGGCAAGCCCGTTGTTCTTGTTGTCTTCAGCGGGCGCCCGCTGGCCATCACGTGGGCGTCGGAGCACGTTCCAGCGATCCTAATGGCATGGTTCCCCGGCCTTCAGGCGGGTCCAGCCCTGGTGGGGACATTGTTCGGCGATGCCGCCCCGGCCGGGCGCCTCACCGTATCCATTCCACGATCGGTGGGTCAGGTGCCGATCTATTACAATGCTCTGAACACGGGCCGTCCTAGGGTCGACCCCATCGGGCTCGGACCGACAAAGGCGGATCCTTACTACGTGACCGGCTACCTGGACGAGGCAAACACGCCCCTCTACCCGTTCGGGCATGGTCTAACCTACACCACGTTCTCCTACTCCCCGACCCATGTGAGTACGGACGAGATCGGTGCCGAGGCACTTAATCGTGGCGAGGCCGGGTTAACGGTAAGCGCCGAGGTAAGGAACACCGGCGGCCGGGAGGGAACGGAAACGGTGCAGCTCTATATCCGCCTAAGAGGAACGAGTGTCGCCAGACCGGTCAGGGAGCTAAAGGGATTTCAGAGGGTACATCTTGCACCGGGAGAGAGCCGGAGCGTTGAATTCAAACTGGGCCGGGAGGAACTGTCGTTCTGGAACATCAGCATGAGCAACGTTGTCGAGCCAAGCGCCCTGTACGTCTGGGTGGCACCGGACAGCGCACAGGGGCAGCCGGCAAAGGTGGTAATCTCAAGCTTGCGTCAGGCACAGTCGGTTCTCCCCACGAGCGCGGGGACTTCGGGTCGCTCCGAATTGCCAATGGCGCGGGGCGGGTAGCGTCAAAGTTCGACTAGAATGACGTTGTCCGTGGATGACAAAAGCGCCTTCACCGCGTCCTCCCTAAAACACAAACCTCCCGATCGGTAAGGGTTTTCCTCGCGCCGCCCACCCGCGAGCTTAGCCCCGTTGATGCTCACCGCGCGTGGAGCAAAGTTTCCCCTTCGAATGCGGTAGTGTACCTCCACGGGATGACCACAGAGTGTGGCGTGGGCGACAAGCCCGTTGAGCGCTGATGGCAGAACAGGATCGAATACGACCTCGCCGAACGACTCCCGCAATCCAAGCAGGCACGCGCGGACCTTGTGAATGAACATCCCGGGGCCGCTCGAATAGAGCCTCCAGCCGCCGCGGACCCGAACCGTGCCTGCCTTCACTTCTTGCCAATGGAGCTCCGCTTCGTAGCGGTCGTCAAAATCGGCGTCGGAGCTCGAGAAATAGACATTGCTTTGCCGGGGCACGGCATTGCCAACCACCTTGCCAAGCGCTACGGGATTCACGACCTGGAGGGCGGTCCAGAGCCTGTCTGCTTCGCCCAGCTTGGCCATGGCCTCGGCGTAGCGCAGATGCGCATGGACGTACTGGAGGCCGATCTCCCTGCCCACGTTGGCCGCGGTCTCAGCCCGCTTAAAGAGGCGCTCGCACCCGCCGAGATATCTCGCGGGCTCACTCATCAGGCGGACGCCATCAGGACACAGGAGTTCCGCGTGCACGATTGCCATGTGCCGAGCAGCCTCCTCGGGCGTGAAAAGCTCTGCCAAGACGGCCCGCGTCATCGGAAGGAGGCGATACCTGATACCCGTCACAACGTCGTAAGGATGCAGCAGGGGACGGGCTGTGCCGTCGGCTTCCGTGATCAGGAACCCGGCGACAACCGAGCCGGGCATCAGCCGCTCTTTGAAATCACGCCGCATCCTCGCGAGCAGTGCCTCAATTCGCGCAAGGCGCTCTCCTTCGCCGATCCTTCTGAACACGGAAGAAAGCTGGCGAAACGTGTGAAACGCGAGCGCGACGGTCCAACTGCTTATCATCCGCGTGCGCATTGCAGGATCTGCGGGCTGCAGAGTGTCATCCCAGTCACCGTCTCCGTAATTCACCAGGGCCGTGCCGGGCGCGAATCGAGCCTCGCATTGACCAATGACCCTGTCGCAGTGCTGAAGCAGCGTCTCGTCGGGGCCGGCTTTGGCGAACTTTTCGGGATCCTTATAGCCGGTGCGCCAGCTGAGAAACCCAAGATCGTTGCTTGCTTCCAGGTAGTCACAGAGCGCCTTGACCGGCCAAAAACACACGTCGCCATGGCTGTCAGCTTGCTGGACGGATTGATACGGTGGGTGCATGAACCACTGCGGCCATGCGCCGTCGGCGTAGAATTGGTGCGCGAAGACTTCTTCTAGTGTGCGGCGGACAAGGGGCCACTCGCGGCAGGCGATTAGCCACTCGACCGATCCTTGGCATACGTCGCGCACGCCCCACGCAGCCCCTCCCTGCTGTTCCAACCCGTGGGGTGCGGAAAAATGAATTGCTGCATTGTGGACAAACCAGGGCAGGATCTCGTCGACCCTCGCGACGCTGGCCGCGGCGTCGTCTCCGCCCTCCGGCGGAAGCATGAGTCGAACGGGTGGGCGAGGCGGGGCTGCCGGTTCAGGCCCTTGCGCCCATTCGTCTCGCGCAGCATCTACTACAGCCTCGAGCGACTCCTGCCCTCTCGGGGTCCCGCAGAGGATCACTCCCAATCGATTCACCATCCCGGATTGCACGACGACACAAGGCTGTCCGCGCGAGCGCCCGTCCCTGAAAAGAACGCCGTCGTCCCTGATTTGAATGCTTCCATCCACATCGGCTGCGGCTATGGCGAAGCAGGTTCCAGAGGAGCGGCTTCCCGCGACGCTGGCCGGGTCGGGAATGCATTCGGCCCAGCAATCATCGGTGTGGATGCGAATCTCGGCAGAATGCTCAAACTCGTTTGTGTCGAGCGCCAGGGCGTGCGTCACCAGGAATTCCTTAGGGGTTCCCCCATCCTTCACGCGAAGTTCCAGGAAAGCGGCAGAGTGCGCGAGCGAGCACCAGACCTGCGCCTCGATGACTTCAGCGCCAAACCGGTAGATCCAGCGCGCATCGCCGGTGGTCATCGCGAAGGCGGACGGCAGACCCAGTTGGTGCCAGGCGCCGTCGTGTTTGAGAAAGACGCGCTGGCCCGACGCCCTCCCGATGCCCAGCGCGCTTCTAAGAACGGGCAGAAGGCGCGCGAAGGTGGGATTTCCAAGATACGCTTGCGCCGAGAATATTCCGGCTGCGTAGCACGTCGTGCCGAACTGCTCCGGATCGACCCAGCGCCAATTCCCGCTGCGCAAGATATGCCCGTGGGGCCGCGCGACCAGGGCCTCCTTGTCGCGAGCCACGACATGGATTGAGTTTCCGATGAAGAATGCCAGTACGTTGCCGTCGGCGCCGATTTCTTCGTGGCGGCGTTCACCGGGAAACCACCTCGTCCAGTCCACTGCCTCTGGCCGGTCGCCGTGAAGCCAAGGCGCCGACACAAACAACGAAGGCGCAGCAGCATCGCCCAAATTCAACGAATCCCCAGGCCCGTCGGCGACCTGAGCCCATGTTGCAGGCAGCACCTCGCGCAAAAGGGCGAGGTCGGAAGGGGAGGATTTCTCGGGATGATCAGGAACGAAGCGAGCTACAAAGGTTATCTCGGCTGCCCCGCCGGGGTCCAAGGATGTGGGCCTGCTCTGCAGCCCCGCCATTGCCGACTCGTATTGAAGCCGCTTCGACTGCAGATTCTTCATGCGCACCGCCAAAGGTTCGCACACCAATCGGTGGTCTGTTCCGAAGAACTGAAGCCCGTCCGTGCAGTAGGCCGCTGCTCCATTCACGCACGCAGTGGATAGCCAGGGATGGCGGCCGCCGGCCATCGCTAGGTTCTGGCGCGCGAGGATTGCCCACCCGAGCTGCCCGTCCGCCACCGGCAGAAGGTCGATGTACTGTGAAAGGAAGGCTTCGCTGTTTCGGACCGCCCCCTCGTCGCCCAATCCGAGATCCTGCGCCAGCAAGATATCGACCTCGAAGCGGATTGCCGAATCGTTTTGCAGTTGAATGTGCCAGGCCCAAGCAGCCAGGTCCGCGTGCACGGTTAACGCGACGCGGGTCCTGATCCCTTGCGCCGTAACTCCCGACCACGCAACGGTGCGGGGAGAGCGTTTGCTGCAGGAAACACTCGGGCCGACGACGGCAGCCCAGCCCGAGGGGCCGTCAGGGGAGCGCCACCTTAGGATCATGCGGGAGAAGCCATCTTCAGCCGGTCCCGGAAGCGACTGGTTGATTAGCGTGCCGCCATGCCGCAGTGCGAATAGGGCGCCGCCGTCGGTGACCTGCACGGTCAAGCCACACGCTGAGGAAAGCGTAGTCGCGGAAAAGTCTGTCGACGTCTTTAGCTTCCAGACCTCAGGGGCCTGCGGGATGGCGCCGCCGGATGAGGCTCGGCGACTGCTGGAAGAAGCGTCCGTCTTGGATGTTGCTTGCACTTAACGTGAATCTGCCGGAATCGATAGAGGATGGACGATCTGGGATCAGCGGAATGGATCTCGGCTAATGGCTGCTTTGAAACTTTCCGGTGCGAACATGCGGCTTCGTCGACGCTTTGTCGGTGAGGGTATTTGGGGCCCCGACGACCAGCTTTAGGCGTGCCGGGAACGGGGTAGGTCATATATGACAACCTTTGCAAAGCAACATAAATGGTCGCGCGAAGGCTCGCTTGTTGGGTGTTTAGCCGAGCTATCGCAGCGTTTGGAAGGCCCGGATCCCTGCTGGATTCGGTTGTGCGGTTATGGCGCCCTGAGTCCCACCTATGGCAGATTCCGCCGATCCCGCGGAATCAGAGGTCGCCCTAGGCGCGCGTAGGAACCTGGGTCGAGTCTCTTATGACGAGGGCGGCGGGCAGATTGCTCGGGACGATCACTTGGGCGGGTCCGGTGCGTGTTGCGGCCTCTACCAGAAGGCTGACGGCGCGTTCGGCCAGGTCTGCCAGCGGCTGGCGCACCGTCGTCAATGCCGGGCGGCACACGGTCGCCCAAAGACCGTCGTCAAACCCAACGATCGAGATGTCGCCCGGACAGCTCAGACCTTCGGACCGAGCGGCATCGATGGCTCCGAACGCGATCTCGTCGTTCGCACAGCACACACCGGTCGGACGCTCGGGCGCCCGAAGGAGCGACGTCATCCCAGCGCGACCGGTCTCAGGGCTAAACGGCCCATCAAATATCCACTCGGGGCGCGGTTCGGCGCCCCCGCGCTTCAATGTCTCGAGGTAGCCCTCCTTGCGCTCGCACGCGTCCCTGGAGCCCGAAGGACCCAGAAGAAGCCCGATCTTGCGATGGCCAAGCTGAAGCAGGAGATTGGCCGCAGAACTCGCCCCGCCGACATTGTCTATTCCGACAACGGGTGCGCCAAGGAGGGCAGGATCGACATTCGGGGGAAGCGCAGAACGAGTCAGAACCAATGGGCGCCGGTAGCCCTGGATCTTTTGAACATCGGACTCGGTGAGGGGTTCGGCCAGGTATATGATTCCCGAGGAATCGATGCCAAGGTGTTGCAGCGCCTCGCGAAAATCCGTCCGCGGCGTCTTGCGAAGGGTGCAAATGTGCACGTCCCATCCGCGTGTCGCGGCGGCGTGGAGCGAGCCTGCGAGGAAGCGGCCATAAAACTCGGAAAAGAAAATGTTTTCATCCAACGGTACCACCACGGTCAATGTGGCGTTGAGACCCTGACGCATTATTCGGGCGCCGGGGTTCGGGGTGAACCGGAGACGGTCAGCGAGGTCCAGTATCTCCTTCCGCCGGGCAGGGCTGACAAGATGCGCCGTCTCCTGCCTGAGCGCACGAGAAACGGTGGAGGGCGAAACGCCGAGGCGTGTCGCAATTTGCACTATTCCGTCCTTCGGCTTTCTTAGACGTGAATGGAATGACATTTCGCGGGATGAACGACGAAGGACAATGACCTAGAATGACGGCAGCAAGCAAACATTTGCACTCATTTGCATGAACTCCAGTGACGGAAGGCGACCCTTTGGAGCCGAACAAGACCCCTTTGCCGGTCGAGCCGCCATGCCGTGCTATGACGCGTCCTGCAAGGTGGAGCATGGAGTTTGCCGACAAATCGTCTGGGATCACAGAAAATCTTGTTGCCGTGACAACGTTTGCAATCTTTAGCTTGGATGCACCCAAGTCGGGCGCCTTCGGAGGCGGAAAGAGACCCCAATCTGCATAGCGTCACACATGCCCAGGGTATTATCCTCAATATTTCATAAGCGTTTAATTATAAACGTATTATGTATAATATTATGGCTAGGGCGATCGAATTCGGCGTTTGCGGAAAATGCGCCGGGCCCATGGGCAGGGGCGCGGCCGGCCGCAGTGCTCCCTCCGGAGGATGACATCCTTCTGAATGAGCTCCAGCAGGCGGCATTTCGCTTCTTTGTGGAACAGGCCGATCCAAATACCGGCCTGGTGCGCGACAGGGCACGGTCGGACGGATCGCCAAGTGAGGGGAAAGCGAGCATCGCGGCGTCGGGTTTTGCGCTAAGCGCATGGGCCGTCGCGACGCAAAGAGGCTGGGTCGAGAGAGAAACAGCGGTGGTGCAGGTGCGCAAGGCGCTGCGTTTTCTCGCAGACAAGGCTCCTCGCAAGCACGGCTTCTTCTATCACTTCATGGAGATGGCGACGGGCGAACGGGCGTGGAAATGCGAGCTTTCACCCATCGACACGGGTTTGTTCTTCGCCGGAGCTATCATGGCGCGGGAGTATTTCTCGGACCCGGAGATCACCCTTCTGGTCAACCGGCTTGTTCATGACGTCGACTGGGAGTGGTTCCTGAACGACGGCCAGACCATTGCGATGGGGTGGCACGATGAGGAGGGGTTCTCCCGGTACCGTTGGAACAAGTACTCAGAGGCCACGATGCTCAGCTTTCTTGGAATGGGCGCCATGGAACGCCCCCTTCCTGTGGCGTATTGGGACGCATGGACGCGGACGCCAGTGGGCACCTATGCGGGATTTCACTTCATAGAGGGCCCTCAGCTCTTCATCCACCAGTTCACCCATGCTTACGTTGATTTCCGAGATTTGCGCGATGCCTACGCGGATTATTTCCGCAATTCCGTTCTGGCGTCGCTGGCACAGCGCCAGTTCTGCATAAACCTGAGAAATGAGTTCCCGAGCTGGGGAGAGCGGCTCTGGGGCCTCACTGCCTCTGATTCGGCCGATGGCTACAAGGCTTGGGGCGGCCCGCCCCGGACTCAGGACGCGAATACGCTGGACGGCACCATCGTGCCTTGCGCGACAGCAGGCTCGGTCGCATTCGTGCCAGACGAGGCGATGATCACGCTTAGATTCATGCGCACGGCCTATGGAAACAGGATATGGGGCCGCTACGGGTTTGTGGACGCCTTCAATCCAGAGACCGGATGGGTTAATCCGGATGTGATCGGCATCGACCTTGGGATCACGCTCCTTCAGGCCGAAAACGCCAGGAGCGGATTCGTTTGGGCGGTCTTCATGCAGGCGCCGGAGGTGCAGCGCGCGCTGGCCCGCGCGGGCTTCGTGTCGCAGAAGCGCACGCTTCCGTGGGCCGACCAGGAGAAGATTCATGAGCTTGCAGCCCAGACGTGGACCTCGATCGAGTCCACTCCCGTTAACGCGGATTCCCTGGGTTTGCGCCTATCGTCGGTAATGGCGGCGACGTCCCTGGGGCTCATACCCGAGGACGAAGCGGTTCAACGCGTTACCGCAATGCTCAAGTCGACCCCGCCGCCGTCGAGCGAGCGGGCGATTGCCCTCTATGCGGCGAGCCTGGTGACACTTCGCCATGCAATACCGAGATTTGAGCCCGAGGCCTCATTGCGGCTGGCTTCCATCGATTGGAAAAGGGTGGCGGTCGAGTCGAATTTTCTCGGCTCCTCGAGCCGACTCGCCGTGTTCTTTCAGGTTGCTTCGGGAGCGAAGCCAGCCTCCGCATGGACCGATCTCAAGCGCGCCTCGCAGGCGGAGGGCCATGTGTATGTGCTCGAGCCTGCGCAAGTCCTTGACCAGGTGCTGCCTGGCCTCTGGCTCGACGAGCGCTCGATCGTCACGGGCGCCTCGGCCTCCCAGCTTGCCTATGCGATTGCCGTGGAGATGAGAAAGACGTCCACAGCGAGGTTTCCCTACGATGTGCAGAGCACTGCGTTGTTGCTGGAGCAATATCCTGCGGAGGTCGCGGCCGGCCTAAGGATGGCACCGATCCCCTCGGGATGGTTGCGGCACGCGACCAATGATGACCGGGCGGTTCTGCTCATGAGCATGGCCAACCTGCTGGCCCCTGATTGCCTGCGCGAGTGGTTCCAGCAGGACCAATTGGTGCGCGCGGGACGCGCGGCGATTGGCGAATTTTCTGCGGCGGCATTCAGCGGCAACAACTCCGTCTTCGCCCGAAATGAACTGGCAATCCCGGTGGCCGTGCCGCCCCAGCGCCGAGCCGAGGTCGTGCGCTCGAACCGGCCCCGCGAGAAGTGGCAGTGGATCCTGGTCAAGGGCATGAACTACAAGATATCGGAGGCCGATGTGCGGCCCGGCGATCCGGACTTGGAGCTTCGATTCGCGCTTACTTGGGACCAGAAGGCGCTGCATTTCCATGCGGAGGTATTGGACACGCCCCCCGGCTTCTTCCCGCCTGCGGGTCGGCGGTCCACTGAGCTTTTCATCAACCCCAAACGCGACGGCCTGGTGTGGCTGTCGCCTGACAATTTCCAATTCGCCTACAAGCCCGACGGCTCCGCGATGGAATGGTTTCACAACCGGCCCGTCGCCGCCCGGATTCGGACGACCGAGTACGGCTACTCGATTGAATCCGACATCAAATGGAAGGAGCTCGGCATCGATCCGAAGCCCGACATGGAAATCGACCTGACGGCCAATGTTACCGCGGCCGGCACCAATGAGTGGGACCCTTCTCTCGAGCTCGGCTGGCGCTACTATCAGCGGCCCAACGAAGGCTTTGGTCTGGGCACCGTCCGCTTGAGCCCATAGTGCTTGTCGGAGCCAGGCTCTGTCCGTCATGCCCGCCTTTTCCCCACGCTGGCTTGCTTTGGCCGCGCTGATAGCCGCGAGTCTGACCGGCTGCGCCCGCAGTCCAGCTTCTGACGGACGCATCGTGGTGAATTACTGGGAGAAATGGAGCGGATTCGAGGCCGATTCCATGCAGTCGGTGGTGGACGACTTCAACCGGAGCCAAGACCGCATTGAAGTGCGGCTCCTTTCCGTCAGCCAGGTGGACATCAAGCTTCTCCTTGCGACATCGAGCGGGCACCCGCCGGACGTGGCCGGGCTGTGGTCGGAAAACATCCCCGACTTCTCCGAAAAGGGCGCCCTGACGCCCCTGGACAGGGGACTCGCGAAGGCCGGCATCGGTGCGGAACACTACACGCCATTGTTTTGGGAGCTTTGCCGGCATCGAGGTTTCACGTGGGGGCTCCCCACGACCCCTGGGTGCGTCGCCCTTTTCTACAACAAGAAGCTGTTTCGCGCGGCGGGCCTGGATCCCGAGCGCCCGCCCAGGACTTTTGCGGAGTTGGAGGCGATGAGCCGGCGACTCACGCTAGTGGAGCTCGATCGCTCCGGGCACCTTGTCCGAATCCCGTTTAGCGAGTTGACCCCGGGGGAGCGCGATGGGCGGCGCTACACGCTGGTACAGGTCGGCCACCTTCCCCAGGATGCCGGCATGTTTCTGTCGGGCTGGGGTTGCTGGTTCGGCGCGCGGTATTACGACGGCGACCGACGCATTCTCGCGGACGACGCCGGAAACCTGGCGGCATATTCGTGGCTCAGGGACACGGCGCTAACCTACGGCGTTGAGAACCTGAGCAATTTCATTGATGGTTTCGGCGTTTCCCAGTCGGCCCAAACCCCGTTTCTGGGCGGCACCGAGGCCATGGTCGTCCAGGGCCCGTGGATGATCAACTTCATCGCGAAATATGCCCCCGGCCTCGAGTGGGGCGTAGCGGCATGCCCCGCTGCCGACGGGGTCGGTGGTGGGGAGCCGGTGACCCTCGCGCAGTGCGATGTCGTTGTGATACCCCGCGGGGCGCTCCACCCGCGTGAGGCCTTCGAATTCATCTGCTACCTGCAGCGGCAGGAGGTAGCGGAGAAGCTCGCAAGGGCGCAGCTGAAGTTCACGGCCCTTCGCGAGGTGTCTGACGGGTTCCTCAGGAATCATCCTAACCCGGCGATCGGCCTGTTCATCAGACTTTCGCGCAGCGCCGGCGCGCGTTATGTGCCGCGCCTGTCGATCTGGCATGAGTATGATGCCGAGCTGACAGTGGCACGTGAACGCGTCCAGGATCTCAAGGAGACTCCGGCCGATGCGCTTGCCGCGACCCAGCAGCGAATGCAACGGACGCTCGACCACGTGATGCGGCGCTGGGACGCCGTGGGCAACGACCGCCTGAGCGAATGGAGATCCTATGACAAGTGGTGACCGCAAACGCACCTGGATCGGCTTGGCGTTCGTGAGCCCCTGGCTCCTTGGTTTTGCGGCGTTCACGCTCTATCCGGTCTGCGCCTCGATCTACTTCTCGTTCTGCGATTACGACGTGCTGTCGCCACCGGTGTGGGTGGGCGCCCTCAACTATCAGGACATGGTGACCGACAGCGTCTTTTGGAAGTCGGTCTGGAACACCCTGTTCTTCAACCTGATGGCGCTTCCGTTGAGCCTTGTCTCCGCGCTCGCTCTGGCCCTCCTGCTCAACCAGCCCGTGCGCATGCGGGGCATCTTCAGGGCGATCTACTACTTGCCTTCGCTCGTACCTGCGGTGGCGAGCGCGATGGTATGGCTCTGGATCCTGAACGGCAGGCTGGGACTGCTGAATCAGGTGCTCATCGCCGTCGGGATCTCCCATCCGCCGCAGTGGCTTGGCGACCCGGCATGGGCGAAGCCGTCGCTGGCGCTCGTCTCGCTGTGGGGCTGCGGCAACACCGTGGTGATCTACCTGGCCGCCCTGCAAGGCGTGCCGCGCTCTCTGCTTGAGGCTGCAATGATCGACGGTGCATCGGCATGGAAGCGCCTGCTGCACGTCACGCTCCCGGCGATCTCGCCGGTCATATATTTCAATCTCCTGATTGGGATCATCGGGGGCCTGCAGGTGTTCACCACGGCGTTTGTGATGGGAGGAGCGGAGCGCTCCACGCTCTTCTACGCGATCTACATCTACCAGAACGCGTTTGAATACCGGCACATGGGCTACGCTTCGGCGATGGCGTGGATCCTCTGCCTGATGATCCTGGCCCTCACGTGGCTGGCGTCGCGGCTGTCGCGCAGCCTGGTCCACTACCAAAGCGAATAGTCCGTCATGCGCATCACGGCAAAGGTCTCCATCTACCTCGTTCTGATCGCCGGAGCGGCGATGTTTGTCATGCCTTTCGCGTGGATGGTGCTCACGGCCTTGAAGCCGCTCAACCAGACGCTCCAGCAGTCCCATCTTTGGCTGCCTCGGCGCTTTGAGGCGCCGCTTGATGGGCGCGTTCAGGAAATATGGCCCGGTCCCGTCGTGACGGAGCCGAGCGTCTGGGCCATCGAGCAGGGAGCGGCGCAGCCGGTCGTGCTTCCGGAAGCCTCGATTCGAGACGGCGCATGGCAGCCGGCGGCGGGCGCCCCTCTGCCCGTCGTGATCCTCAAGAGGATTCCTGCGTCAAAAACTGCCCCATGGAGAGAGATAAGTGACCTCAAGGGCCTGAGCCGCGACGTCGTTCCGGACAGTGCGGTCCATTCCCGGATTGTCTTTCGCTGGGGGAATTTTCCCAGCGCTGTGCGCGCCATGAGGCATTTCCCGCGCTATCTGTCCAACACGCTGATCCTTTGCATCCTCAACGTCATTGGCACGGTTCTCTCAAGCGCGGTGGTGGCCTACGGCTTCTCGCGACTGGAGTGGCGGGGGAGGGACCGTCTTTTCGGCCTGCTTCTCGCGACGATGATGATCCCGTTCCCTGTCGTAATGGTTCCCCTTTACGGACTGTTCCGCTGGCTCGGATGGGTCGGCACCCTGCAGCCGCTGTGGGTTGGCTCATTCTTTGCCAGCGCTTTCAACGTGTTCCTGCTGAGGCAGTTCTTCAGGACGATTCCGAAGGACCTGTCGGAGGCGGCGCGCATCGACGGTTGCGGCGAGTTTCGAATCTTCTGGCAGATCATCCTGCCGCTGTGCAGGCCGGCGCTCGTGGTGGTGGCGCTGTTCACCTTCCTCGGAGCATGGAATGATTTCCTCGGCCCTCTGATCTACCTCACCGATGATAAGGACTTCACGCTCGCGCTCGGCCTGCAGGCGATGAAGACCAGCGAGTCCGGCGCGACCGAATGGCATTACCTCATGGCCGCCAGCACGCTCGTGATCCTGCCGGTGATCACGCTCTTCTTTTTCGCGCAGCGCAGTTTCATCGAGGGCATTGCCCTCACCGGAACCAAGGCGTGACTTCGGCCGCTCGACGACGGCGCATTGCGCGCGCGTTCAAGGGCCCACGGCGACTGTGACCGGCGCATCGCGGCGCTCGACGAAACGGTGGACATAACCGGTCCAGGCGGCCTCGTCTGGGAAGTCACCGCTCCTTGTCCAGCCCGCGCCGACATAATACGACAGGACGTGACTGGCGCCGAGCGGCGTGATGGCCAGGAGGTTGCCGACCGCGGGCAGGCCCTCGGCGTCGGGTATCAGCTGCTTGTCCAGAGGCACCGCCGCCACAGTGCCGCTCTCCGTTGTGAATTCAACGATGCTCCCCGCGGGAAGGACAACGGCGCAACCGATGCTGCCACGGTCGCGGTCCGGGGCCTGCCAGTAGGTCATCCAGCCGGCGTCCTTGTCCTGAGATACCGAGTTGCCGTTGCCCGCCCGCAACGCGATTCCGACGCCCAGCTGAATGGGCGTCTTATCGCTGCAGTCAAAGGTGCTCTCGACGCGGCTCATGTTGGAGCCGGCGTCGATGCTGATGCGCTTCGTCTCGGAAATCCTGTGCCCGCCCGCGTCCCACGAATCGTAATCCAGGACGAACTCGGAGCGGATGGGCCCTGTCGTAATGATATGCGCGCCCCGGAAGTTGCTTGAGACATACAGCCTGCCGTCGCTCCAGACGCCAAGGCCTCCGCAGCCGCGGCTTCGCGAGACATGATAGTCGTCAAGGCCGTCGCCGTCGTCCTGGTGATAATTGCGCCTCTTGTACCATTCGTCGACGACCAGGCGGCGCGTCCGCTTGCTCCAGACGTCTATGCCGCTGCTGATCGTGCCCTCCGCCTTGATCAGGTCCACGTGGTACATCCGGTGCGCGATGCGGTCGCTTTCCCACGCGACATCGTTGAACCGCTCGGAAACCAGCCGCGCAAAGGTCTTCACGATGGGTTTCGGCGCCGCGGGCAGGCAGGCCTCGGAGTTCAGGACGTAGTAGCGGCGGGTCTCGCCCGGAGCCAGGTCCACCTGGAAGAGCAACTTGCCGGCGGCCTGTCCCGGTTGGGTGGCGTAGGTCTGGCTGTCCAGGATGCGCGATGAGACTCCGTCCATTACGGCGAGTCGCGGCGACGGCCCGAAAACGCCTGGGTCGATCTCGACCGTTTCCTGCTCACGGTAGAATCCGGCCGGATTCGTGGCGCTGACGGCGATGCGGACCGGCCGAGCCTCCCCGGACGGCGAATGCTCCAAGACGCCGAGCCTGTAGACCTCGCTTCCCGCGAGGAGAAAGGCGCCGACTCCGTAGACTTCCGTTGAGGGCTCCGGGAACGCCTTGGGGTCGGCTCCGATCGGCTGGACGTGTCCGAGCATCCCGTCGGGCTCCACGCAGCCGGCAAGGGCGGCCCACGCTTTCAGCACTGCGGGCTCAAATCTCGCCCGCTCGAGCAGCCCCTGGTTCACGCCCCACGCAAGGGCGTAAGTGTAGAAGCCGGATCCGCTGGTCTCGCGCAGGGGGAAGCTTGTGGGATCGAGCAGGCTCGCGCGCCACAGGCCGTCCGGCTGCTGGCACGACAGGAGCTTCTCGGACATCTCGCCGAACAGTCGCTCGAAGCGGGCGCGCTCCGGGTGGTTCATCGGGAGGTACTGAAGGACACGAACGAGCCCGGCGATCACCCAGCCGTTGCCGCGGCTCCAGAAGACCTTCCGCCCGTTGGCCTCGCGCCTCTGAAAATAACTGCTGTCGCGGAAATAGAGATGCTCCTCGGTGTCGTAGAGGAAGTCGGTCGTGCGCCACCAGTTCTTCAACGCAAAGTCGAGGTAGCGGGTGTCGCCCGTGGCCGCGTAGAGGCGCACCCAGGCGGGGGGCCCCATGAAGAGGGCGTCGCACCAGGACCAGTTCTCCTCCGCCTTCCCGCCGGGCTGCCCGAAGTCCAGGCTCGTCACGCTGGACGGCTTTTCGAGGATCGCGTCGAAACGCTCCCTTAAGGACCCGATCATCTTCGATTCCCTGAAGATCAGGTAGAGCTCCGCGTAGGTTTGCCCAACGCTATGGTCGTTAGCGTCGTAGAACCTGGGTCCGGGCTCCCATCGGTTGCTCTCGCCAACCGCCACCATCGCGTCCCGGTACTTCGGGTTTCCGGAAATCCCCGCGAGCGCCATGAATCCGGCATCGCCGGCGCCCTGCGTCCAGTCGGTCGGGTCGTGCTTGCTGGGGTGCGCCAGCTGCCAGTCGGCCACGCGTTCCATTGAGGCAAGGACCGCGGCCGGCGACGTATCCGCGGTTGCCGGATACCCCCTCATCTGCGCACCGGCCATGGATGCCGCCGCGAATGCTAGTCGAGCCCAACCTGAGAATCTGGCCATGTGGCGACGGTTTTGCATGAAGCAGGCCGAGTCAAGCCGTCCCGCGCCTGCGGGAGACCTTCAGGCGCGGTATCCCGCAGCTACAGCCTCAGGAATATCCTACGGCGGTACAGAAACCGGCACAGAAGCATGCAGAGCGCAATGCTCGTCACTGCCAGCACGAGCGCCCCCAAGCCCGGCCACAGCCTGTTGAGCAATGCGGCGATCGAACCGCCGGCAAAGCGCGCGGACAGGCTGCCGAAATCCACGATATTGCTCACCAAGTAGATGGCGAGGGCGTTCGACCCGAGCCACGCGAAAGGCTGAAGACCTCTGCGGAGTTTCCACACGTCGGCCACCTGGTAGAACACAGCAAGCAGAAGCATACTCCATCCACCGGCCACCAGGACGAAGGATGACGTCCAGATCTTCTTTATCAGGGGGAACTGCAGGCCCCAAAGCATTCCGGCGGCGAGCAGAGCGCAGCCGGCAAGGGCAAGAAGCCCGGCCTTGGCCTGCTGGCTGCGCCCGGGGTCGCGCATCCAGCGTCCGGCGAAGACGCCGAGTAGGCAGGTCGCGACCGCCGGCAACGCGCTCAGGAGGCCTTCGGGGTCGTGGTCGCCGTCCCATTTGCGAAGGGGCAGGTAGTGGGCGTCGATCCAGTTGGCGAGATTGTGGCCCTCGGCAAAGTCGCCGGCGCCAAAGCCGGGCACCGGGACGAAGGTCATCAGCGCCCAATAGCCCACCAGAAGTCCGACAAGCACGGCCCAGAGGCCGCGCGGCTTGAGCCACAGGTAGAGGAGGCTCGCCCCGCAATAGCTGAGCGCGATCCGCTGGAGTACGCCCAAGAGGCGGATCTGGTCGAGAGCTGTCGCAAAGCCCCCGTAGTAGAAGAGCCCGAGGAGGTACAGGAGCACCGTGCGCAGGACGATGCGCCGCACGGCTCCGCCGCGCCCGCCCGAGGCCACGATCTTGTCGAGGGAATAGGGGATCGCGACACCCACCATGAACACAAACAGGGGGAAGATCAGGTCATAGAAGCGGATCCCCTCCCAGGGGGAATGGTCCAGCTGTGACGCCGCGATTCGCGCGATGGGCCCTCCCCTGAACTGCGAAAGGGCGCTCCCCACGGCGTCAGCGCCGACAATCCACATCATGTCGAACCCGCGCAACGCATCGAGGGAGAAGACGCGCTCGGCCGCGGGCGAGGCTGGCGCCGTGCCTAGGTGTCGGGAGGGGGGATCGGCTTTTTCCATTCGAATCGGGGGTAAATCTTTCGCATGACCGGCCGCCATTTTCCGAGCAGCCCCTTTGCCGCCGCGACCGGGTCTCCGACCGGCTCGGACGGGAACACGCCGTGTTCGTCGCACCAGCCGTATTCCCAGTCCGAGAGTTCGCGGTAGAACGGACTCGAGTCATTACCCGGCCTTCCCATGACCCGCTCCAGCCGGTCGTCGCTGTATCCCGGCGGCTGCTTCGCGAGGAATGCGAAGAATCTTTCCCAGCGGCGCAGGTAGAATCCCCGGATCAGGCCGGACCACTGGCGGCCGGCGTAGTCGGAGAGGTAGGCATCGCGGCTCGGGGGCCCCCAAACGGTCAGAAGCAGTCTCGCATTGCGCTCGTACAGGTCGCTTTCCTGCGGCGTCGTGCCCCATTTCCTGGCGTCGGCCAGCCAGCGTCCCAACAGGAACTCGCTGCGCGTGCCCACGAGGGTATCGAGGTCGACGATCAGATCGAGAAAACGCGCCTTGGCGGCGTCGAAGCGGCGGGCGTCGCCGCTCCGGTAGGCGGCGATCACCTCGGCATAGACGGGGACGGACAGGTCCGCCAGGCCCTGGCGCGCCACATCGACCAGGTCGTACCGGTAGGTGTCGACCCGGTCGAATGAGGCCGAGGCGGCGAGAAGCTTCTCCCAGGCGGACCAGACGTCGCCAGGGTCGTATTCGCGCACGAAGTCGCCCCAGGGCGAGGCCCTGTCGAGCGCAAGCGCGGGACGGGCCCCGATGGGGCTCTCCATCCCGGGGGAGGAATTGTGCTGCGAATAGACCGACTTCAGGAGGAGTTGCCATGCAGCCTGCGCCTGCGGCGAGTCTTCCCCGTAGCGCGCCGTCACGTAGCCCCGAAGCCACTGCGGCAAATCGGGCGCGGCACGGCGCCACGCGAGATCAAGGGCGAGGTCGTAGACAACGGGATTCTGCTCGATGGCCTCCGGAAAGACGCCCAACCCGACGAGGTGCCCGCCCTCGGGCTTGGCGAGAAGGGTCGGGGCGTTGACCGCGATCAGGGGAAGGTTCGCGCCCGTGGAGGTGCGTCCGCCGAAATTATGAAGGACACCGACGATCCACGGACGGCCCCAGAAGGCCTTCGTCTCGCGCCACTTCTCCCCGGTGAGATCCAGGACAAGGAGGCGGTCCGCCGGGATGCCCTTCACGATGCCTTCGCGAATCGTCCACCCCTGCATGACAATGGTTGCCTTGGGGTCGAAGTCGCTCGCTATGGAATACAGCTTTGCGCCGACGGCGGCCAGGTAGTCCTGCGTGTCGCGGGGCGGTTCGCTCTCGTGAAACGGGTCGGCTGCATACAGGTGATCGGTGCCGAGGAGCCGGGTCTGCTCCTCGAGGAATTCGCGGCCAATGCGCGCAAAGAGCGGGTCGTCGGGGTCGAGCTGAGCGGTCCCAGGGGGCACGGCGCACCAGATGGGCTTGAGCTGGATCCTGGCGCCGGGGAACCTCTCCCTGAACTCCATCGGCACACATCCCGAGAACCCCTGGAGGATGGGCGTCATTCCAAGCTCACGTTCGCGGTCGAGGATGAACCGGCCCAGTTCGAGGTGCGAATCGATCCAGGACTGCGGGAGCGGGCCCGCCCACTGCTCGATGTTGGTAAGATTCTGCCAGCAAGAGAACGCCGGTCCGACCAGGTATTTCCGAATCTCGGTGTCATCCATTCCAAACCGGCGGAGCGTTGCCTGCACGACGGCCTCCTGGCCGGTCATGGCAAGGGGCATGTTGATCCCGTGGAGCGCCATCCAGTCGATCTCTCTTTCCCACCGCGCGCGGTCCCACCACGCCATCGTGTAGTTGAAGGTGCAGTAGTTGAGGTACGCGCGGTGGCTGTACGGCGATGCGATCCGGACCTTTGCTGGCACGGCCGGTAGCTTGGCAGGCAGGGCGAGGTTGTCTCCGTCCCATGAGATCTGGGCGTGGACGACGTTGCCGAGGTACCAGTTAAGCGCGGAGGCGATGGAGACACCGGTATCGCCGCGCAGGACGAGCCGGTCACCGTTGGTCTCTACCTCAAAGACGTCCGAGCCGTCGGATTCCGGGGAAATCTGCTCGACGTCGATCTCCGAGACGTGGCCTGGAATGACGCGGTGAATCAGCCCGAGGGCGGCCGTCTCGACCGGCGTGGCTCCCTTCACGGGGCCCATGGCGGCGCCCAGCAGCAACGCCAGCGTGAAATGGCGAACGCGGGGTTCGAGGCTGGCTCCCCAGAATCCTGCAACAAATGGGGTCATGGTTGCGGTTATTTTGGGGCTGATCGCGTGCGGAGCGAACGTGGCGTTCTGTCGAGGACGGCGGTTCAAGTTGGCGCCCTCCGAGGGTCGGAATCGGGGGCCCCTTTGTTTCACATCGGGCGGGCATAATCGAGAAAGATTGCGTCTGCCTGCTCGTTCGGCGGAGGGGATGCCATAGCGATATCTTCCAACGGTGGAAAAATCGAGTTATAACAATATTAGACTTGTCTTATGTTGCGCGTTAATGACGCTCATCAACCGATGAAGATGCTGCACTCAATGCCGAGGCTTGCCTGGATCGCTTCGGCGTTGCCCTTGGTGACGGCGAGCGCCTGCGCGCAGAGCAGGGAGGCAATCGCGGAGATCCTCGAGCGAAGGGTTGAGGACTTTGGAGTCCAGGGACAGGAAGCGCGGACGGTTCTTGAGGGTATTGGTTCGGCCTATCGATTTCCCGTCGTGATTGATCCGGACGTCCAGGGGACCGTGACCTTCGAGGTGCACAGCGCTTCTCTTGGAACAGTCATTGAAGCCATCTGCCAGCCCAAAGGATGGAGCTTCGAGGTAACGAGCAGCGGATATCTTCTTGTCCGTAGATTCGTCACGCGAATCTATCCTGTCGACTATTTGCAGATGACTCAGACTGGGTCGAGCTCTGCGAGTATCAACCTGAGCGAGACTGCAGGGGCCGCTGTCACTGGAATCGCGGGTACACCGAGCCTCGTCGGCGGCCCATTCGTTGCTGGGGTCCCGATTGGCCAGCAGGGCGCTGCTGGAACGGCAAGCGGCGGAAGCTCCACACTCAGTGTGTCCCAGCAGAACGATGCGGATTTCTGGGGCAGGTTGGAAGTGGATCTAAAAGGAATGGTTGGGGAAGGGGAATCATTGGTGGTCAACAGGTTCGCAGGGCTTGTACAACTCCGGGGGTCGCTCCGAACGCATGCGGTGATGGAAAGCTATCTTCGCCGCGTGCTCGAGAGGGTGGGCCGTCAGGCGCGGATCTCCGTAAAGGTCATCGAGGTCGACCTGAACGACCAATCCAAGGCGGGGATAGATTGGAACGCTGCGGCGGCGTCGCTGGGCCGAATCGCCAATTCGACAGTGGCCATCTCGGGAGCCGCAAGCGCGACCGGGCCGATTTCCCAGATTGCCTCGATCTCGCTGAATCCAGACACGTTTACCGGCACCATCGGGGCAGGCGGGGTGCAAGCGACTATTAGCGCACTGTCCGAGCAAGGCACTGTGCGCGTGGAATCGAAGCCCGAGGTGGCCGCACTGAACAACCAGACGGCGTTTGTTCAAGTCAGCGAGGACCAGCCGTTCTTTAGCCGCACCAGCACGACCACCATAAACGCGGGAGGGGCGACACAGGCCGGCACACAACCGATAGTTAACACGAACTATTCGCAGAGCACTGTTTCGTTTGGCAATCTGCTCGAGATTACCGTCCAGATTGCCGACGACCTCACAACCAAACTGTCGCTCTCTCCGGCGATGACAGAATTGAAGGGCACGGTGACGTCGCCCGACGGGCAGGAGACGGCGCCAGTAACCGACACAAAAAGAGCTCGCACCACCGTTACCCTCCGCAATCACGAGACCGCGGTTGTCGGAGGCTTCATCACGGAGACGGTCGCAAAGGACAGGCGCGGCATACCCGGGTTGTCCAGTTTGCCAGTATTTGGTAACGCATTCGCGACGGCGGTCAGGGCTAGAACACGGACAGAGCTTGTCTTCCTTGTCACGGTAAACGCCGAGGAACCACCTGCGCTCGTTCCTATCGACGCGGACGAGCCGCCCGCGGCGGATTCGGGACGAGTCACACCGCCAATGACGGACCCACCTGAAGGCAGACGCCGCGTGGAGCGGATCAATGCCTTGGGTGACCTCTCATGAATGGTCCGACACAAAGCCTCGACCGCAGGTGCGAACAAATGGATTCCTTCCTGAAGGGAAAGCTCATGGGAAGTGGTGTCACGGAGCGCCAGATTGCGTCAGCGCATTCCTACCACCTCGAGGTAGAAGGCCGGCAGCCGTTCAGCAGAACCCTCGTCGAACTGGGTCTCGCCACAGACGAGGACGCAGCACGGTGGATAGCGGAGCATCTTGGACTGAGCTACCTGTCGAGGGAGAAGCTCCGTGTGGAGGGCGACGCCTATGAGGCCCTGCCCGAGGCCATAGCGAGGAACCGCCATGCCATCGCCATAGTCAGGGAAGGGGCACGGCTCAAGGTGGCGATTGCGGATCCCTCGTGGCCGCAGTTCGCACAGGTGTTATACGCGCTCGAGCATGATGTAGTCGAATGGGTGGTTTCACCCCAGGCAGACATTGCAGCGAGGGTGGCTGAAGTCTACTCGGCCAACCTTGACGTCCAAGACAACGAACTTGAACGGTTCGTCGAAGACATGATTCGTGAGGCGGCGCATACGCGTGGCCTCTCCGACATACACTGCGTTCCGGAGGATCGGAGTTGCGAGATCAGGTGGCGTATCGATGGCGACCTGGTTCCGTGGGGGACGCTGCCCGGCTCGATGAAGGAGACGGTGTCAGCGCAGCTCAAGCTTTCATCGACCAGGGGAGCGGACGGCAGATCCCGCAGCGCAGTCGCTGCCGGTGGGCTCGACGTCGCCAACCGCCTTGAGGCTCAGGATGCGTCATCGGTGCGCGAATACGGGAGCAAGCGCGTGTCGCTTCGATATTCCGTCATACCCGCGATCAACGGCGAGAGCATCGTGATCAGGATTCTTGATCAAAGCGCGCAGGTGGGCTCGCTGGAGGACATCGGGATGCGTGATGACACTGCGATGCGCTTCAGGACTGAGCTGAAGAAGCCTAACGGGATACTTCTGGTCTCGGGGCCCACGGGGCACGGAAAGAGCACGACGCTAGCGGCAGCAGTGCCTTGGCTAGATTCACGCAACAAGAGGATACTAAGCGTGGAGGATCCTGTCGAATATCGTCTTAGGACCGTGACACAAGTGCCCGTGGGGCCCCGGATGCCCTTTGCGTCCGCGCTCAGGGCGTTTCTGAGGCACAATCCTGACATCATTATAGTCGGCGAGATTCGCGACAGCGAAACCGCATCGCTCGCAATGCGCCTCGCCCTCACCGGCCACTTGATACTCACGACGGTACACGCAAACACGGCAATTCAGGCGTTAAGCCGTCTCCTCGACCTTGGTGTAGAGGCTTCGATGCTCTCGGCGACAACAAGGCTTCTCGTTGGTCAGCGGCTGGTGAAGCGACTATGCCCGCACTGCAGGCAGCCGCACCGAAAGGCGGGATCGCTCATAGAACGCTATGGAATTGTCGTGGAGAAATCGCATAACGCCGCAGTCCGCCGCCAACCGGAATGCGGATCAGGAGGTTTCTTCGAGGCGGGAGGAGGTTGCGGCGTCTGCAACCGGAGCGGCTATGCAGGAAGAACAGGAATCTTCGAGATCAGGGACATACGCAGCCAGGTGGCCGACATGCTTCTAAGCCAGGCGGCACGATTCGACCCTGTCTCGGCCGAGGCAGTCTTCTCCGCCGCGCTCCATGGGGGCGAAATCAGTGCGCGAAGCATGCGCGAGGACGGAATCATCAAGGCCTCCACCGGCCTGACGACTCCAGAAGAGGTATTTGGCGCAACGATGGACGCGTCCTGGTCGCCTGAATCCAAGACACACTCATGAACGCAAACACGAATATCAACCCTTGTGACAAACGGAACTTCCGGTTTCGGGGCTTTACGCTAATAGAGATACTGGTCGTCGTCGCCATCATCGGCGTGCTGGCTGCCATTCTGCTTCCCGCGTTGAGCAAGGCACTTTCATCGGCGCACGTGAATCGCACGATCGCGGACCTGAGGCAGCTTAAGGGGTTCGCAGCGGACGCGGCTAATCAGCTTGGCGGAACCCTCCCGTTAACGAAAGGTTACGTGACGGTGTCTGCTGCTGTTAACGCAACAAGCAGTCCGAATCTGTCCAGCTCGGCTTTGGCCGACTTCAATAACTCGTTACGGCTCGACGAAGTTCTCATGTCCGTGCCGAACCCAAAGTTGGAGAGGTATTTTTCTCCGGCATGCGGCTCGCAGGCCTTCTTGCCGGCGGCCGGCTCATCGGTGGTGGACCCGCGGTACAACGCTGCGACGGGCACGTTCTATAACGTTCCTGACGCTCGCATTAGTGCGGGCTATGGGTATTCCGGCGTATCGCGTCTGGAATGTGCGGCGGTCGATGCCGCGCAGGCCCCCGGCACCACCGATGCGAATGGCGGGACCAATTTCAAGATCGACGGGGTCAACAATCTTCCGACAGGGCGCGTTGCGTATGCGGTGATCAAGGCTGTGTCAGGGTCGGAGGCTTCGCAGATAGCCACCGCTATCGATTCGCCTGCATTCATGGACGATACCACAGGCTCTGCAGGTGCAGCCCAGAGTCGAGGGGCCGTCGCGTATGCGGCGGCAGTTGGCGGGGTTACGGACCTGTACGCGTACCTTGGGAATTACTGAGCTATGGCCCCGCGAATTGCCATGCTCCTCGGCCGGAGCGTCTGGCTTCGGGACGCTCGGGGATGGCGTCGAGAGTCATTTGACGGGAACAACGACCTTGCAAACCCTGCCATCACCCGGCTTGCCGAGATCCTGTCCTGCGAATGCAGGGAGAGCACCGTTGTCGTCTTTGAGCCTGAGGGGCTCGCCCACCAGACCGTTGAATCTCCAAGGGTCGGCCGCTCAGTATTTGGCACTCTTGCTCGGGTCCGCAGTCAGCATCCTGTGGTTACCTCCGAGGTTATGGGATGGGGCATTGAGCAGCCTGAACGGGTACAGGAAGGGGGCTTTTCCACGCTGATGCACTTTGAGTTGACGCCCGGCCTCGTGCATCTGCACAACGCCTGTTTGCAGTCAGGTTCGCAGTTGCGAGCAGCCTGGTCGGCCTACACAGCGGCGGCCGTTTGCACGAGAACCCACTTGGCGACACCAAAGAGCAAATTCATTCTCATGTTGCTGCCGGGATTTGTTGCGGTCGCGATCTGCGCCAATGGACGGCGCTCCTTCAGGGGATGGACCGGTCCAATGGCGGACAGGGACTGGAAAGCCCTTTCCGCTCTCGTTGTCGACTCCGAGTCGCGCCCCGCCCCGTCGATGGGCGAGACTGAGTTGAAGCGCGGCAAAATAGCAGTAATTGCAGAGGGAGAGACCGAGCGAAACTGCCCTATTTGGTCCGAGATTCGCGCGACCGGCAGAATTGAGACTGTCATAGGATTGGACGCCCTTGCGGTGGGCGCCAGCCGGACACCTACGAGTCACCCAGGGAACCTTGTCGAGGGGTTTCCCAGACCGCGGCAACTGGACCGTCTTCTTGTTGGCACCGTTGCCGGCTGTCTCTCGGCGGCAGCCGCACTTGTTGCAGGCCTACCGGGGCACCTGCGGGATTTGAGAAACATAGAGGCATCGAGCGCAGAGCGCGTCGCGAGCCTTGAAGTCCACTTGTCGGACTTGAGCAGAAACCAACGGGAGATGAAGACACTTCGAATTGAGTCTGCTCAGGGACCCGGACCGATTCATGTTGGACGGCACGAAGCACTCTTGGGTCTGGCTGCGGCCGTACCTGACTCCCTTACTGTCACCTCACTTTCGATTGACGAGGGCGACCACTTCGTGATTGCGGCAATTGTTGTCGGCGCCGACTTCGACGCCGAAGGAACAAAACGGGCCCTGGCACAAAGCGGATTCAAGCCGGAGGGCCCCAACGGCTGGGATTTCAACGCGTCGTCGGGCAAACTTTTGATGAGCGGCACGTACGCGGCTTCGCAGCCATGACCAGGGGCATCGTATACTCGAAGAGGCTTGCGGCTGCCTCCGCGGTCGCGATTGCGGCGGCTTGTGCAACGTTCTGGCTTAGTGCTCAGCTCAAATCTAAGGTCCTGAAGCGCCAGCACAGCGCTGCGGCGCTCGCGGCCAGCTTGTCGGCTCAGATCGCCGCAAAGTCTGAATTCGAGGACGAAAGGCTCGAAATGCTTCGGGACCATGTTCGGCGAATCAGACTGCAGCTTGGAACGGACGACACGTGGGATCGTATGGTGAGAAAGTTTGGGGAACGCTGGGCGGTCGAACCTGGACCGAAGGAGAACAGGAACGGAAGTTCGGTCCAACGCGGAGTGTTTCGCCTTAGATCTCCTAGGTTGACCGATTGGCCCGAGATAATCGAGAACGTCAAGAATGCCGAAGCGCTGCCTGGAGTGGGGATAGCGCAGTTCGAGATGAATACAAGCGGGAGCTTGGTGCGGCGCTCCCTAGACTCCGTAACGATCCTTGTGGCCGTCCAGACGCGTCGAAATGTCTCCAATCTCGCCGAATCAAAATGACAACAACCCAAACGAGCCTAATAATGGCTACGCTCCTGGTTTGCCATCCCTGCACTGCAGGCCCGGAATCTACTCAACCCGGTATGGGCCAGGCCCCGAAGGTGGGGTCTCGACCAGCCAAAGGAGAGCCCCTGGAGAGTGACGTGGATATCCGTGCCGACAAGCGGTACGAGGAAATGCTTGGAAAGATGCAAGAGGCGGTGGAGGAGGTCGCCCAGCTGTACGGGAACCCGACCTTCCTCCAGGTGTTTACCAATGATTCGGATCGAGCCGCAGAACTAAAGAAGAGACTTCAGGCAGCGCGCAGCGGCGAAGAGATTAAACGTGATCTGGCCACCTTGGAGGAGCGGCGCGACGACCTGCTGAACGACTTGGCGCTCAAGCAGCGGGAGGCAGCGCGGCTGGCGGCCCGGCTGGTTCGGCAAAGGGCCGCCCTTGACGCATTGGCTGCCGCAGTCGAACAGGCTAGGAAGGCCGTGGAGGATACAGCGAATTGAATGCCACCCCAAGAACGGGTAGCGAGGGCCCCGACGAACCGCTGGATCTGCTCTCACTGCGGGAGGAAGGCTCACTTGCGTCCGTGAGGCATATTGTCGAAGAGATTCGCTCAAAAGGAGATCAGCTAAGGGTGGATGCCGTGGCCGGTGCGCTTAGATCTTTGGGCGCTTTGGCAATTCCCGGATTAGGCGGGATCAGCGACGCCGTGTTCGACCTAAATGGCACGCGTTTTCAAATCCGACCCACTCCCGCACCGCGGGATGCAGTCGAAATCTGCTTTTTGCGCAAGACACCATGAAGAGAGCACAAACGATCCTAACGTTTGCAACCATATGCACGTTGGCGTCTGCAAATACCCAATCTGGTTGGGCGTATGTGCCGGCGTCTCGCACGGCTCATACAACCGGCGTCATTGTCGCTCCAAACTCCCCGACGGATGATGTGGTGAGCCTCATAGGAATTGGAGTATTGAATGTCTCGGTCGATGCCGAGCCACGCCGGGTGTTCGCCGTACCGCTTTGCGAAGCGAGCAGCGGGGGAAAGGACGGCAAATTGCCGGAAGTGTCGTCAGCGGACGTGATTCCAACGAGTGCAAATTGGCCGGATGCAGGCGGCAGGATTTCTGTAGTTTTTCATGAGCCCGAAAGGGCGTCGACGAGTGCCGGCATCAGAAACCCTTGGGAGGTGCGCGCCCAGCCTAAGGCGGCCTCGCGCGACACGGAGTTCTTCTGCGGCGGGACCATTGCCGGAGGCGACAACGGCCCAATAGCTTTTCTGAACGGGCGCATAGTCAGAAAGGGCGACCTGCTTGGAACGTTCAGTGTGGCGCGCATCGTCGCTGCTGGCGTGCTCCTTGAATGCGGCGGCTCGTATTTCATGCTGCCAAGGGGCAGGCGGACCACCATCACCGCGGTCAACGGGTGAGCGATCATGCCGCGATTCCGGGCGAGATTTGTTGGGCGCAGCGGCCGCAGGAGCGTGGTGACGATTGACGCGATCGACTTGGCAAGTCTCTCGGAGGAAATCGAGCGGCGCCGCATGGCATTCGTCGTAGATATACAAAGGTTGGAGTCGAAGGGTACGGCGCTCGAACGCACGAGGATCCCTGCACCAATGCTGCTCGCGGCATTGGACTCTCTCGAGCTGATGCTCGTAAGCGGCGTGCGAATTAACATGGCGCTAAGAAAGATTGCGGAATTCGCACCGGCAGGCGCAGCCCGCAGGTTGTGGACCGAGATAGCTAGGCGCGTCGAGGAGGACGGGCGCTTCGGAGAATCGCTCCGACAGTTTCCAAGAGTGTTTAGCAAGTCTATGGTTGGAATGATAGTGGCACACGAGTCCGCGGGCCGGTTGTCCGAAGGCGTCAGGCACGTGCGTGACTACGCCGCGCATATGCGCGATATCCGACGCGAGTCGCTGCGAGGTGTCGCGTATCCGGCCCTGGTTTTCGTGATTGGGCTCATCACCACTGCGATCCTCTGCGTCTTCACGCTCCCCAGGTTTTCGAAGATGCTCCGCGAAACAGGAGTGACGAGGACTAACCATCTCACAGCATTCTTCTTCTGGCTGAGCGACTTTGTTCTTTGCCACCCGTTTTGCACAGTGGGCGCTCTCTTGCTTCCCGCTTTGATCATCTGGCTTCTGCTTAGGCCCGGCTTCAGGCCTTGTGCTGATCGTTTGATGCTTCGCGTACCGATCGTGCGTGGGGCCGTGGAGGCCCTGTCTATGGCTCGGATATGTATTACCTATAGGGCGCTGAGTGAATCGGGAATCCGCGTATTAGAGGCTCTCGAGGCGTGCGCCGTGGTCGCAGGAAATTGCGTATATTCGCGAGGCATATTGCAGGTTGTTTCCGCAGTCCGAGACAATGCGACGGTCGGAGAGGGATTTGAACGCGCCGACGCATTCGCGCCGGAGGTCGTACTCGCGGTCAAGAGCGGCGAAGCTGCGCTTCCGCAGGTCTTTGGCCGGCTCGCGGGCTATTTCGAATCGGAGGCGCGGCACCGAATTGCATTAGCGCTCGGAATGATCGAACCCGTGATGCTTGTTTTTGTGCTGATTTGGGTTTTCGGGGTAGCCCTCGCAGTGGTTCTCCCAGTTTTGGAGGTTGTGAATGAGATCCGCTAATTCGGAGTCTGTGTCCGGCGAGTTTCTCTTAATGCTTCTGATTGCTGTGGCGATCGTTGGAATCATGGCTGGAATTCTCGCGCCGGTCCTCGCAAACAAGCTGGATGAGGCGCAGCTCAAGTCAGAGGCCGAGACACTTCACTCGCTGAGGAAGGACTTTGAGGCGACGTATGACGCCGTTGATTTCAAGAATTTGAACGAATCCTCCGTTCCCGGCAGCGGACTGCCGGCGGGAACCGTGTTTACAACTTTTGACGCGGTTACGGGCGTCGCATCGAGAATCTTCTCCCAAACGGTGATCGTAGATCCGGCGGGATGGGTGACCAAGCTGGCGCTGAAGCGTGGTGTGAGCTCGTATGTAGTTGGTTCAACGTATTCCAACCAGGCCCAGAACCAGTATTCAGCCATAGCTTTCAACGCATACGGGGTTCAAAGGTGCCTTGTCATTGGACCCACGGCAGAAATCGGCCAGCAACGATACCTCCTCATGTCGCTCATGGTGCCGCCGTACCGGGTTCTTGCGTTTCCGTCTGCGAATTCCACGCAAACCTTCGACTCAATCTGGGACCAAAGCTGGGAGTCCACGCAGGCGCAGGCACCTGAGCTCTGGAGCACGCTGCTTTCGCCCGACAGCTATGCCCTCTGGAACACCGCGTCCGCTAACAATCGGACGAACGCCTCCAGATTGATTGTCGAGCGGATAGTACAGCCAAAGTATACGTTGACGCTCGCCAACAATAGCCAGACCGACACGGCATGGGTGGACATCGGGCCGTCAACAAACGAAATAGTCTCGGCACCGAATAGCGGCACCGTTGTTAGCAATTCACTTCCCGATTTTGCAACGGGAATACTAGCCGGCCGAATGATCGTCGTCCGGCGAGGGGCTTCTGCCGCTGCGGCATACGAGGTACAGAGGTTCTACCTCTATTCGGACGTCAATCTGACCGTGCAGTGAGGCCATCCGCCGCGCGAGTTCGTCGCAAGGCTACACTTTCCACGAACCATGCTGTCTACTTCGGCGGGCCGCCGTTCCCTTTGCTGCGCATTGCCAAGATCAGCATCAGGCCGCCGAAAATGAGCAGCACGACGCCCCAGATGAGGTTGATATTGATGCCGAGAGAGCGGTGATACATTTCGGCGTCACCCATGGTGACGATGCCGTAGACCGTCAGCAAAAGCCCGACGAGCGAGAACATGAGGCCGATTGGCCAGCGGATATCGAGTCCCATAATTATTTCCTTTCTACCAGAATATGATGTTGAGGACGGCGCATGCGGCGAGGAGCGCGGTGCCCAGGACTGCCGGCCGCTGGTACCATGCCAAGCCCTCGTCCTTAATCTTGGGCGTCAGCGAGTATACCAGACCCTTCAGTTCGTCGTCAGACTTTGTGCGCGCGGTGGCCAGCGAGATTGTCGCCGTCAGGCCGAAGCAGACGATGAAGGCAAAGACTGCCAACCAGAAGTTCTGGGCCATCTCGCTTGGGAACGTGTGGACGACGCTCAGGTATCCGCCCTTCATTCCAGGGACATTGCCCTGCGAGATCGTCAAAGCGTGAACAAGGCCCGATGTGGCGGTTCCGAGGAGCAGGCCGATGAACGCCCCCGTTCCGGTGGTGCGTGACCAGAACATGCCCAACAGGAAGGTGGCGAAGAGCGGTGCGTTCACAAAGGCGAATACGAGCTGTATGATATCCATGGCGTTGTTGTACATCGAAGCGAAATATGCGCATGCGATGCTCAGCAGGATGCCCACGAAGGTAATGGCTTGGCCCATCCGCATATAGTGCTCGTCACTCTTGTTCGGCGCCATGTACGCCTGATATAAGTCATAGGTCCAGACGGTGTTGAATGCGGTCACGTTGCCAGCCATGCCCGACATGAATGAGGCGAGAAGGCCCGTGAGGGCGAGGCCCAGCAGCCCGGGAGGGCAATAGCGCTTTACCATCGAGAGAATTACGCCGTCGTAGTCGTATTCTGCCACGGCGTTCCACAGGCGATCCCTGAAGGCTTCGGGGGTCAGCGGCTTCGCCGCGTAGTCCTTGACGAGGGCGGCGACCTTCTCGACGTCCATCTTTTTCCCGACGGCGGCGCTGATGTCCTTGAACGCCTGTTCGGGCGGAAGGGCGGCGTCAGCCGCGACGGCCGTCATCGCTCGCTCATAGGTCGCGTTGTCGAGAATGGGCGCCGGGATGCGGTAGCCCTTGGAAGGGATGGTCATGAGCGCCACCGCGATCATTCCGGGAAGAATCACTAGGGCGGGGAAGAGCATCTTCGGCACCGCCGCGACGAGCGGAGTGTTGCGCGCCGCGGTCATATTGCGGGCGGCCATCGCGCGCTGCACGACGAGGAAGTTCGTGCACCAATAGCCGAACGATAGCACGAACCCGAGGCCGAAGATCATGGCGAACCAGTCCACGCCCATGGGGTTATTGGCCGGGCCGGAGAGCAACGTGTGCCATGCGCTGGTCCAAGCGTTGGGTCCGTAGCTGATTCCTGCGTCGCGAAGGTGGACGGAGCTGGGATTCGTGGCGACGCCTTTCAGCAAGTTGGCCATCGCGCTATAGCCGCCAACATCCTTGAGCCCCAGATAGACGACCGGCGCGAAGCCGAGGACGATCATGAAGAACTGGAGAACTTCCGTGTAGATGGCGGAGGTGAGTCCGCCCTTGAGGACGTAGACCAACACAACCGCCGAGCATATCCAGAGGCTGGCGTGATAGTTCCAGCCGAGGAGGAGGTGGAGCAGCTTGGCCAGCGCGTTCATCGAGATCCCGGACGCGAACACCGTCATCACGGCGAAGGAGATCGAGTTGAGGGCGCGCACGCGCTCGTCGAACCTCATCTTGAGGTATTCCGGGACGGAGCGGGCCTTTGATCCATAGTAGAACGGCATCATGAACACGGCCAGGAACACCATGGCCGGGATCGCGCCGACCCAGTAGAAGTGGGCGGTGATGATACCGTACTTGGCGCCGCTGGCGGCCATTCCCACGAGTTCGAGAGCGCCCAGGTTGGCCGAGATGAATGCAAGCCCGGTAACCCAGGTGGGGATCGAGCGGCCGGACGTCAGGAAGTCCGACGAGCTCCTCATGTATTTCCTGAGGGCGAAGCCGATGCCGACGACGAAGCCGGTGTAGGTCAGCAGGATGAGGTAATCAAGCCAGGTCAGCGTCACTTGCATAACGTTTTGGGAGGGGTTGGGGCCGGATACAGGCGAGTCGGCATGAACTGCGCCGGACCGCCATCGCTCAAAGGAAAAAGCGTGCGGTGCGGCTGGGGAGAAATCAAGCCATGAAATGTTCTGCGAGCAACGATGCACGCAGGCGCGCTTATAACCCTGAGGACTTTCGCTTTTGGAACCGAGCGCGCTGCGTCCTTTAAGCGGCTCCCCGGCGGAAGGGTGTCGGAAAGGCCTTGTTGCGTTGAGCCTGATGATCCGATTATTCAGGAGGCGCCTACGAAAAGGCGCCAAATCCAGCCACAACGTGAACAAATGAAGATTTACTTCATGGGCATCTGCGGAACCGCGATGGGAAACGCGGCGCTCCTTGCCCGAGCTGCGGGCCACGAGGTTATCGGCGCGGATTCGAACATATACCCGCCGATGAGCACGGTGCTTTCGGAGGCGGGCATACAGGCCCACGAGGGCTATGATCCGGCCCGGCTCGCTGGGCTCGGCCCGGACTTGGTCGTCATTGGCAACGCCATGATGCGGGGCAATCCGGAGATCGAGTGGCTTCTCGACGCGAGGGAGATTCCCTTCACTTCCCTTCCTGCGATGCTCCATGACCAGATCCTTTGCAAAAGAAGGAATGTGGTCGTGTCAGGGACTCACGGGAAGACGACGACGACTGCCATAGCGGCCTATCTGCTTCGCGAAAATGGTCGCGATCCGGGCTATCTCATAGGCGGGGTGCCGCAGGACCCGCCTACCGGAAGCGCCCTCGGATCGGCCGCCGATCCGTTTGTCATCGAGGGAGACGAGTATGACAGCGCGTTCTTCGACAAGCGCAGCAAGTTCATCCATTATTCGCCGCACGTTGCCGTCTTCAACAATCTTGAGTTTGACCACGCGGACATCTTCCGGGATCTGGCCGACGTCCAGCGCACGTTTGTCCACTTCTCACGGATAATTCCGCGAAACGGGTTTGCCGTGCTGAACGGCGATGACAGCAATTTGCGCGTTCTTGGGTCGATGCCATGGACCAAGGTCGTCCGCGTGGGACTGGATGAGGGAAACGACGCAAGGATTGTTGACTTCTCCGAGGCGCCCTCCGGGTCCAGCTTCACGCTGCTTTGGCGCGGTGCGTCGTGGGGCAGGGTCAGCTGGTCCCTGCCGGGCCTCTTCAATGCGCGAAACGCGGCCATGGCTGCCACGGCCGCGGGCCTTTCATTATCGGGAGAGCACCCGACGGTGCTTTCCATCGAGGCGCTCGGCAGGTTCCGGGGTGTCAAGCGGCGCCAGGAGGTGCTGGTGACTGGACCCGAGCTGACCATTGTCGAGGACTTTGGGCACCATCCGACAGCAATCGCGGAGACGTTGCGGTCCTTCCGGGCGCGTTTTCCGGGGGCGCTGCTGACGGCGGTGTTTGAGGCCCGCAGCAATACGGCGCGGGTAAAGACGCTGCAAGCCGGCTTCGAGCGGGCCCTCTCTCACGCCGACGAGGTTTACCTTGGACCCGTCAACCGCGCCGGGTCGCTGCGGGTTGATGAGCGTTTTGACCCGGAAGCGGTGGCCGAGAACTTGGAGGCACAGGGGGTGCACGCCCGGCATTACCCCTCCAACGCCGATCTTCATGACGCCCTGGCGGCGGACACGCTGCCAAGGCGGGGCAAGCCAAGGGTGGTCATCTTTTTCTCGAACGGCTCCTTTGACGGGATCATCGGCAGGTACGCTGCGTCCGCCAAAGTCTGAGCAGGTGCCTACTGCGCCTGTTTCGCCACCTTGAATTCTGCGGGGCTGTGCCCGTCGGGGAGTGCAAGGAGATCGTAGTCGTGGTGCCCGTTGATCTTGACGGTGGCAAAACTGCCGACGGAAAGTCCCCGGGGCACGTAGACGCGGCCGTCGATGTCCGGCGCGTCGGCCTCCGCACGCGCTACCCCTGGCTCATCAACGAGGACTTTGAGGGACTTCCCGACGCTGGCCGCGCTGACTGATCCTGCGATCTCCTTCTGAAGCGCCATGACGCGGTGCCAGCGGCGCTCCTTTTCCTTGGCCGGGACCTGTCCGGGCATCTTGGCCGCCCGGGTTCCCTCCTCCTGTGAGTACCGAAAGACCCCGAGACGCTCGAAATTGGTCTCACGGATAAACTCGCAGAGCTCGTCGACGTCGGCGTCGGTCTCGCCCGGGAAGCCGACTATGAAGGTCGTCCTTAGGGCGATTCCGGGGATGCCCGCGCGTATCCGGCGGACAAGCTTTCGAATGTAGTCGCCGCTGGTCTCGCGCTGCATGGCCGACAGCATGCGGTCGCTGATGTGCTGGAGCGGCATGTCCACGTAGCGCGCCACCTTGGGGCATTCGGCGATCGTCCTGATCAGCTCGTCGCTCCAGTGCGCGGGGTGGGTGTAAAGAATGCGGATCCAGAACTCGCCTTCGATCGCGTTAAGCCCTCGCAGAAGCGAAGTAAGGGCGGTGCCTCGAGAGGAATCGACGGGAGTCCTTGGGTTGGGCCGCTCGTCCCACGTGTCCATGCCGAAGAACGTCGTGTCCTGAGAAATGAGGTTGAGCTCCTTGACGCCTTCCGCGACGAGCTGCCGGGCTTCGGCGACAACGCTCTCGACCGTCCTGCTCCTGTGCCGGCCGCGAATCTGCGGGATGATGCAGAACGTGCACGGATGATTGCAGCCCTCGGCGATCTTGACGTAAGCGAAGTGGGGGGGTGTCAACCTGAACCTGGGCGTGTTGTAGTCCGGAATGAAGGTTGAGTGCGGCGTAACGAAGCTCGCCGGCGCGGCGTTTTTCCCGCCCCCCCGGGAGTATAGCTCCTCGATTATCGGAACGATCCGGGTGACCTGGTCCAGTCCGATGAACGCGTCCACCTCGGGCATCGAGCCTGGAAGGTCCTTGGCAAAGCGTTGGGACATGCACCCGGCAACGATCAACTTTTGATCGCTTCGGCGCTTGCGCAGCCCGCGCTGCAGGTTGATTTCAAGGATGTGCCCGATCGATTCCTCCTTGGAGGAGTCTATGAACGAACAGGTGTTGACGATCACCACGTCCGCCCGTTCGGCATCTGGGATTACCTGCATCCCCGCGCCTTGCAGGTGGCCCACCATTATCTCGCTGTCCACGAGGTTCTTGGCGCAGCCAAGCGAGATGAGGCTGACGTTGATCATGCCGGGAACTCCGGGGACAGCAAAGTCTTGGCCCGCAACGGCCTATTTCTTCTTGGCGGCGGCCGCGGCGACCTTCTTGCGCTTAAGATAGGCGGCGCGGCGTTTGCGTTTGATGATCTTGTTTAGCTGCTGGCCCATGGTGATTTGGTTGGGGAAAGGTGTGATCAGACCCGTTCACTATTGGCGAGTCAAGACCTAGGGTGGGGGTAGATTCCCGCCTTGATCCTCGGGCCTTCCCGCTCCCACCTGTAGACCAGCGGGAGCTTTGACTTCTCCAGTTCCTTGCAGAGCCCTCGGTTGTCGCGCTTCATGACCATCAGCTCCGCGAGGCCGTCTCCGTCGCAGTTGAGCAGCCTGACATACGGCTTGAAATGCTCAGGCCTGCCGATGACGCGGGACAATCCGCCTTTATCGCCGCGCCAATCGCGGTCGAGCACCACGAACGAGTACGGCAGGCTGCGCAGGTCAATTCCCGCGCGATGGCCAAACTTGACCCAGTTAGAATCCGCGAAGATGCCGGAAGGAGGGGAAGCGAAGTGATGGCACCAGTGCCGCTCGTTGCCCGGTTCTAGGATCGGGCACGGGCCAGCGTGCGTGCACGGCGCCACCACATGGAACTGCCCGGCGAACTCATCCCTGAGCGACCCAAGCATCCGGCTTGTGTCACGGGACCCTGGCTCCGTCCAGATGACCGCTCGCGACCGTGCGACCAGCGAACGTATCTCCTCGAGGGCGGTAGGCTGAAGCTCGTTGAGCACGTGGCTTATGAGGAGAAGGCCGATCGGCTCGTCTCCCCTCACGTATCCCACGGTCGCCGCGGTGATGGAGAGCCCGGGGAACTCCGTAGCAGCCCTGTCGCGAGCGAAGGCGACTGCGATTGGGGAGTGGTCCCAGACGCTCAGCGACTCGAATTGCCGCTGGCCAAAGCGGCCTATGACGCGGCGCCCTGCGATTCCGCTGCCGCATCCCCAGTCAAGGACCGACCCCCCTGATGGCTTCCAGCCGCGGATCCGAAGTTCGTCGAGAACGGCGTCCCACTTCCATCCGATCCGCTCGCCGAACGTCAAGTCGTAGCTGGCCAGGTCCGTTTCAGAGGCCCAATACGGTCCGTCGCAGGCCGCCCCCCCAAGGAACTGCTCTCGGTGCCGGTCGAGGGAAGTCCAATCCAGCTCCGGCCAGGTCATCTGAGTCGAAATTTAAGGCGGGCGGCCAGTGTCTGGTGCCTGACACCGTAGAACGCGGCGAATTCCCTTATCCGTGCCGCGATTGCCTCGTCCCCGCAGGGTCGTGCCTTCACCGCGGTTATCATGGTGTTTTTCGCCGTGTGCTCGGTGGAAATGAACTCGATCACCCGCGTGCGGTATCCGGCCCACTCGAGAAGCTGGGCCCTGAGGGCGTCCGTGACAAACTCGGCATGGCGCTCCTCGAAAATCCCGTGCTTGAGCGCCGCCGAAAGCACCGGCGGAGAGACGAGCTGCGGCCGGATCTCCTTTTGGCAGCACGGCGCCACCACAAGTAGCGCGGCGCCGGCCTCGACCCCCTTTGCAAGCGCGTCGTCCGTTGCGGTATCGCAGGCATGCAATGCGATGAGGATATCGGCTGCTCCTACGTCAGTTTCCGCGATGGATCCCACGCGGAAGGAAAGCCGGTTGGAAAAGCCGTGCTCCGCGGCTGTCCTGCTGCAGAATTCGACGAGGCTAGCGCGGGCCTCAATCCCGCAAACGCTGGCGCGGTCGCCCAGAAGCGCACTCGCGGCAAACGTGAGGTAGCCCTTCCCGCATCCCATGTCGAAGACGCGCAGGACGCGCCCGTCCTCGAGGGGGGCCTCCTTGAGAAGGTGGCCGAGGATCTCGGCGAATCGCTCGATCTGGCGGAACTTGTCCGTCATCGCAGCGAGCGGCCTGCCGCTCGCGTCGGTCACGCCCAACGCCCTGAGCCACGGAGACGCCTGCGCAATGGGGCGGTTCTTGGGCCGGTCGTTCCCGAAGGGCGCCGTTGGCGGCGCGGTGCGGGGCTTTAGACGAATCCGCGAAATCCCTTGGCCCGTCTCAAGCTGCGCGCTCTGTATTGCGGTGAAGAGATGGGCGTCCAGGAAAGCAGATCCTATCAGGGACTCGAGCAGGTGCAGGGCCTCGTCTGCTCCGAAGTTTTTTGTGACATCCCTCGTTGTGTGGCGCCACACGAATGAAAAGCGGGGGCCGGACTTCAACGCAACGGGCCGGA
>CAZHPC010000013.1:0-50425 GCA_964534685.1 uncultured Opitutaceae bacterium
GTTCGAGAACAAGGCGCCCTTCTCCGAGGCCACGCTCAAGCGCGTCCGGATGCTGCGGGAGGTCTACCACCTCGATCTCACGGCCGAGGACAGCCACCGCCTTGTGGAGAAACAGGTCGGCAGTTGAGCATCCACCCCCGCCCCAGGCGCGCCGCAGCCGCCGCCATCCGCGCCGCAATCATCGCATCCGCCATCGCCACCTGTCCCGCGTCACCCATGCCCACGCCTCCCTCCACGAAGACCGCCGGACATTCGTCGGCAACGCACTCGCACGGGTTCACGGTCCCCCTTCCCCTGGCCGAGGCATTCACGCTGTTTGAGCCGGTTGGAGAGAAGAACTGGGCCGGGGGCTTTGATCCCGTCTTCGCCACTCGCGAGTCCGCGGCCCTTGGGAGCGATTCGGTCTTCACGCTCGAGACGATCCACGACGGCGCAAAGCGCCAGGCAATCTGGCTGGTCACGCGATACGACCCCGCCGCCGCCCCCATCGAGTACCGCGCGGTCTACCCGGGTGTCCGCATCGCCCGGATCACGGTGCACTGCAGCCGCTCGAACGAATCGGAAACCCGGGTCGCCGTGACCTACCGCTACACCGGCCTGTACGGCGAAGGGGACGCCTACATCGACTCGATGACGGAGAAGACGTTCGCCGGGCGCATTGACGAGTGGGCCGCGCAGATCCGCGCCTACCTTGCGCGGGGCACGCCCGCCACGCCGTAGCGCGCGGCTAGGCCCCCTCGCCGCCCGCCGCCCTAGGCTTGAAGGCCGAGCGGAAGATCGCCTTCGCGTAGTCGCGGTTCATCCTGGCGATGAAATCGTGGGAGATCAGCTTCGGGCAGGCCGCGCTGCATTCGTACTGGTTCGTGCAGCTGCCGAACCCGAGGCCGTCCATCGTGCTGACCATCGCCAACACGCGGCGGTCGCGCTCGGGCTGGCCCTGCGGGAGCAGGCCGAGGTGGGACACCTTCGCCGCCACAAAGAGCATCGCGCTCGCGTTCTTGCACGCGGCCACGCACGCGCCGCAACCGATGCACTGGGCCGCATCCATCGCGAGGTCCGCAACCTCCTTCGGCACGGGAATCGCGTTGGCGTCGGACGCCGCACCCGTGCGCACGGAGATGAAGCCGCCTGCCTGCTGGATCGCGTCGAACGCACTCCGGTCGGTGATCAGGTCCCTGAGGACGGGGAAGGGCCGCGCGCGGAACGGCTCCACGACGATCGTGTCGCCCTCCTTGTAGCTGCGCATGTAGGTCTGGCACGAGGCGACGCCGCGGTGGGGCCCGTGAGGCTTGCCGTCGATCGTGAGCGAGCACGTCCCGCAGATTCCCTCGCGGCAGTCGTGCGCGAACGCGATCGGCTCCTCGCCCTTGGCGGTCAGCTCGTCGTTCAGGACGTCGAGCATCTCGAGGAAGGACATGTCGGGGTTCACCCCGCTGGCGGCGTACTCGACGAACCGCCCGGGCTTGCCGGGTCCCGGCTGGCGCCAGACGCGCAGGGTGACGCTGAAGGTCTTCGTGCTCATCACTTGTAGTTTCTGACGCTCATCTTCACCGCCTCGTAGACGAGCGGCTCGGTGTTGCGGACCGGGGCCTTGCCCTCGCCCGCGTATTCCCACGCGGCGACGTGCGCGAAGGCCGTGTCGTCGCGCTTGCACTCGCCGTCCGGGTACTGGTGCTCCTCGCGGAAGTGGCAGCCGCAGCTCTCCTCGCGGGTGAGCGCATCGCGGCACAAGAGCTCGCCGAGCTCCAGGAAGTCGGCAACGCGGCCCGCGCGCTCAAGCGATTGGTTGAGCGAGTCGCCCGATCCGGGAACATTGACGTTCGCCCAGAACTCCTCGCGAAGCGCAGGGATCTCACGGATCGCCTGCTCGAGCCCGGTCTTGTTGCGCGCCATCCCGCAGCCCTGCCACAGGATGTGCCCGAGGCGCCTGTGAAAATGGCTCACGGGCTTCCTGCCCTTGACCGAGAGCAGCCTCGAGGTGGACGCGACGACGTTCTCCTCGGCCTGCCTGAACTCCGCGCCGTCCACCGGCGGCCTCGAGCCCGGCTTCTGCGTCGCGAGATAGTCGCCGATCGTGTACGGGATCACGAAGTACCCGTCGGCCAGGCCCTGCATGAGGGCCGAGGCGCCAAGGCGGTTCGCGCCGTGGTCCGAGAAGTTCGCCTCGCCAAGGACGAAGAGCCCGGGGACGTTGGACATGAGGTTGTAGTCCACCCAGAGGCCGCCCATCGCGTAGTGGACGGCGGGGAAGATCCTCATCGGCACCTTGTAGGCGTTCTCGTTCGTAATCTCGTGGTAGATGTCAAACAGGTTGCCGTAGCGCTCGCGCACGGCGGCCTCGCCCAGCCGGCCGATGGCTTCCGCAAAATCCAGGTAGACCCCGAGCCCGCTCTCGCCCACCCCGCGCCCCTCGTCGCAGACGCGCTTCGCCGCGCGCGACGCCACGTCGCGCGGGCAGAGGTTCCCGAAGCTCGGGTAGATCCTCTCGAGGTAGTAGTCGCGGTCGCCCTCGGCAATGGACGCCGGCGGCTTGAGCCTGTCCTCCTTCTTCTTCGGCACCCAGATGCGCCCGTCGTTGCGCAGCGACTCCGACATGAGCGTGAGCTTCGACTGGTATTCGCCCGAGACCGGGATGCACGTGGGGTGGATCTGCGTGAAGCACGGGTTGGCGAAGCACGCCCCGCGCTTGTAGGCGCGCCAGATGGCCGTCGCGTTGGAGCCGCGGGCGTAGGTCGACAGGTCGAACACGTTTCCGTAGCCGCCCGTCGCGAGGACGACGGCGTCGGCCGCGTGGCGCGTGACCCTGCCCGTCACCAGGTCCCGCACGACGATGCCCTTCGCGTGCCCGTCGACCACGACCAGGTCGAGCATCTCGGACTGCGTGTGGAGCTTGATCCCTCCGGAGGCCACCTCCTTGGAAAGCGCCGAATACGCCCCGAGGAGCAGCTGCTGGCCGGTCTGCCCGCGTGCGTAGAAGGTCCGGGACACCTGGGCTCCGCCGAACGACCGGTTGGCGAGCAGTCCGCCGTATTCACGCGCAAACGGGACGCCCTGCGCCACGCACTGGTCGATGATGTTGACCGACACCTCGGCGAGGCGGTGCACATTCGCCTCGCGGGAGCGGTAGTCGCCCCCCTTGATCGTGTCGTAGAAGAGCCGGTGCACGCTGTCACCGTCGTTCTGGTAGTTCTTCGCCGCGTTGATGCCGCCCTGGGCGGCGATCGAGTGCGCCCTGCGCGGGCTGTCGTGGAACACGAAGCAGCTCACCTTGTAGCCGAGCTCGCTCAGCGAGGCCGAGGCCGAGGCGCCCGCGAGGCCGGCCCCGACGACGATCACCTCGTACTTGCGCTTGTTCGAGGGGTTGACGAGGCGGATGTCCGCCTTGTGCCGCTGCCATTTTCCGGCGAGCTCTCCCTTTGGGATCCTGGAGTCGAGTTGGGCCATGGTGCGACGGTCCTATTTGAGCATCCCGATGAGCACGCCGCCGGGAATCGCAAGGTTGCCGAGGAAATAGGCGGCGCAGAGCAGCGTGACGACCACCCGGAGCCCGCGCTCCCATCGGTGGCTGCGCCAGCCGAGCGTCTGGAAGAGGCTGTCGGCCCCGTGGAGCAGGTGGAGCGCGAGAAGCCCCACCGCCACGATGTAGAAGACGGAGACGACGGGGTTCGTGAACCCGCGGATCACCATGGAGCGGACGTCGAGGACCTCCGTGCCCGCCCTGACGACCGTGAGGCCGAGGATGTGGTAGTCCCCTCCCATGGTATAGTGGGGCAGGTTCTCCTTGAACGAGGCCGGCTGCGCGACCCCGACCGTGAACTGCGCCAGGTGGTAGAGGATGAACGCCAGGACGACGTAGCCGGTGCCGCGCATGTAGCGGGACGAGAACGAGGCCCGGATCCAGCGGTTCACCTCGTAGGGCTCGTCGCCCCGGGCGCGCCGGCTCTCGAGCATTAGGACCGTGGCTGACCAGATGTGGAGCGTGACGCAGGCGAGGAGGAACGCCCTGACGGCCCAGAGCACGGGCCCGAGCGACTGCAGGAAGTGCGCGTACCCGTTTATCCTGTCGGGATTCTCGTACACCTGGAGGTTGCCGACCAGGTGCCCAACGACGAACCCGATGAGGACCACGCCGGTCACGGCCATGATCAGTTTCCTGCCTATCGTGCTGCCGAAAAGATTGCGGACGAGGTCCATTGAAGAGTCGCTGGCAATTAGTCCAACTGCCCCGTGTCAGCGAGTAAAGATCGACCGTCAGAAGCGCGCCTACGACATAAGCGTTCTTAATTCAGCCTATAAGTTATTGCCCCTTTGCGAGCGGCTTAAGGAGGGCAAATTTCCCGCTTGCCGCCGGCGCTATCGCTTTGCGGCGGAAGGCGTTGACACGGACACCGGTGCCCAGGAGCCCCGAGAGGGCAGCCTCGATCTCCCGGCTGTGGGCCGTCCTGTCCGCGACATAATGGAAATCCCAGCGGTTCTCGCCCGTCTGGCTCAGGCAATAGTGCCAGCAGGAGAATCCGGAGGGCAGGGCCGAGTCGATGTCGGAGGCCGAGACGAGCGAGCCGTCCGGCCTGAAGTAAAGGTCGCGCTCGCGTCCGAGGATCCTGAACCCGCCTGGCATGGACATCACGATGTCGCCCGTGTGGTAGCGCAGGAGCGGCATCGCCTCGCGCCCCCGGGTCGTGACGTGGATCTGGTGAACGCCCGGCGCGTCGGGCCGCCAGGGCACTAGCTCGATGAACGCATTGTCGTCGATGGCCTTGGAATCGTCCTGGAACGCCTCGCCCACGAAGAGATAGCCCGCCTCGGTCGACCCGTAGAGGTCGACCTGCGGGGCGGGAAACGCCTGCGCTATCCGCCGGCCGTGCTGCACGCTCGCCTTGCCGTACGTGAGGATGACGGCGCGGATGCTCGGGACCCGAACGCCGCGCTTGCCGGCCGCGCGCGCCAGGAGCGAGAGGTAGACCGGCTCGCCCTCGAGGACCTGCGGCTGCGTCGCCTGGAGCTCGACGACGATGCGATCCCACTCGGCCTCCGAGAAGGCGAACGGGTCGCTCGAGAGGTTCAGGTAGACCGTCCCGTCAAAATAGCGGTGGGGAAAGGGGTGGTCCTCGTAGGGGCAGAGGTTGCTGGAGCAGCCCACCGGGGCCAGCACGCACTTACGATGAGGCTTGTCCGCGAATTCGCGCAGGATCGGGGAAGCGCGGTAGGCACGGAGCGTCTGGGCCGACCACCAGCCGTCCTCCATGATGACCGTCATCGGCGCCGAGGTGGTGCCCGAGGTGTTCTCGTACTCGTAGCGGCGGTCCGCGAGGCCGCGCTCGATCTCCCGGTAGTCCTTGAAGAAGGACTGGTGGCCCGTCTCGACGATCTCCCGCTTGGAAAGCGCAGGGATCTCCCTGTAGCAGGACCACCGGAGCGTCTCGTGGTGCAGCGGGAACCTCCGGCCGTAGATCGGGCTCCTCGAGTAGATCCGCCGGATCTCGCGCTCAAGGAGATCGGGAATGGCGTCCGGCGCACCGGGGGCGCCCAGGGCGGCGGGAGTGTTGGCGAATTGGGAGGCGGTCATGCCGGTGCGAGGACGGGGTCCGCGCGAAAAGGTGACGGCTACGTAATGCCGGGGCCGTGTTTAGTCAAACGCCGCGGACGCCCTCGTAGTGCATGAGCGCCGCCACGGTCAGGCTGTGGGTGATGACGCCGCTTCGCGCCATGGCCAGCACCTCCTTAACGCCCTCGGTCGACACCTGTATCTCCTCGTCGTGGTCCCACTTCATCGCGTTCGTGGGCACCGCGTCCTTCACCAGCACGAAGTGGCAGCGGTTGTCCTGGATGGCGGGATTGGGATGGACGCTGCCCATGAGGCTCACCTTCCCTCCCCCGTAGCCCGTCTCCTCGGACAGTTCCCGCACGCCCGCGGTGATCGGGTCCTCGCCCTTCTCCATCACGCCGCCGGGAACCTCGAGCGAGAGGGAATTCGACCCGAACCGAAACTGCCTCACCAGGACGATCTTCCCCTCGGGCGTCACCGCCACGACATTCACCCAGTCCGGCGCATGCGCCACGAAGAACTCCTTCTCCGTCCCCCTCACGGGGTGGCGGTACTTCACGCTCCAGAGATCCAATACACGCGTCGAGAGGAGCACCCGCTCGCCCTCGCGCACCCACCGGGAAGGCTCCCCGGTGATCACTTCTTCTCTGGCAGCTTCAGCTTCTCCCCGACCTTCAGATGGGTCCAGCTGACTCCGGGGTTGACCGACGTGAGGTCGGACAGGGAAACGCCGTTTGCGCGGGCGATCTTGGCGCCCGTGTCACCCGGCTTCACGATGTATTCTCCGGGTCCGGCCACCGCGGGCTCGCCCTTGGGGCCCTTCACGGCCTTGGCAACGTGGGACTCCTCGATGTGCTTGACCTTCTCGTCGAGCGTCGCGAGCTCGGTTCCGAGCTGGTTCACGGCGGCCTGGGTGGAGTTCTGGAGAGTCGTAATGTCGCGCGCGGCCTTGTCGCTCACCTGGGCGGCGGACGCCACCTGGGAGGCGATATCGTCTATTTTCGCGACCTTGTCGGCCTGCGCGTTCAAGGTGTGGTTCACCTTGTTTAGGCTAATTGCAGCGTAGCCGCCAATGATGAGCGCGACAGCTCCAATGATGACGCCGCCCATCGGGAGCAGGCTGTTATTTTCGCGAGAAATAGTGTCCATGGATTAGTGTTGTAGGAGGTGTCAGGAAAGAGGGAAAATCCATGGCAGGCAAGCAGATTGCGCTCTCTGAGACATCGTGTCTTGACTCCCGCTGGAAAGGGTCCTGCGTTGGCCCCTCACCCCGGGGTGTAGCTTAGCCTGGTAGAGCGCCTGGTTTGGGACCAGGAGGTCGTTGGTTCGAATCCAATCGCCCCGACCACCTTCCCGGCCGCCGGCGTGGCGGCCCTTTCGCGAACCCGTTGCACGCCGCTGGCGCGTGTGGCTCTTTCTTGCATATGCCGCAATCGTAACCTTCATAAGCTTTCATTTCGCAGCATATTTGTCCTTACCTATTGGCCTTACATCACCCGAGTAACATGATCGAATTCAGCAAAAAGATACTGTTCGTGGGCTACGGCGCCGTCGCCGAATGCACCCTCCCAATCCTGTTCAACCTGATCAAGGTGGACCCCAAGAACGTCACCGTGATCGATTTTGAGAGCAAGGAGGAGAAGCTCAGCCAGTGGACCTCCAAGGGCGTCCGCTACGTCCGCGACCGGGTGACGGAGGAGAACATGGGGTCGATGCTCGGCACGTACCTGTCGCCGGGCGATCTTCTGATCGACCTGGCCTGGAACATCGACGCATGCGAGATCCTGCAGTGGTGCCACGACCACGGAGTCCTCTATGTGAACACGTCGGTCGAGGTCTGGGACCCGTACGCGGGCGGCAAGAAGCACCCGACCGAGCGCACGCTCTACTGGCGCCACATGAAGGTCCGCAGCATGTTTGCGAAGTGGAAGGAGAAGGGTGCCAGCGCCGTCGTCGAGCACGGCGCAAATCCCGGCCTCATCTCCCACTTCACGAAGCAGGGCCTGATCGACATCGCGAACGCGATGATCACTGAGAAGAGGGCGAAGGGCCGAAAGGCCGAGACGCTCGCGGACCTCGCCGCCTCGGGGAAGTTCAACCACCTGGCGCGGGAGCTCGGTGTCAAGGTGATCCACTGCAGCGAGCGCGACACTCAGATCACCGATGTCCCGAAGCAGGTCGACGAGTTCGTCAACACATGGAGCATCGAGGGCTTCCGCGAGGAGGGCACCACCACGGCGGAACTCGGATGGGGAACCCACGAGAAGAAGCTCCCCGCCTTTGCCTATCGCCATCCGAGCGGCCCGAAGAACCAGATCTGCCTGGCCCGGATGGGCATCAACACCTGGGTTCGTTCCTGGGTTCCCAACTACAGCATCGTAGGGATGGTGGTGCGCCACGGCGAGGCTTTCACGATCTCGGACAAGCTCACCGTCTGGGAAGGCAAGCGGCCCGTCTACCGCCCGACGGTCCATTACGCCTACTGCCCGTGCGACGAGGCGGTGGTGTCGCTCAACGAGCTTCGCGGCTACAATTACCAGCTGCAGCCCAAGCTCAGGATCATGAACGACGAGATTACGAAGGGCGCGGACATCTTGGGCGCGCTCATCATGGGCCACCCCTTCAAGTCCTGGTGGGTGGGATCCGACCTCACCATAGAGGAGTCGCGCCGCCTCGTCCCGCACCAGAACGCGACGACGATGCAGGTGGCCATTTCCGTCGTCGCCGCGGCGATGTGGATGATCGAGAATCCCGCCGAGGGCATCAGGGTGCCGGACGACCTCCCGCACGACTACGTCCTCGGGGTATCCAAGCCGTACCTCGGCAACTTCATATCGACCCGCTCCGACTGGACGCCGCTCCGCGACTACAAGAACGCGTTCAGCGGCTTCAACCGGCCGGACTTCGACAAAAAGGATCCGTGGCAATTCAAGAACTTCCTCGTCAAGGACGGCGATTGAGCGTGGGGTTGGGCCGTTTTGGAGCACGGACCCGGGGGCGCTGACCGCCCCCGCGACCCGGATCCGCTCCCGAACTGGCACCGCACCCTAAAACCAAACATGATCACGAAGGCGCAGCTGCAGAGGCTCGGCCGCGAGCACGGGACTCCCCTCTTTGTCGTCGACCACGCCCTCCTCCGGAGGAACTACAGGGAATTCAGGAAATACCTGCCGCGAATCCAAGCCTATTTCGCCGTGAAGGCGAACCCGCTGCCGGAGATCGTGCGCACCTTCTACAGGGAGGGAGCGAGCTTCGACGTGGCCTCGATGCCCGAGTTCAACATCGTCTACGACAACATACGGGACATGGCGCCGAAGAAGCGCCAGGACTGGATCTGGGACAAGATCATCTACGCCAACCCGAACAAGCCGGTCGAGACGCTCGAGGAGCTGAACCAGTACAAGCCGCTGGTGACGTTCGACAACGCGGAGGAGCTCCTGAAGATCCGGGAGCACGCGCCCCAGGCCGGCGTCGCGCTTCGTATCAAGGTGGCGAATACCGGAGCGATGGTCGAGCTGTCGTCCAAGTTCGGCGCCTCGCCGGGGGAGGCGGTCGACCTGATCCTCCTCGCCGAGAAGCTGGGGCTCACCTGCGAGGGCCTGAGCTTCCACGTGGGCAGCCAGACCACCAATTTTGACAATTACGTGCAGGCGCTCGCGCTCTGCTCGAGCATCTACAAGGAGGCGAAGGACCGCGGGTACCACAAGATGAACCTCGTCGACATCGGCGGCGGGTTTCCCGCCCGCTACGACGACACGGTGAAGCCCTTCCGCGAGCTCGCCCGGGTCATCAACCACGAGCTCGAGCGCCTCTTCCCCGAGAACATCCAGGTCCTGGCGGAGCCGGGCCGGTTCCTCGTCGCCAACGCGGGTTATTCCGTCTCGAAGGTGATCGGCAAGGCCGTGCGCGAGGGCAAGCCGAGCTACTACATCGACGACGGCGTCTACCACACGTACTCCGGCGTCATCTTCGACCACTGCAAGTACCCGGTCAGGGCCTTCAGGAAGGGACCCACGAAGCTCAGCGCCGTCTATGGGCCGACCTGCGACGCTCTGGACGTGGTCTCGATGGCGGAGAACCTTCCCGAGCTCGAGCGAAACGACCTTGTCTACAGCGAGAAGATCGGGGCCTACAGCCACGCGTCCTCGACCTACTTCAACGGGTTTCCGCCCGCGAAGGTGGTTCACGTGAACATGGATCCCGGCTGAGCCTCATGACGCGATCCCACGCATGGCGGGCGCTGCTTCGGGCCGCAATCGCGGCCCTGCCGGTTCTGGCGTCCCTGGCGGCCGCGGCACCCGACGCGCCGGCGCAGGACGCCCGCAAGAAACAGGAGATCATCTTTGCGGAGCTGCCTGCGCGCAACGTCGGCGACGCTCCCTTTGAGATCGCGGCAAAGGCGACCTCGGGCCTTCCCGTCGCCCTCGAGATCATGTCGGGGCCGGCCGCGCTTGATGGAAAGAAGCTGAAGCTCGCCGGACGACCGGGCCTCGTCATCATCAGGGCCACCCAGCCGGGCGACGCCTCGTACCGGCCTGCGACCCCGGCGGAACGCGTCCTTGTCGTGAACCCGACGCCCTGCGCGCCGACGATAGTTTCGCAGCCCTCCGCCAGCCAGGCCGAGATCGGGGATGTGGTCTTCCTTGCCGCGGAGGCCTCCGGCGAGCCGCTGCCGACGCTCCAGTGGCGCAAGGACGGGGAGCCCCTGCCGGGCGCCACCTCCCACAGGCTGGTCATCGCGCCCGCCGCCTTGTCGGATTCGGGTGCCTACGACGTCGTGGCGTCCAACGCCATGGGATCCGCAACGAGTGAGCGGGTCCAGGTCACCGTCGGCAAACGCCGCCAGACGATAATCTACCAGGGTCCCTTCAACGCGGTGGTGGGCGTCCCGGTGACCCTCACCGCAAACGCCACTTCGGGCCTGCCCGTGCGCTTTGAAGTTGTCTCCGGCTCCGCGGTGCTGAGCGGCGCAACGATGACGGCGCAGTGGGCGGGCGCGGTGGTGGTCCGGGTGAGCCAGCCCGGGGATCCCACCTTCGCCGCGGCGGCACCCGTTGACCAGTCTCTCCCGGTCACCACGACCCCTGCGGGCAGGTGATTTCCCGGATCAGGGCTTGGCGGGAACGTTCAGGCCGGGCACCGCAGGCACCGCGACGGGCTCCGGGAGCGCCGGGCGCAGGGTGAAGGCGCGCTCGGCAAAGGGGCTTGAGGGATCGATCCGCAGCAGCTGCTCGGCAATGCCCTGCACCTCGCCACCACGCCCGGATTCAAGCGCGAGCATGGCAAGGTGATAGCCGGCCTCGCATCGGATCGTCTTCAAGAGGCCCGTATCGCCCATCAGCTTGCGCAGGTTCGCCTCGGCGTCGGCCGGCTTGCCGGTCAGGGCCAGCGACATTGCCTGGCCCATCCTTGCGCGCGACTGGATGGGACCGCTCGGAAGGTCGGAGATCGCAGCGGTGTACGCGCCCAAGGCTTCGGCATACCTGCCCGCGGAATAGGCGAAATCGGCGATGGTGACCTCGGCCGCCCCGGTAAGGGGATGGCCGGGGTGGTTGGCCGCAAAGCTCCTGTAGGAATCCGCCGTCACGCACTGCGCGTATTCCTTCTGTATCCCAAGCTCCTTCTGGGCATTGAGATAGTCCCAACCGCCCTTCGCCAGGATGCCCACCGCTATCGCGCCGCAGACGAGGTAGATGAAGTTGCCGTAGCGCGCCCACAAATGCGTCAGGTGCTCCTCGTGTGAGGGGGGTATCTCGGCCTTCTTGGAGTCAGACGGGGTGGCTGGCGTTGTCATTGGCAATGGGTTCGTCCTGTGGGAAACGGCGACTCAAGCAAAACCCCGGGCCCCTGTAAACCCGCAAAACGCCCCTCAAACCACGTCGACGTTGCCCTTGTAGTCCTGGATGGGCCGCACGTCGAGGGGCCTGGTCTTGAGCGCCCTGATACCGTCGACCGCCGCGCGGGCGGCCATGATCGTTGTCATGATGCAGACGTTGTGCGCGTAGACGGCTCCGCGGATGATGTTCTCGTCGCGCCTGGGGATGAGCCCGCTAGGAGTGTTGATCACGAGCTGGATCTGGCCGTTCTTGATCATGTCCACCGCGTTGGGGCGGCCCTCGCTGATCTTGGCGATGCGCCTGACGGCAACCCCGCTCTCCGCAAGCGTCTTCGCGGTCCCGCTGGTCGAGATAAGGGTGAAGCCCATGGCCGCGAGGGCGCGGCCGATCTCGACGGCATGCGGCTTGTCGGAATCCTTTACGCTCAGGAAGACGTTGCCTTCCGTCGGCAGCCCGGGCTTCGCGGCGGCCTGCGCCTTGGCGAAGGCGATCCCCTGGTCGTCGTCTAACCCCATCACCTCGCCGGTCGAGCGCATCTCGGGCCCGAGCGCGATCGTCGCGCCGGGGAACCGGACAAACGGGAAGACCGCCTCCTTCACGCACCAATGCCTCGGCACCAGCTCGCGCGTGAAGCCGAGTTCGGAGAGCTTCATTCCGGCCATCACCTTGGCCGCGATCTTCGCGATCGGGACCCCGATGGCCTTCGCGACGAACGGCACCGTACGGGACGCGCGGGGGTTGACCTCGAGCACGTAGAGCTGGCGGTCCTTGATCGCAAACTGGACGTTCATGAGCCCGACGACCCCGAGCTCCCTGGCGAGGGCATGCGTGGCCGTGCGGACCAGGGCCAGCATCTCCCTTCCGAGCGTGTGGGGGGGCATCACCATCGCCGCGTCGCCGGAGTGCACCCCCGCGAACTCGATGTGCTCGAGCATCCCGCCGATCACGCTTGTCGAGCCGTCGCTCAGGCAGTCGACGTCGAGCTCGATCGCGTCCTCGAGGAACTTGTCGATCAGCACGGGCTTGCCGGGCATGACCTCGAAGACCTGCCTCACGACGGCCTTGAGGGCCTCCTCGCTGTAGACGATGAACATCCCGCGTCCGCCGAGGACGAAGGACGGCCGGAGCAGCACGGGATAGCCGACCTGCTCGGCGAAGGCCGCGGCCTCCCCCTCGCTGAGGGCGGTGCGGTTGGCGGGCTGGCGAAGGCCCAGCTTGTCGAGAACGGCGGCGAAGAGCTTCCGGTCCTCGGCGATCTCGATCGATTCGGGCGACGTGCCGATGATGTTGACGCCGTTCGCCTTCAGCGCGGCGGCCAGGTTGAGGGGGGTCTGCCCGCCGAACTGCACGATCGCCCCCTCGCAGCGCTCCTGCTGGTAGACCTCGAGCACGTCCTCGAGCGTGAGTGGCTCGAAGTAGAGCCTGTCGCTCGTATCATAGTCGGTCGACACGGTCTCGGGGTTCGAGTTGACCATCACCGTCTCAAAGCCGATTTCGCGCAGCGCGAAGCTCGCGTGCACGCAGCAGTAGTCGAACTCGATGCCCTGGCCGATCCGGTTCGGGCCGCCGCCAAGGATCATGATCTTGCGCTTGTCGGAGGGCATCACCTCGTTCTCGTCGCCGTAGCTCGAGTAGTAGTACGGCGTGAACGCCTCGAACTCCGCGGCGCAGGTGTCCACGAGGCGGAACGTCGTGTTGATGCCGCGTCGCTTGCGGTCGGCGCGCACAGCCGAAAGCTCGCTCCCGAGGAGGTGCGCGAGCTGCGCGTCCGAGAAGCCGAACTCCTTCGCCCTGCGCAGGAGCGCCGTGTCGATTGTCGCGAGCGTCACGAGCGCGAGGGTCTCCTCCATCTCGTGGATCTCGCGCAGCTGGTGCAGGAACCAGGGGTCGATCTTCGTGAGGTCGAAGACCTGCTCGACCGAGTATCCCGCCCGGAAGGCGTAGCGGATGTAGAAGATCCGCTCCGCGTTCGGGGTGCCGAGCTTCGTCTTGATCGTCGCGTCGTCCGGCCTCTCGTCGCCGCCCAGCCTGCCGCCTCCGCCGAAGCCCCTCGCCCCGATCTCCAGGGACCTGAGCGCCTTCTGGATCGACTCCTTGAACGTGCGCCCGATCGCCATCGCCTCCCCCACCGACTTCATCGATGACGTGAGTGTCGGGTCGGCGTCCGGGAATTTCTCGAAGGTGAAGCGGGGCACCTTCGTCACCACGTAGTCGATCGTCGGCTCGAAGCTGGCCGGCGTGAGCCGGGTGATGTCGTTTTGCAGCTCGTCGAGCGAGTAGCCGACCGCGAGCTTTGCAGCTATCTTGGCGATCGGGAACCCCGTGGCCTTGGAGGCAAGCGCGGACGAGCGCGACACGCGGGGGTTCATCTCGATCACGACCATCCTTCCGGTCTCGGGGTCCACAGCGAACTGGATGTTGGACCCTCCGGTCTCGACGCCGATGGCCCGGATGACCGCGAACGAGGCGTCGCGCATGGCCTGGTACTCCTTGTCCGTGAGCGTCATCGCCGGCGCGACCGTGACCGAGTCGCCGGTGTGCACGCCCATGGGGTCGAAGTTCTCGATCGAGCAGATCACGACGCACTGGTCCTTGTGGTCCCGCATGACCTCCATCTCGAACTCCTTCCAGCCGAGGAGGCACTCCTCGACGAGCACCTCATGCACCGGGGAAATGTCCAGGCCGTTGGAGACGATCTGGTCGAACTCCTCGCGGTTGTAGGCGATCCCTCCCCCCTGCCCGCCCAGCGTGAAGCTGGGCCGGATGATGAGCGGGAAGGCCCCGATCTCGTCCACGGCCGCCCTCGCCTCGTCCGGCGTCCGCACCGTCCTCGACCTGGCGACGTCGAGGCCGATCGTGATCATGGCCTGCTTGAAGAGCTCACGGTCCTCGCCCTTCGAGATGGCGTCGGGCTTGGCGCCGATCATCTCGACGCGGTACTTCGTCAGGATGCCCTGCTTGTAAAGGTCCATCGACAGGTTGAGCGCCGTCTGGCCGCCGAGCGTCGGCAGGAGCGCCGAGGGCCTCTCCTTTGCGATGATCTTCTCCAGGATGGGGACGGTCAGGGGCTCGATGTAGGTGACGTCGGCGAATTCCGGGTCGGTCATGATCGTGGCCGGGTTGGAATTCACCAGGATGACGCGGAACCCCTCCTCCCTGAGGGCCTTGCAGGCCTGGGTGCCGGAATAGTCGAACTCGCACGCCTGTCCGATGACGATGGGGCCTGCTCCGATTATCAGGATGGACTCGAGGTCGGTGCGTTTGGGCATTGGCAGGGTGCGCGGATTCCTCCGACAGTTGCGGCCGCCCAAATCCGCCGCAAGGGAAATTGGGCTACCCGAGCCTTGACGGGTCGATGCCGAGCACTTTGGCGGCGGCCGCCTTGTCGTCGCGGCAGGCATGGAGCACGCGGTCCATGTACTGCTTCTCCTGGCCCGCGATGAATTCGGCAAGCGTCGGCCAATGCTTGAGTTCGCGAAGGCGAAGCGGCAGTTGCTCGGATGTCACGACCCGGGTCTCCGTGGTGGAGGCTATCTTGGAGATGAGCTGGAACATCTCGGAGAGGTTGCCCGGCCAGTGGTAGGCCGTCAGGACCGACATCGCATCGTCCGTGAACTCTATCAGGTTCACGTCGACCAGCGGATTGGTAGCTCCGACGGTGAAGTGCTTGACCAGCAAGGGTATGTCCTCCTTGCGGTCGCGGACCGGGGGCAGCTGAAGCGGAAGCGACGCGACCCGGTAGAACAGCTCGTCGTTGAACCTGCCCTCGTCGACCATCTTCTCCAGGTCCTCCGTCGTCGTGCAGACCAGCCGGAACCCGTGCGCCGTGTTCCGCAGGACGCTCACGAGCTCCTTCTGCACGGGGAGGCCGAGGCACTGCAGGTGCTGCAGGTAGAGCGTCCCCCCCTTGGCCTCGTGCACCCAGGGGCCGCCCTCGCCGTTTTGGCCCAGCAGGCCGTCGCGGAAGCTCTTCTCCGAGCTAAGGGCGCAGTCTATCCGAACATAGTGGCTCTCGTCCGCTCCCGTTGCGCCGTGCAGGATGTCCGCGACCGAGGCCTTCCCGGTCCCGTTCTCGCCTATCAGGAGGACCGGGGTGCGCACCGCGGCCAGCTTCTTGACCTGCTGGATCAGCTTCTTGATCTGGGGGCTCTTGCCCGTGATCCGGCTCTCGATGTCGCTCGGCTTAATCCCGGCGCCCGCCGGAAGCGAGGCGCGCTGGGTCTGGATGTCCCGGAACTCGATGCCGCGCCTGAGGGTGGCGATCAGCTCGTCGACGCGGAACGGCTTCTGAAGGTAGTCGAAGGCGCCGAATTTCAGCGCCTGAACCGCGCTCTCCGTGCTGGCGTACGCCGTCATGATGATCGTGACGGAGCTCGGGTCATACTGCTTGAGCTGCTTGAGCAGCGTAATCCCGTCCATCGGCTTCATGTCGATGTCCGCGAGCACAAGGTCGAACTTCTCGGCCTTGTAGCGGGTGAGCGCCTTTTCCCCGTCCGTCGCGAACGCCGTTGCGAAGCCCGTCGGTTGAATGACCGCATCCAGCATCTCGTGGATCGATATCAGGTCGTCGACAATGAGGACGGAGGGCATGTCGGGATCGTGGAATGACAAGCCTCCCCGGTGGTTTAGGCCAAGTCAACAACGCCCGCTACGTGAAAGGCGGCAGTCAGCCGCCCGGGCGGATCAGCCCATGCCGCCGGCCACGGCGCCCAGCTGGAAGATCGGCAGGAACATCGCCATGACGATGCCGCCGACGATGATGCCGAGGAAGACGATGAGCAGCGGCTCGATCAGGGACGTCAGGGCGCTCACCGTGGCGTCGCACTCGACGTCGTAGAAGTCCGCGATCTTGTTCATCATGCCGTCGACGTTTCCCGTCGCCTCGCCCGCCTTCACCATGTGCTTCATCATCGGGGGGAAGAACTCGTTCGAGGCCAGGATCTCCGAGACCTGCCCGCCCTGGCTGACGTGCTTGGCGATCTCGGCGCAAGCATCCTCGATCTGCACCTTGTTGCTCGCCGAGGCAACGATCTCTAGCGTCCTGAGGATCGGGACGCCAGAACGGATCAGCGTCGCATAGGTGCGGCAGAACCTCGAGAGCGCGATCTTGTGCACCAGGTTCCCGAAGATGGGCGCCCGCACGAGCGCCATGTCCTTGAGCCGCCTGCCCTTCGGCGTGGCCACGAATTTGCTCAGGATCCAGTAGGCCGCATAGCATCCCGCACCGATCGCCCACCACCAATGGCCCATGAAATGGCTCAGGTCGATGAGGAGTTGCGTTGGCAGGGGCAGCTTGGCGCCGAAGTCCGCGAACATCGCCGCGAACACCGGGATGACGAAGATCAGCAGCACGTTCACGAGCACGATGGCCAGGGAGATGACGCCGATCGGGTATGCCATGGCCGACTTGACCTTCTTCGTCAGCTTGACCGTGGCTTCGAAGTAGCCCGCCACCTTGCCCAGGATCTCGGCGAGCCCGCCGCTCGCCTCGCCCGCCTCGACCATCGAGATGAAGAGCGTCGGGAACGCCCTCGGGAACTTCTTGACGGACGACGAAAAGGAATTGCCCTGCGAGATGTCGAGACGCACGTCGCGGATGATGATCCGGAAACGGGGATCCTCGGTCTGGTCCTGGAGGGCCTCCAGGCACTGCACGAGCGGCAGGCCCGCCACGAGCAGCGACGCCAGCTGCTGCGTGAACATCGTCAGCTCGCCCAGGGGAAGCTTGTATCTCTTTGAACTCTTCTCGAGCGACTTCTGCTTGGCGAGCGCCTGCGCCGCCCTAACGTCCGCGCCGGCCTTCTTGGCGGCGCCCTCCTGGCGTGAAACGGTTCCGGGTGCTGCAGAAGCGGAGGAGAAAATTGCCATGGCACGCTTAAAACAGTGTGCAAGACTCGCCGCAACCCCATTTGCGCCTTCGTTCCAATGAAAAGGTTGTAAAGCAAACCCTTATTGGAAAGGTATTTGGTGCGATTCTAGCGAATCGGAAACGGCCTGCGCGGCCTGCACAAGACCGTTGCCGGCTAAGCAATTCCGGCATTCCGGTGAGCGCCGCATTATTGCCGGGCCTGTTCAAAGCGAGCGCGTCAACACGCCGAGGGCCGCCTTTGAGATATTGACGTCATCCTCGGAGCGGCCGCCGCTGAAGGCAACGATGAGAATCCCGGTCCTCCCCTTGGCAACCACTCCGCCCTGCCACCCAAACTCCCCTGTGAGCGGAGGGCGAACCCCGCTCCCGCTGTTTCTCAGCGTCGCCGCCATTTCCGCCGCCTTGGCATAGGCGATGCCGAGCAGGTTGGCTCCCTTGTCCTTCGCGGACGGCGCCTGGGTCATGCCTCCGACAACCTGCATCTTCGATGACCACGAGGACACGCTGTCACCCTGCGCATACGCGACGACGGCAACGCCGCTGACATGAAGCTCGTCGGCGCGGGCCTTCATCGCCTTCAGGGCCATGTCGGCAGGCGCGTCAAACGCGGCGGCGGCCTCGGCGCTCGCCGGCCTGTCCTGGGCCAAGAGACTCGAGGCTGCCGCGGCCAAGGCGACCGTGTGCAACCCCAGCCACCGCATCAGGGTTCCTGCATTCATTTTCATCATGGCATTGGGAAGTGACCGCCTTGACCCTCTCCGGGCCACCGCAACCGTCTAACGACCAGGGCCGGCATTTGCGATCCTGTCGAGCAGCGCCTGAATCTGCGCCTTCATCTGCGGATCGGTGGCCTTGGCATCCGCCTCCAGGAGCAGGCGCCTGGCTTCGGACAGGCGGCCGGAGCCGGCCAGGCCAACCGCCTTCTTGATATCCAAGGCGGCCTCTGCGCGGTCCCGAGTGCGCTCAAGGCTCTCGCGATTGGCCGGACTCTGCTGGGATCTCAGCAGCTCGTTCGCAAGGGCTATCACCCCGTCAAAGTCCTGATTCTGCCACAGGTCGTTCATCCGGTCGACGGACTCGGCCCGCGCTCGTTCATCGATTATGAACTGGGCATAGGTGCGGGCGTCCCTGTTCACGGGCGACGGATCGGCGGCAATACGGCGCAGGGACGCCGTTGCGGCATCCGTGCGGTCCTGGCGCAGGCCGACGACCGCCAGTCCCACCCGGATCATGCTGTCATCCGCGTAGAGCCGTGCCCCCCCCTCCAGGATCGCCGCGTCCAGGGCGGTGATTGGATCCAGCGTGTAGGAGTTCCCCGCAATGTTGTCGTAGGCGTGTTGGTCCCGCGGGTTGAGCATCAGCTCTCGCTCGAAGTAATCCGCTGCGACGCGTGCGTCGCCACCCGTCGTCGGCGTAATCCTGCCGGGCCGCACGCCGAGCGCCGAGTCGCCAAGGAAGGAATAGACGAAATAGTCGCGCGAGCCGTGGTCGGCCGCGCGCCTGAAGCAGGCCTCGGCCTCGTCGTAGTCCTCCGTCTGGTAGGCGGCGAAGCCCTGAGCCTCCCAGGCGGCCCGGTTGTCGGGCATTTCCGAGGTGATGCGCCGCAGGCGCGGCAGCGCCTCCGCCGGCCGGTTGGCCGCCGCAAGAAGGCTGCTCTCCGCCAGGTCCACCTCCGCCCGCGAGGCCGGCCGGACCCTGAAGGACTGCTCGACCGCCGACCGGTCGAACTTGATCCGGTTGATCGTGTAGGTCCCGCTTCTGAGGTATTCCCTCAGGCGCTGATCCATGGCGGCGCAGTCGGCGCCGAAAACCTGCCGGAAGACTGCGTCCGGGTCCGAGCCGGGCCGCAGCGCCCGCACGAGCTCGTTGAACTTCGTGCGCTCCTCCAGCCGGCCGGAGAACAGGAGGTAGTGAACAAAGGCCCACGACTCGGCGTAGAAGATGCTTGTGCGCTCGCCTTCGTTGTAGAGGAGCGACCCGTGCTGGACCGCCAGGAGCTGCTTCAAGGGCATCATCTTCTCACGGTTGAGCAGGAGCACGTGCCAGGGCAGCGCCTTCCCGTAGTTATAGAGGTCGTCCTCAATCGAGAACGTGGAGAACACCTCGGCAAGCCCCTCGTCCAGCCAAAGGGGCGGAGGGACGTCGGACACGTTTGTGAGCCAGTGCACGCCCTCGTGGAAGACGAGCAGGCGGGTCCTCTCGTCCTCGGAATCGGCGGCCACCTCGATGAAATTGCCGAGCGGCGAGCGGAAGAACATGCCCTCGACGTCGGCCGGCTTCCCCTTCTCGAGGAGCTTGTAGGGGCGCATGTCGTCCTGGGAGCGGAAGAGGACAACCGTCACGGGCCGAAGGGCGGCCTCGTTGAACTTCATCACCTTGTCGATGCCGCGGTGAAACTGCTCGAACTCGACCGCCCAGCCGCGGGTCTGCTTCTCCGGGACCTGGGAGATGATCGTGAAGTTCCCTGCGTCGAGCCTTGTCCAGGTGACTTCTCGCGCGCACAGCGATCCAGCCGAACACGCGAGGCATGCAATGAGGGTTCGGCAGATCACGGCGCGTGCGGCGACGCTCAGCGCGGGCCCAAGGATTTCGGCATCGGCGCCGCGGTCCTCCCGGACCCGTAGTCATCCAGTCGGCTGAATTCCGCCAGAAGCGCCTGCATCTGGGGCGACCCGATCACCTTCCTGAACCTCGGATCAATCCTCAGCGACGCGGGCACAAACGCGGGCACCGCCGGGGCATCCAGCACCTTCCTTAGCCACGCCACCGTATCCTCGGCTTCTCCGAGAGCGCCGTGAGTCTGCGCGATCAGGATGACAATCGGGTCGCTGTAGATGCTCGGCGCCCGGCCCCGCATCAGCGGCTCGAGCGACGCAAGCTCGCCGCGGGCCTCGGCCGGGCGGCCCGAGCAGGCCAGAGTGTAGGCCAGCACGGCGTGCAGCTCCTCGTTCTCGGCGTCGCTCTCCAGCGCCGCCCTCAGCAGTTTCTCGGCCTCGCGGAACTGAGGAAGCGCTACCTCGGCTCGCCCGGCCGCCTGGTGGGCCAGGCCGGCAAGAAGCGCCTTTGGCCCGTGATAGATGCGGTCCGAGAACATGGCCTCAGGGGTCTTTTCGAGCTCCTGCAGCGCCTGGTCAAAATTCCCCTCCGCCATGGCCACAAGCCAGAGAGCGAACAGCGCGCGGTAGCTTGTCGACCGTGCGCCGGCGGGGATCTGGTCCAGCGCCGCCCGCGCCGCCGTGAGGTCGGCCCTCAGGTAGTAGTCCACCTCGAAGACCGTGATCTTCGCGCGCAACCCCGTGATGCCGTCGTCCAGTGCCGCCTCGTCGGCCCATTTCACGGCATCCGCGGGATCGCGCAGCCCAAAGTACATCTGGGCGAGGATCCACTGCGGGAAGCTCGCACGCGGATCGTCCCTGAGCCAGGCCGTGGCGCTGCGCCTCGTGCCCTCGAACTGGTAGCCGAGCCAGTACGACGTGAGCTCGGCGTAGCGTGTCAGCCCGTCCCGGGGCAGTGCGGCGACTGCCCGGTCCACATACGGCCGGGCCGCCAAAGGGTCGCCTCCGCGGCTTATCATCGCCGTCAGATGCATGCCCTGCGCAAGGTCGGCAAGGGGGGAGCTGGGCGCAAGGCTCACCGCCCGCTCTGCGGCGGTCCTGCCTTCCTCAAGCGGCCTCGTGCCCGAGTCGAAATTGCGCAGCACCTGCAGGCTGTTGATGATGCTTCTAAACGCCCATGCGTCCGCGTCCTCCGGATTGGCCTGGATGATCCGGTCGAGGATCGACGACACCGCATCGAAATCCCCCGTCTTCCAGCGGTCCGCCTGTACTCTCGCCCGAACCTGATCCAGCGCCGCCAAGGGCGATGTTGCGGGTGGGGTCTCGGCCCGTGCAGCGCCCGCGGCCGTGTGCCACGGACGCCATATGGCCAGCGCCGCGCCTGCGGCCGCGAGAACGACGACTGCGGGCACGAGCCATGGGCGCCGCACGCCCCGGGCCGTGACGGAAGGCGCGCGTAGTGCCGTCGGCGCAGCATCAACGTGACCCGTTGATTCGGATTGGAGGAGTTTTGCCACGCGTTCGCAGAACGCCGGTGTCGCCTCGCCCGCGGGCAGGCGAGTCCATTGCACTTCGAGGAACGAGTCCGGCACCTGCGCGCCGCGGTCGCTCGTGCCGTCCACCGCCACCGGCACCAGGAACGGCCTCCCCTTGGCCATGAGATGCGTGCGCTGCTCGGCCAGCCGCCACTCAAGCCGGAAGTAGCCTTCGAGCCTTCCCTGCGTGCTTGCGGAGATGATGGGCACGAAGAGCGCGCAATCCTTGATCTGGCGCCGTATCTTCTGGTCCCAGGAATCCCCGCCGCGCAGCTCGCTCTGGTCGAACCAGACCTCGACTCCCGCCGCCCTCAATGCGCTGCAGATGCGCATCGCCGCCTCGGCATCCTGCGAGGCATAGCTCAGGAATACGGCTTTGCTGGTGAGTTCGGGCATGAACTTCGGGCGGACGCTGGCCCCGACCTTATCGGGGCTCCCGCCGATTGCTAAGCAGCGCCATCCCGCTGGCGAGTCCATTGTTCGCGTTCGCCGCCAGCGCGCAAAACGGCACGAATGCCTGCGGGATTCTCAGGCAAGGCCCTCCGCCCTGGCCCGCCGGTAGAAATATACGGCAAGCGCGATGCACGCGACCGGCAGAAGGCAGCCGAATTCGTCGATGTAGAGATGGGTTCCCGGTCCCTTGACCGTGAGCGGCGTGTAGACGCGCTGGATGAAACAGTTGTGGCTGGCGTGCAGAATCACGGCGGGCCAGAGGCTGTTCGTCCTGAAGGCAAAGTAGGCGAAGACGATGCCCATCGGCGTGATGGCCGCGGTGAACAGCACGATCTGGAGCCAGCGGCTTCCCTCCCCCGCGCTGTAGTCGGTCAGGAGGATGCCGGGGTAGTGCCAGACGGCCCAGAAGAGGCCGGAGCCTAGACCCACCATCCAGAACGGCATCACCTTTCTCATTTCCCAGACCAGGAAGCCGCGCCATCCTATCTCCTCGCCCAGGGCGTTGGCCGCCGCACTGATCACGCCTAGGGTCGCCAGCAGCAGCAGGTAGAACATCGCTCCGCCGAGGCTTGTCGGGCCCTTGCCCAGCACCTCCTGTGACCAGAGGGCGAGTGTGCCGGCATTGCCGAAGCCGGAACCCCCGAGCGAAAACAGCCAGACCGGGAGATAGACCGCCAGCCCGTAGCCCAATGGGAGCAGCCATGCCGCCATGATCCATTTTGCGGAACACCAGCGCCATGGAAGAGCCCGGACATCACGTCCGAGCAAGATGCAGGCCAGCATTGCAGCGACGCCCGGGCACCACATCACGCCCGTGACCAGGATGTGCGTCATTGCGCCCATGCGGGCCATCAGCGACTCAAACACCGCGCTGAGAACAACCGTGATCAGCAGGAACAGACCGATCGCGCGCCATGCGGCGCCGCGTTCTTTGGGGTCAGGGTTAATGGTGTCCAAGATGCCGGGTGGAAATCCGCCGCCTCCGGTAGTGCTTACCTACTGCCGCTCGACTCGCAAACAGGATTTTGCCGATGGGATTGCACCAAAACATGATGGGGATGGTGCGGTCGCCGAGAATCGAACTCGGGATACCTGCTTGGAAGGCAGGAGTTTTACCCCTAAACTACGACCGCGTCCCTGCGGACGGGCATGCTTCCGTCGTCCGCAGGCACCGTCAAGCCTCAGATGGCCTATGGCGGGGTGCCCACCAACTGGATCTGATAGGCCTCCACGAGGGCGACGCCGGTCGTGCCCCCAACTCCCGAGACGACCGCCGTGTAGGAGCCCGGCTGGAGCGTGAGCAGGAGGGCGCAGTCGGCGCTTCCGGAAGGCAGCGCAAACGCGCCAACCGTGGCCGTCGCCGAGGCGACCGACGCGGCGTTGGAGCCGGTCGACCAGCCCGTGTTGGTGGCTACCGTGTTCCCGGACGAATCGGTGACGCTGAGCGACGGCTTCGCCAGCACCCCGCTCACGCCAAACTGGGTCAGAGCCGGCCCGACCGCGCGGACCAGCACGTAGGCGGGCGAGCCTCCAGTGACGACGATCCCGGCTATTTCCACGTTGGATCCGGTGCCGACGTACGCCCGTGTCGAGATGTTGACCAAGTGCGCGCCCGCGCTGCTCACCTCGTAAACCTCGGCCAGGCCGACCCCGGGCGTGTTGTCCGCTCCCGAGAAGGCAGACGTAGCCGACACCTCAGCCGTGTAGTTGCCAGGAGCAAGGTTAACCAGCAATGCGGAGTCGGTGGTCTCGTAGTTCAGCGGAAACGCGCCGGTGGTCGTTTCGGCCGATACAATCTGAGCGAAATTTGAGCTCACGCTCCAAGACAGGTTGTCGATGCCAATCTGCGTCCCGCTGGAGTCAAAGAGGGTCAGCACGGGATAGTTCAGAGCACCGCTCACGCCGTATTGCGTCAATGACGGGCCAATCCCGCGAATCAGCACCTGGTCGGTGGATCCAGACGGCCCAGAAATCACAAAACCAGCGATCTCCACGTTTGCACCCGTGCCGACATAGGCACGGCTCGAGATATTGACCAAGCGCGGCTGAATCACGGCGGCGACAGGCGACACGCCTGGGCTCGAGAGCGTGCACGAACTCGAGGTAACGCTGCCTGAGCTGTTTGTAATGACCACCGAATAGTTCCCAAGGCTGGTCGCCTGGACGTTCGTCACCGTCAGGCTCGCATTCGTCGCGCTGCTGACGTTCGCGCCGTTGAACTGCCACTGGTAATTCGGCGTGGGCACGCCCGATGCCTGGACTGAGAACGTGGCCGACGCCCCGATCGCCACGGATTGCGAGGCAGCCTGGACTGTTATCGTCGGCGACGCGTTGGCGGCAGCGTAACGCTCCCTAATCGTGTAGTCGGTGGAATCCGCGACAAACAGGTCTCCCGCGGAGTCCACCGCGATTCCAACCGGGCCGCTGAACAGGGCCTGTGGGCCCGTGCCGTCGGCCGGGCCAGAGACCCCGTCCTTGCCCGCCAGCGTGGTGACGACGCCAGCGCTCGTGATCTTCCGGATCGTGTTGTTTTTTACCGTGACGTACAGGTTCCCGTTGCCGTCGACCGCGATTCCTTCGGGCGCGTCGAACTGTGCGGATGCGCCCGTCCCGTCGGCGGTGCCGATGGCTCCAGGCGAGCCGGCAATTGTCGTGACGACGCCGGCGCTCGTGACCTTGCGGATGGTGAAACCGCCGTCATCCGTCGCGAAGATATTCCCGCTGCTGTCGACGGCCACCCCAGTGACCCCGCCGAACCGGCCGGCTTCACCCGTCCCGTCGGCGTCGCCAAAGAGCTTCGGATCTCCCGCCAGCGTGCCGACCCTGCCCGTGCTCAGGGTAATCTGTCGGATGGTGTAGCCGTCGGCGACGTACAGGTTTCCGCTGGCGTCGACGCCGATTCCCTTGGGGCTTCCGAATGACGCAAGACTGCCCGTTCCATCCACAACGCCCAAAAGGCTTCCCGACCCCCCGGCGATGGGCGTCACGACGCCGGAACTCGATATCTTCCATATCGCTGCGTAACTCACATCGGATGCGTACACATTCCCTGCGCTGTCAACCGCTAGGCCGTAGGGCGAAAAACTCGCAAATTGCCTCGGCGAAAAATTCACCGCGGCGGCGATGGCCTTGGCATCGACTAAGGTCGTGACGACTCCGGCGCTCGAGATTTTCCGGATCTCCTGGTTGAGGCTGTCCGCAACGTACAGGTTTCCGTTTCCGTCCGCAGCCAGTCCCACGGGCTGCGCAAAGAGCGCCGATGTTCCCGTCCCGTTAGCGTTTCCCTCGACGGCCGCCTTGCCCGAAAGCGTCGTGAACGTGTAGGGCGTGGCGTAGTTGGCCTGGGCGCGAAGGCCAAGCGCTGTTCCTAGGGAGGCGGCAACGAGAAAGGCGGACCGCACAGAGACGGAGCGCGATGCCATGCTGATAAAACGACGCCCGATCAGGGGAAATGGCGATGTATTCATGTTGGGGGTGGATGATTGACCCGTGGCATAAGCCCGCGGGGATGCGCTGCGATTGGCCGAAGGAATCCTGCGGCTAGACTTGGAGGCTCGAAAGGAATCGGTCCGCGCGCAGTCGCTCGCACGGCGATCCGAAGACCGGGGCTTCCAGGGTTGTAACACGAAGGCATGAGATGACGCCTTACCCTTCCTCCCTTGCATGCGCTGTGCCACGCGATCAGTTGATTTGCTATCACGTTGTCAAATAATACCTAACAAAACTATCGCTTCTTGTGCCCCCGGGCGCAGCCTTTCCAGAATGGTTGCGAGCAACCGGGTCCGGACGCCGCGCTGACCCCGGGCTGGATGTAGCTAACCAACTGGGCGCCGGCTGGCAGCGGAACCTGTCTCCACGCAGCACCCAGCCAAAGGCCACGGCACTGCCCAGGCCCATCGGCAGATTGGGTTTGCGGGCTTGGATGCACGGACACATCACAATTCGATTCGCGCATGAGCCACAACCCGTCTCCAGGCCGCTACTCCAATTCCGCGCTCTATCGCCGTTGCGGCCGCAGCGGCCTGAAGCTCCCGCTGCTGTCGCTCGGGCTCTGGCACAATTTCGGAGGCGTGGACGACTTCCAGAACAGCCGGGCGCTGGTCCTGAGGGCGTTCGACAAGGGGATCACCCACTTCGACCTGGCGAACAACTACGGCCCGCCCCCGGGTTCGGCCGAGACGACCTTCGGCCGCATACTGAGGGAGGACCTCGCCGCGCATCGCGACGAGCTTATCGTCTCGACAAAGGCGGGCTACGACATGTGGGAGGGTCCCTACGGCGACTGGGGCTCCCGCAAGTACCTTGTCTCAAGCCTTGACCAGAGCCTGAAGCGGCTCGGCCTCGGCTACGTCGACATCTTTTACAGCCACAGGCCGGATCCCGAGACCCCCCTCGAGGAGACCATGGGTGCGCTCGCCCACGCCGTTCGCTCGGGCAAGGCCCTGTACGTGGGCCTCTCAAACTACGACGCGGCGCTGACCGAGCGCGCGGCGAAGCTGCTGAGGGACATGGGGACGCCGTGCCTCATTCACCAGCCGAGGTACAACATGCTCGACCGGACGCCCGAGAGGGGGCTGTTCGACGCGCTCGTGCGCGAGGGAGTGGGAGGGATCGCGTTCTGCCCGCTGGCGCAGGGGATGCTCACGGGACGTTATCTGAACGGAATTCCGGCGGACTCGCGAGCGGGCCATGACCCGCGGTTTCTCAAGCCTGAAAGCATAACCGAGGACAAGCTCGCAAGGATCCGCAAGCTGGGCGCCATTGCAAAGGAACGCGGCCAGTCGCTTGCCCAGATGGCGCTGGCCTGGGTCCTTCGGCAGCCGGCCATCACGTCCGCGCTCATCGGAGCGAGCAAGACCTCGCAGATCGACGAGAACCTTGGCGCGCTCGGCAACCTGGCGTTCAGCGCGGAGGAGCTGAGGACGATCGAGAGCGTTCTGCCCTGACCCGCCGCGCCCTGCGCGCAAGAAGTTGAACATCGTACTATTCGAGCCCGAAGAGATCGGCCCTCCCCTGCCGCGCTCGGACCCGCGCGCGGTCCACATCCTCGGGGTGCTCAGGCGCAAGGAGGGCGACCTCTTCGATGCCGGAATCGTAAACGGCCCTCGCGGGAAGGGAACGGTCGCGGGAATCGGCCCCGAGTCCCTCAGCTTCCAATTTGATCGTATCTCCGATCCGCCGCCGGCGGACCCGGTCCACCTGATGGTTGCGCTCCCCAGGCCGCAGACGGCCCGAAAGATCCTGAACGAGGCGGCGTCGCTCGGCGTGGCCTCGATCCGGTTCTTCCAATCCGAGAAGGGGGAGCCGGGCTACGGAGCCAGCACCCTCTGGAAGACCAGCGAGTGGCGCAGGCACCTTGTCGACGGCGCCTCGCAGGCGTTCGACACGAGGCTGCCGGAGGTCCGGCATGATCCCGGCCTTGGAGCCGCCATCGCGGCCCTTCCGTCCGGCTGCAGGAGGATCGCGCTCGACAACTACGAGGCCTCACGCCGCATGACACCGGAGCTCGCCGCGTTCCCGATCGCGATCGCGCTTGGCCCGGAGCGCGGTTGGTCGGCCGCGGAGCGCTCGCTCCTTCGGGCCGGCGGATTCGAGCTCGCCCACCTGGGCGCGCGGGTCCTCAGGACCGAGACGGCGGCCGTCGCCGCAATCTCAATCGCGAAGGCCCGCGCCTGAGTCACGCCGAGCGCGCGAAGAACCCGACGCTCGGCTGCCTTGCCCCGCGGCCCAGCCGCTTGACGCATCTCCACCCCCCGGGTTCGAGCGTCACCTCTCCCGGAGCCTCGAACAGGACGAGGCCGCCCCAGTCGGGGGCAAGCGCCACCTCGAGCTTCGAGAACAGCGCCGGAGCGATCTCCCCGATCATCTCGTAGGGCGGATCCGCAAATATCAGGTCCGGAGGCGCACCGACCCCCGTCGGCAGGGAAAGCGCGTCCGCCTCCACCGCGAGCAGCTCGTCGCCTCCCTTGCCAAGGCTGCGGCAGACGGCGGCGATGTTCTTCCTTAGGCAGACGGACGCCCTTGAGTTGCGCTCGATGAACGTGCCCCCGGATGCGCCGCGGCTGTAGGCCTCCAGGCCATAGGCTCCGCTCCCCGCGAAAAGATCAACGAAACGGGCGCCAGGAATCCTCGCTCCTAGGCTTGAAAACACGGCCTGCCTCATGCCGTCGGTCGCAGGACGGACGGCGTCGCCCTTCGGCACCATGAGTTCGATCCCTCGGGCCTTCCCGCCGCTTATGCGCACGGTTGCCTCCCCCCGCCTCGGTCCGGCAGGCATTTGGTCGACTTCGCGGAGGGTACGATCACAAAGGCTGGGCTCATGACACCGGCGCGGTCCGACCACTTCAACGGGAAAACGTTCTTCAACCCAGGCCAAGCGTTCGACCGCGGGATGCTCGACCTTCTCAAGTGGAAGATGACGAGCCGCGCGGCTCCGTGGCCGGATCGCGTGGAGGTGAGCCGCCAGCCGCTGCCGGTGCGTCCCGAATCGGAAGGGATCGCCGCAACCTGGGTGGGGCAGTCGACCTTCGTCCTGAGGAGCTCCACCGCTACGATCCTCACGGACCCCGTCTTCTCCGAGCGGGCCGGCCCGGTACGGTGGCTTGGGCCCCGCAGGGTCGCTGTGCCCGGCGTCGATTTTGACGCCGTCCCCAAGGTGGACCTGGTGCTCCTCTCCCACGACCATTATGACCACTGCGACCTGCCCACCCTCGGGCGCCTTGCCCGGCGGGACAATCCCCTGGTCGTCTCCCCGCTCGGGCACCGCTCGCTCCTCGCTGGCGCTGGCATCAGCCGGATCGTCGAGCTCGACTGGTGGGCGTCCCGCGTCTGCGGGCCGGGCATCGAGGTCACCCTCGTGCCCGCGCTCCACTGGAGCCGCCGGCGGCCGTTTGAGACGAACATGCGCCTCTGGGGCGGCTTCATGGTGAGGATGGGAGGACGCCTCGCCTATTTCGTGGGGGACTCGGGCTACAAGGAGGGGTTCTTCGCGGAGATAGGCCGCAAATGCGGTGCACCCGACCTGGCGCTCATCCCCATCGGCGCCTACGATCCCCGTTGGTTCATGAGCGACGCGCACATGGATCCCGAGGAGGCGCTCCGCGTGCACCGGGACGTCGGGGCCCGCAAGAGCATCGCGATGCACTGGGGCACATTTCAGCTGACGGACGAGGCCCGCGACGAGCCCGTCCGGAGGCTTGAGGCGGCCAAGGGAAACGCTGCCGGTTTCATCGCGCTGCCGATAGGCGGCAGCACCGTGGTTTGACCCGCAACGCGTTAGAAACCGCCCGTGCGGGAACATAGACCGCCCGCGAGGTGTCGAAGGTCAATCTATTCCCCTGTAAATGGTTGCAGCTTTTACATTCCTATCCAATGTATGGTTGAGTCTCTCTCTCCTTAGGGCCAAGCAAATATGATGTACGCCAGGCTCACCGCCCTGCTCGGTCTTGCGTCCGCTGCTTCTGCATTCCGGGCAGAGGCGTACGAGGTGAATGCGTGGCCGGCATTCGTGCTCCAGAAGGCACCGTCGGGCCAGACAGAGTCGTGGACGGGTGCGGGCCCCCTGCTCTTTTCGGGCCCTGCGCCGGCTCCGGACGTGGGGACCGCCAGCGGATTCCGGCCGTTCTATGTCGTGGGGCCCGGAGACGGCAGCGTGAAGACCGACATCCTCTACCCCCTGTTCTTCTTCAGGAAGTACCCCGACGCCTATAAGTGGTCGGTCTTCCAGCTCATCAATGGCGAAGGAATCGACGCAAGCGTGACAAGGGCCGGAGGAGCCACGGACCGGCATTTTGACATCTGGCCCTTCTACTTCTCACACGAGACCGGCGACCCGCTCGACAGCTACCATGCGCTGCTTCCGATCTACGGGACGGTGAAATACCGCGTGGGCTTTGACCGCCTCTCCTGGGTGCTGTTTCCCCTATACGCAGAATCCTCCAAGAAGGGCACGAACTCCACCTACACCCCGTGGCCCTTCATCAAGGTGTTACGCGGCCGGGAGAACGGGTTCGCGGTCTGGCCGCTGATTGGCGTTACGAGCGGACCCGGCCCGGTCCGCCACTTCTACTGCCTCTGGCCGCTGGTCTGGAGCAATGTGACCGAGCCAAAGCCGGATGCGCCGGAGACCGACGCCCCCGGCACGGAGTTCGGCTTCCTCCCGTTCTACACGCGCGAGAAGTCCCCGGGGGTCATCAGCGAGAACTACCTCTGGCCCTTCTTCGGCTACACCGAGCGCACGATCCCCTACCGTTACAGCGAGAAGCGGTATTTCTGGCCGTTCCTCCTTCAGGGACGAGGCGACGACCGCGTCCTCAACCGCTGGGGCCCGTTCTACACGTATTCCAACACCAAGGGCACCGCCTCCACGTGGATTGTCTGGCCGTTCTGGCATCGGCGGACCTTTGCCGACGGCGATATCGCCCAGTCAAAGACCCAGTTCTTCTACTTTGTCTACTGGTCTCTCGACGAGACGAGCGTTTCCCGCCCATGGCTGGCGCCGGCCTACAAGCGCCACTTCTGGCCCCTGGTCAGCATCTGGGACAACGGGGCCGGCAGCCGGCAGGTCCAGATCCCGAGCCCCATCGAGGTTTTTTTCGCGGACAATCCCGACATCCGGAAGACCTGGACGCCTCTGTTCTCGATCTACCGCTATGACCACAAGCCAACGGGCGAATCACGGAACTCGCTGCTCTGGAATGCGGTCACATGGCGGCACAGCGCCGCTGGGGGCCTCGAGGAATTCCACATCGGGCCGCTCCTCGGCATGCGCCGCGAGCGTTCTGGCGCCACCTGGACCATCTTAGGATTCGATTTGGGGGCAAAACGAGACAAGGATATGCTGGCAATTCGCTGAAATGAAGCAACTCACCTCAATTCTCGAAGGAGTCGGAAGCGTGGTCCAACTCTTCTTCAGGTCGCTGTCCTACAGCAGCTCCCTGCCTCGCCAATGGGCGCGCTTCATCGAGCAGTGCTACTTGATCGGCTACACCACCCTTCCGATCGTCGCCATCCTGAGCTTCTTCATTGGAACCGTCCTGGCGCTCGAGGCGGGCTATTCGATGTCGGATTTTGGCGCCAAGGAGTACATCGGCAGCCTGGTCGGCCTCTCGATGGCACGCGAGCTGGGCCCCATGATGACCTCGGTCCTGCTCGCCGGGCGCGTGGGCTCGGCGATCACGGCGGAGCTCGCGTCGATGAAGGTGTACCAGGAGATCGACGCCCTGACGATCATGAACATCCCCGCGGCGAAGATCCTCGTCCTGCCGAGGCTGGCCGCCGTGATCGTCATGATGCCGGTCCTGACCATGATCTCCAACATCGTGGGCTGGTTTGGCGGATCCGTCGTGGCCCGCTACGTGAGCAGCCTGGGAATCAGCCCTGAGGCGTATTTCGCTGCCCTCCGGCATTACACGAAATTCAAGGACGTAATGAACGGCGTGGAGAAGGCCGAGGTGTTCGGCTTTGTCGTCGTTCTCGTGTGCTGCGACATCGGGCTGAACACGCGCGGCGGCCCGCGGGAGATCGGGGCGGCCGTCACCCGGGCGGTCGTCACATCGCTCATCCTGATCCTCGTCCTGGACTACTTCGTCACGAAAGTCCTCGTCTAATCAACAGCGCATCCCAATTCGATGGACTCCCCCTGCAGCAAAACCCGCAATCCCTTCACAGGCGCCGAGGCCAATGCCGTCGGCGTCAAGGTCGAGGCCGTGTGCAAGAGCTACGCGGGCGTCGAGGTGCTCAAGGACATCACGTTCGAGGTCCAGCCCGGCGAGATCTTCGTCCTCATGGGACCCAGCGGCTCGGGCAAGAGCGTGCTCCTGCGCCACATAGCCGGCCTGGAGACCCCGAGCTCCGGCACGATCACGATCGACGGCCTGGATCCCTCGCTGGAGGCGACGCGCGACTGCGATCGCATCGCCCTCGTGTTCCAGGACGGCGCCCTCTTCAACTCGCTCAACGTCTATGACAACCTGGCGCTCTACCCGCGCGAGCACCGCTCAGGCGGCGAGAAGGCCATACGCGAGAGGGTGCTTCATTCGCTCAAGATCCTTTCGGTCGAGGACGCCGTGAACAAGTTCCCCTCCGAGCTCTCGGGGGGAATGAAGAAGCGCGTCTCGATCGCGCGGGCGCTGGTCATGGAACCACAGCTTCTCCTCTACGACGAGCCCACGAGCGAGCTTGACCCGGTCATGAGCGCCACGATCAGCGAGATCATCGCCACCCTCAAGAACGAGTACAGCGTCACAAGCCTGGTGGTGACCCACGACCGCGACCTGGCGCTCACAATTTCCAACCGCGTCGGGATCCTGATGGACGGCGAGCTGGTCACGCTCGGAACGCCGGACGATCTCTCCAAGTCCAAGGACCCGAGGATCGTCGATTTCCTGAATCCGAAAATAGACATTCAGCACCCCCGCTTTAAGAAGCTCGAAACCCAGGCACAAACATGAACACGACGCAACAGACGGCCCGCGTTGGGCTATTCTTCCTCCTCGGGGTCGCCCTTGTATGGGTGACGTTCGAGACGCTCAGCGACGGCAAGATCTTCGAGGAGCACACCCACACGCTGATCGCCAGCTTTGACGACCTGAAGCAGCTCAAGAACGGGGATGATGTCCGCCTGGCCGGAGTAAAGGTCGGCGCGGTTGAAAGGACGCGGCTAGCCGGCCGCCGCGCAGAGGCCGTTCTGCAGATCGACCCGAAGATCCCCATCGCGAGCGACGCGGTGGCGAGCGTGGAGATGGCCGGACTGATCGGCGGCAACTACGTCGCGATCGACATGGGCAGCCCCGGGGTTCCGCCCCTTCCCGACGGCGCCGAGATCAAGACGGTCACGACGCCCGACCTGAACTCGATCATGTCGGATCTTGGCGGCCTCGGCAAACAGCTCCAGGACTCGCTTGGCACGTTCAGCAAGGCGCTGAATGGCGACAGCAAGAACGGCGGCGGGATCATCCAGAAGCTCGACAAGCTCGTGTCCGACAATACGGCCCGCGTGGACGCGACCATGAAGAACGTCCAGGAGATCACGGACAAGATCAACCGCGGCGAGGGCACCCTCGGCAAGCTGGTCAACGACCCGAAGCTGCATGACGAGCTCCTCGCGACCGTCGCCGAAATCAAGGCCACCGCCACGCAGGCCAAGGAATTCGTGGCGAGCGCGGAGACCATGATGGACCAGATCAAGTCCGGCCAGGGAACCCTGGGAGCGCTCGTCTACGACCAGAAGTCCGCCGACAACATCAAGACCTCGATCGCCAACATCCGCGCCGTCTCGGACAAGCTCGCCAAGGGCGAGGGGACCCTCGGCAAGCTGATCAACGACCCAGGCCTCTACGATAGCGCCCAGGTGACCATAAAGAAGGTGGACCGCACGCTTGACGGCCTCAACGACTCCGGGCCGATCACGGCAGTCGGCATCGTCGTGAACGCACTGTTCTAGTTTCCCCGGGGAATATACCCGCCGCCCCGTCCCTCCAACCGACAACCCATGAAAAACATGCATCGCATTTTCGCCGCCTGCGTCGCTGGCCTGCTCATTGCCGCCGCGGCGCACGCGGCCGGCTGGACCGAGGACTACGCGTCGGCCCTGACCAAGGCAAAAAAGGAGCACAAGCTTCTCCTCCTCAACTTCACCGGCTCGGACTGGTGCCCCTGGTGCAAGAAATTCGACGCGGAGATCTTCGCGACAAAGAAGTTCGAGGATTTCGCCGCCGGAAAGCTGGTCCTCGTGACGCTCGACTACCCGAGGGAGCACGCGCTCAGCAAGGAGGTCGTGGACCAGAACGCCGCCCTCCAGAAGAAGTACAATGTAGACGGCTTCCCGACCATCATCGTCCTGGATTCGGACGAGAAGGTGGTCTTCAAGCAGGAGGGCTTCATGGAAGGCGGCCCGGAGGCGTTCCTGGCCCTATTCCCGAAGCCCTCGAGCTGAGGGGCGGCGCCAAGGCGCCGCTCCACCGGGGTCAGACTTTCGGCCCGCGCTGCGCGAGGTTGCGCGCGCGCAGGCGCAGCCCGTTCAGCCGGATGAATCCGGTGGCGTCGCTCTGGTTGTACCAGCTCTTCACGCCCTCCATCGATGCCACCTTCATGTCGTAGAGCGAATACCTCGACTTGCGCCCGCACGTGATGACGTTGCCCTTGTAGAGCTTGAGGCGCACCGTCCCCGTGACGAACTTCTGGCTCTCGTCGACGAGGGCCTGAAGCGCTTCGCGCTCCGGGGCGAACCAGAAGCCGTAGTAGACAAGCTCGGCGTACTTTGGAATCAAGGAGTCGCGCAGGTGCATCACCTCGCGGTCCAGCGTGATCGACTCCATCTGCCGGTGCCCGTGGACGAGGATCGTGCCGCCGGGCGTCTCGTACACGCCGCGCGACTTCATTCCGACGAAGCGGTTCTCGACGAGGTCGACGCGCCCAATCCCGTGCTTGCCGCCCAGCTTGTTGAGCGCCTTGAGGACGCCCGCAGGCGTGAGCCGCTTGCCGTTCACCGCAACGCAGTCGCCCCTGCGGAATTCAAGCTCGACGTACTCGGCCCTGTCGGGCGCCTCCTCCGGCGAGACGGACAGCTTGAACATTGCCCGGTTGGCGCGCGTCGTCGGGTCAAACCAGGGATCCTCGAGGATCCCGGCCTCGTAGGAGATGTGCAGAAGGTTGCGGTCCATCGAATACGGCTTCTTCGCCGAGGCCTCGACCGGAATCCTGTGCTCCTTGCAGTAGGCGATCATCTCGGCGCGGCCGGGGAACGACTCGCGGTACGCCTCGACCTTCCAGGGCGAGATGATCTGGAGCTCCGGGGCAAGCGCCATGTACGTGAACTCGAACCGGCACTGGTCGTTGCCCTTTCCCGTCGCGCCGTGCGCGACGGCCTCGGCCTTCTCCCTCCTTGCGATGGCGACCTGGGCCTTGGCGATGAGCGGCCGGGCAATGGACGTTCCGAGGTAGTACTGGCCCTCATAGACCGCGTTCGCGCGGATCATCGGGTAGATGAAGTCGCGGGCGAACTCCTCGACCAGGTCGAGCGTGTAGTGCTTCGACGCCCCGGTGCGGCGCGCCTTCTGCGAAAGCCCCTTGAGCTCCTCCTCCTGGCCGATGTCGGCCGCGAAGGTGATGATCTGCGCGTCGTACGTTTCGCGGAGCCACTTGACGATGACGGACGTGTCAAGGCCGCCCGAATAGGCGAGGACGATTTTCATGGGTTTCTCCTAGGAAATCTACATTTCGTAATGAAAATGAAATAACAGCTCGATGAAGTGGCTGTACGTATATCCACAAAAAGACGGTTGATGGGATGTCGACACTGGGACGAGAGTTACACCCCGACGGCGCCAAATTTGCGAGACTGAAGATGGGGTCCGCGCGGTCCAGGCCGACTGGCGGGCGGAGTTTAAACGCGGCGGGAGCCAATACAGCCTGTCAGCCGCGCAGCGACACGATGCCCTCCAAGCATTGAGCCTGTTGGAGTCCGCCAGGGTGCACGAATCGCTTTCGGAAGCCGCCAAGTATCTTCTCAGGCACCGCTATCCCAAGGGCGGAGACATTAGGGTGGCAGAATTGGCCGCCGACTTCATCGCCCACAATCAAAGGCCTCATTGATCGTTCAGTCTACATCGCCGGCTTTCCCTGCAGACCCGGCGCCATCCTCATTTGGGACAGGGCTAGAGGCCCACCGGCGCAGCTCAGACCGACCCTGGTCCTACTATCGTGCGGGAACCGCAACGGCGGAACTGCTCGTTTGTGGCTCGTAGCGAATCAGTCGAGAGATGCGAGAGATATAGCCGCTAACGAAGACGTGTTCGGTTACCGTTTCGAGCACCATACCAGGCAGCGTTGGAGTGAGGTTAGAGCCGCGCCAAACCTCCCACTGGTCGGTACCAGCGTTGTATACCAAGTCCTGCAGCACGAGTATTTGTCGATAGGGTGTCTTTGGCCACTGAAGCTGCAGGAGTGGCTCGTTGTGTGCGGCGACCGCGAACCCCGCTGCTGGACGCTCGTGACATACAAACGGCAGAGACGACTCGCTCACAATCAATGTGCTTTCGTCGCAGTGCGCTAGAATGTAGTCAACAGCCCACGAAGTTTCGTAGCTTCCGCTCATGTCTTTCGTCGCCTGGTGTCGGGCGCTTGCCGGCAAAGTGTAACCTAGAACAAAAATGCCGGCCAAAATCTGAGCGGCGCGAAGCCGTTGGCGCGTTTTCAGGAGTAGGGTACCCGCGTAGAGAGTCGATACGAGCAATGCCAATTGAAGCGGAAATGAGAGCCGAGCAGCAATCGGATCCGTCCATTTTCCCCAGAAATAGAAGAGTGTGAGAACGGCAAACCCAAGGCCGAAACCGGCGAGACCGATCACTGCCAGCAGCGGGTCACCGTCTTTCACCATTTTCGGGACCGAACGCGCAAACTTCACCAGACACAGCAGCAGGGAGACGATGCCAACGAGGGACAATAACGGAGAATTGACCATGCGGCCGTCCCAGTTGAAGAGAAAATAGATATTCTCCCCCAAATTCCGGTCCAGAAAGGTCCTACTGAAGGTCTCAACTCCCAGTCGGTGGCTTTCGAAAAACCCCGGGGTTCCCACGTAAACGAAATTGATGAGCACGGGCGTCAGCAGCAGTAGAGGCGACAACGTCAACAACCAGGACATCTCAATTCGCCGGGTACGCCACCAACCAAGGACGACCACGGCGCCAACCAAGAGCCCAAGTGTGAGCGATTCGTAGCGAACCTGTGCCGCGAACACGTAGGCAGCAACGAGCAGTTCCGAGTTCGCCAATGTGGGCGAACGCAAATGCCGAATGATTTGTGCCAGCACGGCGAGCACCATGGCCGCGCTCAGCAAATCGATGCCGCCTCCTGTCGCATTTTGCGCCACAAGCGGCAAACCGGTGGCAAGCAAGACGCCGAGCAGCCCAAGCCCGGTGCTGCCGAGAAGAACTCCCACAATGTAAACCGCTCCAAGAAACGCGAAGCCTACAACAGCGTTCACGACGAAGGCATTCGCGGGTCGGTATCCGGTCAAGTCATGAACAAATGAAACCAGGAGCGGATACCCCAAAGGCCGCTTGTCGACGTATTCGCCCGCATACTGCATTTGCCCGTTGGCGTATTGGCCCGTGCTCGCAACTGCTGCGTGGCGGTTGAAATGCATGTTCATTGATGTCGAAAGTATCGCATACTCATCGAACATCACACGAAACCGATGCGGTTCATTTGCTTGCAAGAGGCCGCCGCAAACAACCACCGCAAGTAACCCCGGCAGGTGCTGCCTCCAAGCCGAGAGTCTGTTGCGAAAGGAGCGAACGAGAAGCCAAAGAAACGCGGCCAAAGAAAGCAGCGTCGCCCAATACCCCGTGTATTTGACGAAACCGCTGGCCGCATCAAGTGAAAGCGCGCCAAACCGGAGACAAAGGACGACAACAAAGAAAAGTAGGGCTATGAACAACCGGCGCGCACTTCCTTTGGTGCTGAGATTGTCTGCTAATTCCGAGGCCATCTTTACTTTCGCGTGACTGAACAGGATTCCCGCATGAAATACGATCACCTAATACCGCCATCCAATACCGCAAGGAGCGCCAGGGCCCGCTCGGAGAAATGTCCCTTTCAGGCACGGCTTCGAGAAATCCTTGTTGGGTAATTCTGTTCGGATAAGGGTGCCGGCCGAGGCGATCGGAGCTGCGCCCAGACTCCCAGCGCGCTCCGTCAGGCCCGAAGAGGTGTAGGAGCGATGGTGCCAATACCCAACTGCGTTTGCCCAATACCAGATTCGGTCTTTCAATCACATGGGGCTCAGCGGTTGGATGAAAGCCCAAAGGAGCCAATCTGGTCACAGGCCTGTGAAAAGGGTTGTATCGAACGCTAGCGGAAAAACTGCAGCTGGGATGTGGGCGCCCTGTTGATGAGGCGTTCCCGGGAGGTGAATATCTCGGGCGTTAGATTGGATTGTTGGTTAAACCAGTCTGGCCATGCGGAACTCAGCGCGGCCAGACGGCTCGAGGCCTTGAGCGCGAGAACGCCGTGCTGAAGAAGATGCTGGCCGACACGCCCGCGATCAATAAATCTTGCTGCTCTATTAGGAGCGTCTGCAAATTGGCAAAGGAACGGCCGGCCGAGAAGGCCGTGGCCCGGGTGGCCCCGCCCTTGTGAGGCCGCCCATGCCCCCGAATTCCGAGAGTCCGGCCATTAGGGGTCCCGACCGGGACTTTCGTTGGCTGACCCTCTTGATTGTGGCCGCCTGGTGGCTAGCGGTGTTTGGCGCGGCAGCGGGCCCAGCCAGGGTTCAGCGCATGAAGAGCCTCGGAGTGTTTGCCCTGTCACCTTCCTTTGCCGACTTGAGAATCTTTCCCTATGCCCAGTCCGTGGTCGCGAGCGGGGGGGACCCGTATAATTCCGACGCGCGAGATTCGATCGGGAGGCCTTATAACTACCCGAGGATTTGGCTCATGTTCATGCGCTTTTCGAACAGGGACGCCGCGGTGAATTCCGTGGGTGTTTCACTCGCGGTCGTCAGTCTGGCCGTTCTGCTCGCATTTTGGGGGCCGTGCAGGAGCCCGTTGAGGGCCGCGGCCTTGGGCGGTCTTCTCTGCCTGCCCGCGGTACAGCTCGGCGTCGAACGCGGGAACACCGACCAGCTGATTGTCGCCCTTGTCGCCGCCGCGTGCCTGCTTGCGGCCCGGAAGGCGGTGGCAGGCTACATCCTTCTCTGCGCAGCCGTGCTGAAACTCTACCCGTGTTTGGCCTTTGGAGCTCTTGCGGAGCACTCGCCCCGGGGAAGGATGCGCGCCATCGGATGGCCCCTTCTCCTGTTCCTCTTGTACCTGGCGGTGACGGCGGCCGACACAAAGGCGGTGCTGCGAAATACACCTGACACAATGTGGATGTTTTCCTACGGGGCGTGTGTCGTGCCTTCCGCATGGGCCTCGATCTGCGGTCGAAATGGGTGGGGCAGCCCCAATCCCGAATTCCTCCGCATGGGCGCCCGGCTTTTGGCCGCCTTGTTGATCGCCTTGGGAATCGTCCTGGGTCTCGGGGGAAGATCGCGGCGCGAACGGGATTGCGCCGGCGCTACTCCACAGACCCCAGCCCGATTCCGGATTCCCTGGGAGGGGCTCGGACTCGCCGGTGAATGGCCCCATGTTCTCGGGTTATCGGCGGCAGCCTGGATATTTGCAGGAACCTTCGTGGCGGGCTCGAATTTCGACTACAGGCTGGATTTCCTGCTTCTAGCCGTGCCGCAACTCCTGGTTTGGGTGGGATTGCCGTCCAGGCAGATTTACTTGCTTGCGATGCTAGCGCTAATGGCGCTGGTGCTGTCGTTGGGCTCCAACTTTCTGTGGGCTGGGTGGGCAGGTTTCTGGGTCAAGCAGGCGGCCAGTTGGACGCTGGTGCTCGTGCTGCCGTGGCTTCTCGCCGCCGTCCGCAGTCAGGCCGTGAATTCGAAATCGACGACCTCGTAATGCCATCTCTCATCGCTCCCGATTATCGAGCTGGATTATGTAGGCGACGGGAATGATCGAGCATCCAGACAAACACCAGACAACCTGGAGTGAGAATTGCTGGCCCTGAGCAGATTGCCAATAGGAGGGCACGTCGACACAGGGGACAATGTTACGCCACGGAGGGGGGGTTGCGGGACCGAAGATGCGGCGGCCGAGCTGCGCCGCCGCCCCGTTCGCGCCGTGGCCAAGGACCGCGCAGCTTAAGCCAATAAACGCGCAGCACACGTCCTCCGGCAGGCATATCTTGGTCTCCGCACAGTAATTTCGTACATTTATGCCGGCCACGGCCCGTGATCGTCCCTTCCTGGAACCCGCGTATTGCAAGGGCTGCCTTAGGTGCGTGGAGGTGTGTCCCAAGGGCTGTATCACTCCGGGCACGGCGGTCTTCCCCGGAACCGGCCTCATCCCGGTCGAGCTTCGGCTTGACGCGTGCAACGGCTGCGGCCTGTGCATCGGCGCGTGCCCCGAGCCTTTCGGCCTGCGACCCGAATCCGAGGTCGCGCACGCCGCGGAGACCTACTGCCTCAGGGACCCGACCGAGCTCTTCGGGGAGAAGGTCGTCGACAGCCCCCCTTCGCGCGAGCAGCCCGCGGAGGCGATCCCGCTGGAGAAGTGCGAGCCGCTGGTGGTCAAGGGAACCTACGCCTCCGCTATCGGTGCCGTGCTCGCGGGCTGCCGCCATGTCTTCGGCTATCCCATAACGCCCAGCACGGAGGGGGCCGAGCTCATGGCCAAGATGCTGCCCAAGCTCGGGGGAGCCTTCGTGCAGGCGGTGAGCGAGGTCGCCGCGGTCAACATGATGTACGGGGCGGGCGCCGCCGGCGTCCCCTCGATGACCTTCACGAGCAGCCCGGGCTTCAGCCTCATGCTCGAGGGGATCAGCTACATGATCGGAGCGGAGGTCCCGGGGGTCTTCGTCAACGTCATGAGAGGAGGTCCCGGACTGGGCAACATCGGCCCCGAGCAGGCCGACATCAAGCTCGCCTGCCGCGGCCTTGGCCACGGCAACACCCACGCGCTCATCCTGGCCCCCAGCACGCCGCAGGAGATGCTCGACCTGACGATGGAGGCCTTCGCCCTGAGTTTCCGCTACCGCAACCCCGTCGTGGTCCTCGGCGACGGATTCCTCGGGCAGATGACGGGGGCGGTGAGGCTGCCCGCGCGCATGCTCAAGCCGGGACTGCCCGCCTGGAGCGTCTGGGGTGACCGCGCGCACCGCAACAACCTCATCTGCTCGATCTACCTCTCGGAAGAGGACCTGGAAGCGCACAACCTCAAGCTCGAGGCCAAGTACGCGGCGATCTGCGCGGACGAGCAGCGCGCCGATTCCTACCGCTGCGAGGACGCACGCGTCCTCGTGATCGCGTGCAACACGCCCGCCAGGATGGCCAAGGGGGCCGTCGAGACGGCCCGCGAGCAGGGGATCGCGGCGGGACTCTTCCGCCCCGTCACGCTCTGGCCGTTCCCGATCGACGCCCTTAGCGAGGTCCTGCCGCGCGTCGAGCACATCGTGGTCGTGGAGGCGAGCCCGGGGCAGCTCGAGGACGAGATGCGCCTGGCCCTGAGCCACGCCGGCATCCAGCCGCCCCCCATCACGAGCGTGCGCCGCCTGGGCGGCATGCTGCCCCAGCAGGCCGAGATTGTCGCCGGCATACGCGAGACGCAGGAGGTGCGCGTATGAGCACCTTCTATGACCATTTTGAGAGGCACGGGCACGGGAAGGGCCTTGCCGACCACACCACGCACTACTGCCCGGGCTGCGGCCACGGCCTCGCCCACCGGGACCTCGCCGCGGCGATCGACGAGCTCGGGGTGCAGGACCGCACGGTGCTGATAAGCCCCGTGGGCTGCTCGGTGTTCGCCTACTATTATTTTGACGTCGGCAACACGCAGGCCGCGCACGGCAGGGCACCCGCGGTCGCGCTCGGGCACAAGCTGGCGAACCCCGATTCCGTGGTGGTCTGCTACCAGGGAGACGGGGACCTGGCGTCGATCGGGCTCGCGGAGACGATTTCGACCGCCCAGATGGGCATCCCGATCACGGTCATCTTCATCAACAACGGGATCTATGGCATGACCGGCGGCCAGATGGCACCCACATCCCTGATCGGCCAGAAGACGACGACGAGCCCCAACGGGCGCCACCCGTGGATGGGCCAGCCGCTACGCGTGGCCGAGCTGATCGCCGAGCTGAGCGGGCCCGTCTACGTCGAGCGGGTGGCCCTCTACGACGCCAAGCAGCGGTTCAGAGCCCGCAAGGCCATAACAAAGGCGCTCCGGATCCAGGTCGAGGGGCGCGGCTACGCGTTCATCGAGGTGCTCTCGGAATGCCCGACCCACCTGAAGGCGACGGCGGAGGCGTCCGAGGAGTGGATACGGACCCAGATGGAGCCGGTCTTCCCGCTGGGCGTTAAGAAGGACCGCGTGGTGGAGCCGTGGTTCAAGCGGCCCCCGCGCAGCTTCGACGCCGAGAGCGTGCTCGCGCTATGCGGCGCTGAGCCGGAACGGGAGAGGGACGCGGACGCGCGCGCCCGGCGGCACCCGCTCGGCGCAAGGGACCGCAGCCTCAAGCTTGCCGGCTCGGGCGGCGACGGCGCCCAGACCGCGGGGCTCTTGATCGCCCGGGCGGCGATTGCGGAGGGCTTCGACGCGACCCATATCCCGAGTTACGGTCCGGAGAGCCGGGGCGGCACCTCCTACGCCGATGTCCACATCGCCGACGAGGAAGTGTTCAACCCATCCGCGAGCGAACCCGATATCCTCGTCGCCTTCAACGCCCCGAGCCTTGCGCGGTTCGCGCCCAGCGTTCCCGAGGGCGGTCTGATCCTCTACGACAGCACCGTCATCACGGAGCCGGGTGAGCCGCCCTACAACCGCCGCGTCCTCGGCATCCCGTTCACGGGGATCGCCGCTGACCTGCAGCGGCCCATGGTGAAGAACCTCGCGGCCCTGGGAGCCCTGCAGGCGGCGACGGACATCCTGCCGGCGTCGCGCTTCATCGAAACGCTTCGGGAGATCCTGAAGGACAAGCCCTCCACCCTGCCGGTAAACGAGGCAGCCTTCGCCGCCGGCCAGAAGGCCGTCGCCGGGGCGCCCGAATGAGCCGGACGTCCTTTGTCTGCGAGGCCGAGGCCTACCGGATGCTGGCTGAGGCGGGCATCCGCCCCCCGGCGCACGCGTTCTCCGGCGCACGCCCCCCCTTTGTCCCCGGCCGCCCCGTCGTGCTGAAGGGGCTCGCCGAGGAGCTCTGGCACAAGTCGGAGCTCGGCGCCGTCAAATTCATGGCCTACGACGAGGCCGCCATCGCGGCGGAGTCCGCCGCGATGAAGGGGCGGGTCGAGGCGGCGGGGCGCCGCTGGATCGGGGCGCTCGTCTGCGAGCGCGTGAGCTGCGCGCGGGCCGAGGGCCTGCCGGCGGAGGCGTTTGCCTCACTCCTTCGGCACGAGGCGGGATGGATCGTGCTTCTGGGCTTCGGCGGACTGCAGGCGGAGGCCCTCGCCGGGATGGCTCCGGTTCTGCGGTGGCCGGTCAGGCTCATGACGCCCGCCGCGGCGCTGCAGGAGCTGAAGGCGCATTTCCTCGGCAAGGTGTGGCTCGGGCGACTGCGGGGCGCGGAGCCCCTGACGACCGAGCCCGCGCTCCTGGAATTCCTGAGCGCGCTCTGGCGCCTTGCGGCGGTCGCCGAGGAGGAGGGCGTCAGCCTACTCGAGCTCAATCCCGTGGCGCTTGGCCCCGACGGACGGCCCACGCCCCTGGACGCCGTGGGACGGCGGGCGCCCCCCCCGCCCCCGAAGCTCCCCCCGCCCGCGGGTTTTCTGGAGGCCGTCATGTCGCCCCGGCGGGTGGCCGTTGCCGGCGTGTCGTCGCGGGACGAGGGCGTGGGCCGGACCATCCTTGGCAACCTCGGCCGATGCCCCTCGCTGGCGGGGAGGATCGTCGTCGTGAAGCCCGGCCAGGACACCCTGGAGGGCGTGCCGTGCGTGCCCGGCATCGCCGCGCTCAAGGCGGCTCCGGTGGACCTGTTGATCCTGGCCCTGCCCGCGGCGGTTGCCGCCGGCACGGTCTCGGACCTGCTAAGGCAGGGGGGCGGGGCGCGGGCGGTGGCCCTTGTCTCCGGAGGGTTTGGGGACGGTGCGGACAACGCGGGGCTCGGGGCCCGCCTGGCCGCCGAGCTGCGTTCGGCCCGCGAGGCGGGACTCTGGACGCCGGCCATCCTCGGGCCCAACTTCCTGGGCCATTGGGTGCCGGCCATAGGGCTCGACACCTCGTTCATCCCCCCCGGGAAGGCCCCGCAGCTCCGCCCCGACGGAGGCTCGCTGGTCCTGCTCGGGCAGAGCGGAGCCCTCCTCCTGTCCCGTTTGTCGCGGCACCGGCACATCCGGATCCTCCTTGGCGCGTCACTCGGCAATGAGATCGATGTGTCCCTCTCGGATTACCTGGAGGCGCTCGATGACGACGCCGGCTGCCGCGCGGTCGCAGCCTATGTCGAGGGCTTCAGGGCCGGGGACCTGATGGCCACGCTCGGCGCGGCGCTGCGGCTTCGCGAGCGGGGGACGACCCTCCTCCTGCACAGGGGCGCCAGGACCGCAGCCGGGCAGGCCTCGGCGGCAAGCCACACCGGGGCTATTGCGGGGCAGATCGAGCTCGAGCGCGCGGTGCTGGCGCGGGCGGGCGTCCGCTTTTCGGAGTCGATCGCGGCCTTTGACGCGGCGATCACCTGGCTCGCCGCGTACCCCCGCATCGCACCCGGCACGGTCGCGCTCGTCACCAACGCCGGGTTCGAGTCGGTCAACGGCAGCGACACCCTGCAGACGCAGCTGCCCGCCGCGCGCCTCGGGCCCGCCGCGCGCCTGGAGCTCGGGGAGATGCTCGAGGCGGAGGGGCTCGCGGGGCTCGTTCCCGCAAGGCTGCCCCTTGACCTCACGCCGATGGCCGGAGAGTCGGCCTACCTGCGGGCGGCCGAGATCCTCCTGCGGGACGGCGCAGGCGTCCTTGTGCTCGGCCTCGTGCCGTTCACGCGCAATCTTGCGACGGAAGGGGCCGCGGGCGCCGAGTTCGCCCGGAAGCTGGCGGGCCTCGCCTCCGCCACCGGAAGGCCCATCGGAGTCGCCGTGGACGCGGGGCCCGCCTACGAGCCCTACCGCGATACCTTCGCCCGGGAGGGATTGCCCGTGTTTGGACGCGTCGAGGACGCCCTGCTGGGGCTTCGCACGCTCGCCGGGGGTTGAGGCACGGGGCCGCCCGCCACTCGGGCTCAGCCTGCCCTCTGCCTCGCGAGCACCGACATGAGCGCCTTCTGGACGTGGAGGCGGTTCTCCGCCTCGTCGAAGATGATCGAGCGCGGGTTGTCGAGCACCGCCTGTTCAACCTCCTCGCCCGCGTGAGCCGGCAGGCAATGCATGAAGAGGGCATCGGGCTTCGCCGCCTCGAACAGCCGGGCCGTCACGGCGTACGGGCGCATCCGCGTGTTCCGGGCGCCGGCCTCCCCCTCCTGGCCCATGCTCGCCCAGACATCGGTGTATACGATGTCGGCGCCGGCGACCGCCTTGAAGGGATCGGAGGTGAACTCAAAGTCGGCGGCGCGGCCCTCGGACTTTAGCAGCGCCCGTATCCTGTCCTTGGGCTCGAATCCCTTGGGGCCCGCGAGCGCTATCCTCATCCCGAAGAGGCTCGCCCCCAGGATCCACGAGTTCGCCATGTTGAAGCTCGTGTCGCCCAGGAAAGCGATCTTGCGCCCCTTGAGCGCGGCCACGAGGTCGCCGTCCGCGCCCGCCCAGCGCTCCGCGGCGCTGAAGGCGTCGGCATAGATCTGACAGGGGTGCAGGAAGTCCGTGAGCCCGTTCACCACAGGGACCGTGGCAGCGACGGCGAGGCGCTCCACCTCCGAGTGGTCGTACGTCCTTATGACGATGCCGTGGACAAAGCGGGAGAGGACCCGCGCCGTGTCCTCAATGGTCTCGCCGCGCCCAAGCTGGATGTCGTGCTTGTTCAGGTAAAGCGCGTGCCCGCCCAACTCGTTGATTCCCACCTCGAAGGAGACCCTGGTCCGGGTGCTCGACTTGGCAAAGATGAGGGCCCAGGTCTGGCCGGCGAGCACCTGCTGCGCCTTGCGGCCCCTCGTCCGCTTGAATTCGCGGGCAAGCGAGAAAACCTCACCCAACTCATGGGGCATCAGGTCCGTCTCTTTGAGGAAGTGCTTCATTGAATGAAGCGGATACACCTAGCGCATTGGTCCCCGCCCGACGAGAGGAAAGTGGGGACGGCCGGAACCCCGGCCCCGGGGCTGAATGGGTCCCGCAACAGCCCGTTCAGCGGCCGGCCAGGACTTCCCTGAAGATGGCGACCGAGCGGCCGAGCTCCTCGGCGGAAGCGTTGAGGGGCGGCAGCAGGCGGATGACATTGACGCCGGCCGGGGCCGTCAGCAGGCCGCGCTCGCGCAGCGCGGCGCCGTAGGGCGCCGAGTCCGAGGCCATCTGGACACCCACCAGGAAGCCGAGCCCGCGGATCTCGAGCACGTGCCTCGGAAAATCCCCCGCCATCCGGCGGAGCTCCGCGATCCAGGGCACGCTCAGGCGCGCGACGTGCTCGAGCAGCCCCTCGCGCTCGATGACGTCCAGGACGGCAAGGGCCGCGGCGCACGCGAGCGGCGTGCCGCCGAACGTCGACCCGTGCATTCCCGGCTGGAAAAGTTCCGCCGCGCCCTCGCCCACCCACATGGCGCCGATGGGGAATCCGCCGCCAAGGCCCTTGGCCATGGCGACCGCGTCCGCGCGTATGCCCGCGTGCTCGAAGGCGTAGAAGCGCCCGGTCCTGCCGACGCCGCACTGGACCTCGTCCATCAGGAGCAGCAGGTTGTTCTCGTCGCAGAGCCGGCGCAGGCCCACCAGGAACTCCTTCGTGCAGGGGTTGACCCCGCCGTCCCCCTGGATCGTCTCGACGAAGATCGCCGACGTGTCGGCGTCGACCAGCCTGGCGAAGCTTTCGATGTTGTTGAGCTCGCCGAACACGAAACCCGGGACCAGGGGGCGAAACCCCTTCTGGACGCTCTCCTTGGGCGTCGCGCTCATCCCGCCGAACATCCGGCCGTGAAACGAGTTCTTCGCGCACACGACCCTGATGCACTTGCCCTCGACCCCGGACTTCCGGACGCCGTGGAGCCGCGAGAGCTTGATCATGGCCTCGTCCGCCTCGGCCCCGCTGTTGCAGAAGAAGACGCGGCCGGGGCCGGCGTACCCCACGAGCCTGCGAGCGAGCTCCCCCTGGTTGGGGTGCCGGAAGAGGTTGCTTGTGTGGATGAGCTCGGCCGCCTGGCGCTGGACTGCGGCGACCCAGTGCGGGTGGCAGTGGCCGAGCGAGGTGACGGCGATCCCGGAGGAGAAGTCGAGGTAGGACTTGCCCTGGTCGTCCCACACGTTCGTGCCGCGCCCGCGCACGAGCGTCACCGGAGCCCGGGGGTAGTTCTTGAGCACGTGCGCGTCGTAGAGCTCCGCAGCGCTCGAGCGGATAAGGGAGGGCGACTCAGCCATGGATGATCTCGGTGCCGGTGCCCTTGTCCGTGAAGATCTCGAGCAGGAGGCTGTGCGGCAGGCGCCCGTCAATGAGGTGCACGCGCTGGACGCCCTCCTCGAGCGCCCGGACGGCGCTGGCCACCTTCGGGCGCATGCCCTTGTCGATCACGCCCGTCTTCCTGAGGTCGTCGACCTGGCTGATCTTGAGGGTCGAGACGAGCGAGGCGACATCGGGCGGCGACGCGAGGAGCCCGGGAACGTCGCTCATGTAGAAGAGCCTGCGGGCCCGCAGGGCGCTTGCCACGCGCCCGGCCACGATGTCGGCGTTCACATTGTAGGGCTTCCCGTCATAGCCCTCGGCGACCGGGGAGATGACCGGGACGAAGCCGTCGGCGATCTCCTTCTTGATCAGCTTCACCTTCACCTCCGTGACCTCGCCCACGAAGCCGAGGTCGATCGCGTTGCCCTCCTCGTCCTTCTCCAGCTTCTGGCAGACGAGCACCGTGTCGCCCGGGAGCCCCTTCGGCTTCGCCTTGGCGGCCGACAGCGCCTCGCAGACATCGCGGTTCACGACCTCGTCGAGCGTCTTTTTCACGATCGCTATCGTCGCCTCGTCGGTGACGCGCAGGCCCTTCACGAACGACGCCTTGAGGCCCGAGGCCTCCATGGCCTTCGTGATCGCCTTGCCGCCGCCGTGCACCACGACGACGTTGATCCCCACGGCCGAAAGGAAGGCGATGTCGTTGCTGACGCTCTCGCGCACCGTCGGGTCGGGGTCGTCCATGAAGCTTCCACCGTACTTGACCACGAAGGTCGAGCCCCGGAAATCCTGGATGTAGGGAAGCGCCTCGAGAAGGACCTTCGCCTTCGCCGTGACCTCGGCAACGTTCATTTCTGTGCTCACGCGACCCGCGCGCGGCGCGGGCGATTGAAGAAGGCTCGTACTGTGTTCACGTGTGTCATTTATGCGGTCACATGATGCTTACAACAGCGTTGCCTTGCATATCCACAACAATTTGAGGCGCGCCGTGAGAAAATTCGGCTTCACACCGGGCCTTTGCGGCCACAGTTCTCAATTCATGTCCAGCACGCAGATGACATTTGCCGACCGCGCCTCGCACCGCGCGTGGCTCGCCTCGCAGTCCCGGTTGCCCGGGGGATTCCGCGTCGGCGTCTCACGCTTCGACTTCACGCCCGCGGAGGCGCCCAAGCCGGCGAAGATGACGCTCACGCTCATCGCGGTCGACAGGCCCACACCGGATTTCGCGGCCGTCTTCACAAAGAACGCCTTCCCCGGGGCGCCGGTCATCGTGGGGCGCGGCAGGCTCGCCGAGGCGTCGCTGGCGGCGATCGTGATCAACAACAAGATCTCGAACGTGTGCGCGCCCGGTGGCGTGGCGGCGGCGGAGCGGGTGTGCGCCGAGGCGGCGCGGCTTCTCGGCGTCCCGCCAGGCGCGGTCCTCCCGTGCTCGACGGGCGTCATCGGCTGGGGCCTGCCCGTCGATGCGATCATCGGTTCCCTTCCCGCGGCGGTCGGCGCGCTCGCGGGCGGATCGGTGATGCCCGCGGCCGAGGGCATCGTCACGACCGACCTTTACCCCAAGGTGCGCCGCGCCGGGGTCGGAAGGGGCTCAATCGTCGGGATCGCCAAGGGCGCAGGGATGATCGAGCCCAACATGGCCACGATGCTCGTGTACCTTCTCACCGACCTGGCGGTCTCCCGGGCCGGCCTCCGACGCATGCTCTCGTCGGCCGTGGAGCCGACGTTCAACTCCATCAGCATCGACAGCGACACAAGCACGTCGGACACGGTCGCGCTCGTCTCGTCGGGCAGGATCCCCTGCCCCGACCCCTCCGAATTCGAGCAGGCCCTCCTCGGTGTCTGCCGGGACCTCGCGGAGGACGTCGTGCGCAACGGCGAGGGCGTGAGGCACGTGATCCGCGTGTCGGTCGTGAACGCCCCGGACTTCGAGGCGGCGCGCTCGCTCGGGAAGGCCGTCGTCAACGCGCCCCTCTTCAAGTGCGCCGTGGCCGGCAACGATCCCAATGTCGGCAGGCTGGTGCAGGCGATCGGGAAGCACACGGGCTCGCGCGCCCCCGAAACCGACCTTTCGGGGCTCAGGATCAAGCTCGGCGGCATCGAGATCTTCTGCGCCGGGGCGTTCAGGCTCGACCCCGCCAAGGAGTCGGCCCTCGTGGCCCACCTGCGGGCTGCCGAGCTCTACGCGAGCGCCCCGCCGAAGGCGGGCGTCTTCTCGCCGCCCGTCGACTTTCCCGCGCACGAGCGCTGCGTGGAGATCGAGATCGACGTCGGTCGCGGCGGCGCCTCCGCGGTCGTGCTCGGCGCCGACCTGACCCACGAGTACGTGAGCGAGAACGCCGACTACAGGAGCTGAGCGCGGGGGCCGGGCGGTCAGCGCAGCCCGGCCGTCTCCTCGAACCCGTACCACAGGTTCATCGTCTGGATCGCCTGGCCCGCGGTCCCCTTGACGAGGTTGTCCTCGGCCGAGGTGATGATGAAGTTGCCCGTGCGCGGGTCGTGGACCGCCGACATGTCGATCCGGTTCGTCCCCACGACGTGGGCGGTGTCGGGCGTCTCCCCGCTCGGGAGGATCTGCACAAAGGGCGCCGCGCCGTAGGCCTTGCCCCAGGAGGCGTACAGCGACTCCGTCGTCGCGCCCGGCGCAGCCGGAACCGTGATCGTGGTGGCTATCCCGTAGCGCATCGGCGCCAGGTGGGGGTTGAACTGGATCACCGTCTTCGCGCCGGTGAGCAGCGCAAGCTGCTCCTCGATCTCGGACAGGTGCCGGTGCTTGACGAGGCCGTAGGCCTTCGCGCTCTCGCTGCGTTCCACGAAGAGGTACGCCTCGTCGACCTTCCGGCCGGCCCCGCTCACCCCGCTGAAGCTGTTGGCGACGATGTGCTCGCGGGTGACCACCTTGTCCCGAAGCAGGGGCACCAGGGGGATCAGGATGCTCGTGGGGTAGCAGCCCGGGGACGCGACGATCTTCGCCGCGCCCTTCCAGTCGGGCGCCGTCAGCTCCGGAAGGACGTAGCGCGCATGGGCCAGGAGCTCCGGCGCCGCATGCTTGCCGTAGTACCGCTCGTGGGTCGCGACATCCGAGACGCGGAAGTCCGCGCTCAGGTCGATCACCCGCTTGCCCGAGCCCACCAGCGCCCGGGCAAACTCTGCCGCCGCCCCGTGCGGGAGCGCGAGAAAGAAGAGCGGGATGTCGCCCGCCGCCAGCGCGGCCGGGTCCGAGGCCACGAACCTTATCCCGCGGTCGATGCCCCGGACCGCGGGGATCACCTGCGAGAGGGCCTTCCCGGCATGGGTGCGCGACGTCACGGCCGCCAGCTCAACCTTGGGATGCCCAAGGAGCAGCTTGACGAGCGTTTCGCCCGCGTAACCCGATGCGCCGACTATTCCAACTTTCATATGTTTCGAACAATCCGTTCCGACACTTCAAAAATAAAGCAATAAATGAAAAGGCCGCCGTCCGTTGCGGGAAGGCGGCCCTGAAATCGAACCCGAAAGCGGATCAGCGCTTCGAGAACTGGAAGCGCTTGCGAGCGCCCGGCTGGCCGGCCTTCTTGCGTTCCTTCTCGCGGGGGTCGCGTCGGATGT
>CAZHPC010000014.1:0-307 GCA_964534685.1 uncultured Opitutaceae bacterium
GAAAGGTTCTGCAGGTCTGGAGAACCGGATACCACACCGGGCGCTTTGAGGAGCTCGTCTACGCGGGGAAGCTCGACGAGGGCTCCTTCGGGCTCCAGCGGCCCGACCTGATCGGCTGGGAGGGGGGAGTCCCGATCCTGGCGCCCGACGGGCGGCTTGTCGCGGCGGCGTTTTCCGGTTTCAGGGGAACCAAGGACATCGAGATCCTCGAACGTGCCGCCGAAGCCGCCGGGCTGCGGGTGAAGCGCCACTAAACGAAAGGCGCGGAGCACGAGGCTCCGCGCCGGATTCGAATCGACCTGGAGGT
>CAZHPC010000014.1:407-49273 GCA_964534685.1 uncultured Opitutaceae bacterium
TTGTGTTTTTAAGTTGTCCAAAGAACACGCCCTGGGCGGAAAAGTTGCAGACATCGCGTATTTCCCCACGGGCACTCCGTACTCCCTCGGGCGGCCCGATCAACCGTGTCGCAGCGCGCCTAGCGCCCCCAAAAACGAAAGGCGCGGAGCACGAGGCTCCGCGCCGGATTCGAATCGACCTGGAGGTGTTCAGGCCGCCAGCTGCATCTCGGGCATCGAGCGGCCCGTGGGATTGAACGGGACGACCTCGGCCGGGAGGCTGATGGGGGCGAGCGTGCGCCTGTAGTCGAGGGCGAAGATCGCCAGGACGCCGACCACTGTGAAAGCGATGACGGAGGCGACGATGCCGACGGTTGCTGTGACTAGAGCCGCGGAAGCGGCGAGGATTGAGCTGATTGAGAAGAGGTTGTTATTCATGTTCGTTGTGTTTTTAAGTTGTCCAAAGAACACGCCCTGGGCGGAAAAGTTGCAGACATCACGAGCTTCCCTCGGGGGCAGGCTCGCATCCCTCGGCGGGGACCTTTCTTTGTAGACAATCCAGGCGATCCAGAGAAACGCCTGCCGTTCCAAGCCACACCGGTTTCAATAAGGGCAGGGCGGCTCGCGCTGAGAAACCAGCGACTTTGAACGCGCCGAACGTGCGGGGTAAGTCGACAGGTCACGCCCCTTCTTGGTGTGCCCGTATTGCGTCTTGGACCTTCCTTGCATCGGATTTCCACAGGCCATTGATGAAGATGGGCTGACTCCCACCCGATGTCTCTACTGAGACGTTCGAAAGAAAGACGCCGTTCTTAATCCGAATCGACGCCACCGCGCGGTAGTTGATATGCTCCTCATTCGATCCGAAAAGACGCCTCTTGCGGAACTGGATCCCGTCGGCGGCCAAGCCAACTGAATCTCGGAAGAAGTGATTTCCGACAGACCACCTGCTTGACCAATAGGTGTTCATCTCCATGTCGGGCTTTGCGGGATTAACTGGTGGGTCAGCCAACATTCGGAACCTTATTTACCTAGGACCTTCGCGATGAAATAGATCAGAATGGCGCCGCCAATTCCTCCACCGAAGAGCAGGTATATTAGTGAGTAACCGGCGGCAGCGAGAGACGGAACAATTATGGCGAGATCATGCACGGGGGTAAGGCATCTTTCATCATCGTTGGAGATTCCCTAGTGCAGGAATGGTTCTGATGGGAGCGCCCGGCCGGGCAACCACCCGGGCGGACGCCGGCAAGAGTTACTTGACGATCAGGTTAGCATCTCCCTCGATCATGCCGGTGGCGCTTGATTTCTTGCTCTCGTCGAATGACTTCGTAGTTTTCATTAAGTGGTTCGCCCGTTTTGGGCTTTGGGGTTTCGGTTGTTCCCGATGGCTGCATTGGTACCATTTGCTGAGCAGAGGTTCACATCCTTCTAATGGGGTATTACCCTAAGCCCCTGAAGCTGAGATTAAGAAAGCGTCTGCAAATTCGCGGCATCTCCGGGGTAATCCCGCCTCAAGAAAACTGGATTCGCGCTCTAGGACCACGGGTTATTTGCCGGTTGATGCGGCTTCGTTGCTGTTTGGGCTGCACCGACAAACGGCATCGGATGCTTAGTGAACGATCACACGCCCCATGTGCTGGGCGCATTCACCTTCCGATTGTCAGCATCTGCCGGCGTACCCCGCCCATGCAATCTTGAGCCTCAATCGCGACGCTATGGGAGAATTGGCGATATTGCGCGCCACGGAAATCCAGGGGGCTCGAATACGCTTACGACTACTCGGAATCGAGTGGGCTGGCTAGCACAACCTCGCGGATATGAAACGGATGAGCCGAGGCAATCCTTGCAACGAGTTTTGTGGCGGCACGGCCCCGGATGATCGATACCTCCCTCCGGCTCATCTGAAGCCGGACCGCTATTTCGCTGTCGCCGAGGCCCTCTGCGCAAAATTCCAAGACAACCTGTTCCCGCAGGCTAAGCGCATCGGGTGATTCATCCAAATCCCGCTCGTACGACATGCGCGCACCCGAGATCAGTGCCAATGGTCTGTCAACGCCAGTGTCTCCCAATGGGGTGAAGACCCTATCCGGCCAAGTGGACGGCCAATGGGAATTGCAATTTGCCGCCCCAGGAAGTCCCAACTCGTTGCGCAAGTGCAACGCGTTCCACCAAATTCCCTAAGCCTGTGGCTCGCGGCTAAATGTAAGGCATGGTGTGCCCAAAGTGGACGGAGCAGTATCCGAGGGCTGTTCAAGAAAAAATCACGTCTCAGACACCAGCATGCCCCGAATTATAGCTGTCGCCCTGTTGCCAGCCCACTATTGTTTCCACTCCCAATACCCTTCCTTTGTCGTCCACATATCCGAAATCCGCTTCCTCGACAGCGAATGGGAATCAACGCCGCTCAAACCGATCGAATAAAGCCTTAGATATTTTCCGTCAGCGCACTCGTAGCGCAAGGGATTTCCGTCGATGACGTCGAGGGGCACCGATTCGAGAACGTCCGGGACGAGTCCGGAAAGTTCTGTTGGAAACCTACCATGGAGCAATCGATACCGCTCGAGGGCGCACGCTACCCGCGCCATGGCGAATTGATTGTGTTCAAATGCTGCAAGGACTGCGATTCGCGTACCCCAGGCCTCGTGGCGGATAAGCCAGTCAAATGGCGAGCAGGAGCTCATCAGCCTATCTACAAGGGCATCGGATTGTTCGACGCAGGTTAGATCTATCCGCTCCAGACCAGGATCGAACCATTTGGAATCGCCTCCGCCGGCATGGAGGCGAAAGAAACGCACGACGTTAATCTTCCACCATCCTTCCGGCATCCAGAAGGGCTTCCTTGAGTCCTTGATATAGCCGACCGCGTAGGCGGCCCTGCCTGCGGCGAAGGCTGCGGGCAGCTCTCGCAGCGGATGAAGTCCTGCGAAAAGCTCCTGAAGGGACGTCAGCTGGCTATCGCTCCAGCTTTCTTTCAAACATCCCTCCCATAGGGGTTGAAGCGACAACGACACGATGACATTGGACATGAGCAGGGTGATGTGGTGCGGGAACCGCTCCGCGCCCTCAGCGAGCCGAAGCGATGCGTACACGTCCCTAAACGCCTCATCGCCGCGCCCGAGTGTAATTTCCGCCTCGGCCCTCAGGGTTAGCGCGCGGGCGAAGAACCGCAGTGCGCGGAATGAGGGCAGCATGAGATTTCCGAACTCGATCTGGGACTGCGGCCGATCACGTGCGGCGGCATCCACGGCGTCGAGGTCCGGCCGGATCACCGCCAACGTGTCGAGAATGAGTTCGGCGGCGGCCTTTGGCCCGGCGTCCGACCCGGAGTGGGACACTTTTCCGAGGATGCCGTAAATCGCATTGAGATCGGAAGGCGTCCCCTGTCGCCAGTTTCCCATCACCTTGCTCATCTCGGCCAGGGGCGGTTTGCCCTGCTCAAAGGCCAGCCATGCCGGCAAATCGGTCTCGTCGCTGTTGAAGAACCGGGCGAGCACTGGGGCTCGAAACATGTTCTGTGCGTCTGGAATGGGCGCCGGCTTGTAGAAGTCGTAGTTCAGCGGCTTTCCCTCAATTGAACATTCCGTCTCGAATTCTCCAAACACGCGCTGGCCCCGAAAGTCCTCCTCGATCCAGGCCGTGCCTACGATGGTGGCGACGGCGGCGGCGGTGAGAAGCCACCGCCTAATAGTGGGCGTCCAGGAGGGAAATCTTTTCATCGTTGGAAAGGGTGATCAGGGCCAGGTCCGGTGGCTGCCCCGCGGCCTTGGAGTAGGTCGTCGTCTCTGCCGAAATCCTGAAATGTGCCGCCGCAAGAACGATCCAGAGGAGCGCGAGCGAAAGCCAAACCCCCAGGTTTGGCCGGAAGATCTCCACGACAACCTCCGGCAACGTGGCCCTCTCGGGAGCAACGGCGGCCCTCCTTATGGAATCGAGCCTGGGAAGCACGTCCTTCTCCCGCGCCAGCAGCCAGTATTGTGGGGTTTCCTTCACGGTTTCGCCTCCTCGATCAGGCTCCGAAGCGCCCGCTTGGCGTGATGCAGGCGGGATTTGACCGTTCCCACGGGGACATCCACGATCGCGGCGACGTCCTCGAGCGAAAACTCGCCGAGAACGTGCAGCAAGAGCGCCGAGCGCTGCTGCAACGGCAGGTTGTCAACCAGGGCGTAAAGGGCCTCTGCCCGCTCTTCCTGTAATAACGCCTCACGCGGGTCGGGCCAATCCGCCTCTCCGTCTCGCCCGTGGTCCTCGTCTCCGAATAGGGCGACCTCCCTCTTTGTCCTGCGAAAATGCAGCATGCATCTCTGGTGAGCGATTCCGAAGAGCCACGAACCGAATCTCGAGTCGTCGCGCAGGTCTCCGACATTGGCGATGGCTCGAATGAAGGATTCCTGGACGATGTCGAACGCGGCTTCCCGGTCGCCTGTAAGATTCTTGGCATAGGCGAAGATGCGCAGCTGATAGGCTCGGAAGAGCTGGTCCCAAGCGGATTCGTGATTGTTACGGGCCAGTTGAACAAGGTTGTGGAGGGGTTCGGACACTAGATGCCTTCGTATAAGTTGAATGTCCCAGCCCGAGAAAGGTTCACCCTCGCGATCGAGAAAATTACAACACGCTGGTCATTATGCGACTAAGGCAGATATTGGCCTCCTCACAAGCACATGGCACACCGATCATCTTCTGGGAATGCTGAGGACCAATTCGGAGGAAACTGCGAATCAGGCAAACCGGACACGGCGTCGCACGAGATGCATAACAAGTGTATGCTTGACCGAAATCAGTGTCGAGGAAGAGACCCTTTTGGGACACCTCGGCTGTCAATTTCGATTCCCGCTTCGATTTTTTGTCCGCTTGGCCTTATGACGGCAGCCTTAGGTAAATGACCGAGATGAAGAGTGACTCCGATCTCCTTCGAAGCTACGTGGAGAACCAATCCGGCGAGGCATTCACCGAGATCGTGCGCCGTAATGTAAGCCACGTGCATTCGAGCATCTTGCGCCGTGTCGGAGGGGATACACAGATAGCAGAGGACATCACCCAAGAGGTATTCAGTGACCTTGCCCGCAAAGCCCCAAGGCTCGCCAAACTATCCTCGGTCACAGGATGGCTCTATGTGGGTGCGAACTTGGCTTCGGCCGAGTATGTTCGGAAGGAACGCAGACGGAAAACCCGTGAAGGCGAGGCATCTCGCATGCAGGGCGTTTTGTCTCCAGAGAGGACATACACCCACGACGAGTGGAGTCGAATCCGTGATCTTATAGATGATCTTATCTGCGAATTGAACAACGGCGATCGGGAGGCGCTAATCCTTCGATTTTTCTCTAAGCGAACATATCTCGAAATCGCGGGAGTCCAAAGTACGACGGAAGAAGGTGCCCGCAAACGGGTAGATCGGGCCGTTGAGAAGCTTCGTCTAAAGCTAGCGAAATCCGGGATTACTTCCTCTATGGAGGCGCTGGAGGCGGTGCTCGTGAAGCAGCCGGACACAGAGATTTCAGGAAACCTTGCGGATCGGGTTGCCAGTATCGCCGTCGTGGAATTTGGCGCCACAGGTGCTGCGACCTCATGGCTGCTCTCACTCGTTAGAGTCCTAACTTCCAAAGGCACGGCCTTAGGTGCTGTTTTTGTGGCTTCGGCGATCCTGATTGCATGGCAGCACCACATAAACGCCCTTATGCTGGAACAGATGGTTCGGCTTCAAGGACAACCCGAAGAGATCCGTAAGCTGGAGCAGGCCAACCTTCGTCTATCGCGAAAGATTACTGAAGCCGAGGATCTCCGTAGGATACTTGCAAACATCTCCTCACGACGATCGACAAACATTGCCGCCGCCAACGGGATGCCCGTCGGCACCCAGCTCCACGTTGAAGTAACGGCCGAAGGTCGAATTCTTTGGGAGAACGAGCCCGTGGATCTCAAGGAATTCCTAAACAGGTTAGTCGTTTTTCACGCACAGGATCCCGCATCCGGGGCGCAGCTTGTTGTTAATGGAGCGCCAGGGGCAGCATTCTCAGCTACAGCTTACGTTGTCGAGCAAGCGAGCAAAGCGGGATTCCACAATATTGTGATTAATAGTCAGACGACGCCAACAGCCGCGGATGACTGGGTATCGGTTGAGCCAGTTTCTCCACGTCCAGAAGACATGATGCCTCCGATGTTACCCGACGCGACGGTGAAACCCTAAGGTGAGATTCAAATCGACAGTGTCCCTCGTCCTGTGTGCAGTCGCGGGAGTTTATTGGGGTGTTGAGAGAAACACGATGGCTCAACTTCAGACGCGGCTCGATGTGATCAAGGACCGGGCGGATGAGATCAATCGATTGCGCCGGGAATATGACCGCCTCCTTCAACTTCAACCGAGTCCCGGGAAATTGGAACGCATCCGCGACGAGGTCGACCGGCATGGGCAGGATGCTCGAGTGGCTAATGAGCAGCCCGACGCAAAGTTGATTTCGCTAGAGCCGGGGACCTGGGCTCCAGCATCTACATGGAGGAACCAGGGTCGTGGCACACCGGAGGCGGCTGTTGAAACGATGCTTTGGGCTGCGGCGGGCGGTGATGTAAGTGCGATCAAGGACACCCTGGTTTTAGCTCCTGATGCGCGATCTAAGGCCACCGAGATTTTGACCAACCTTCCTACAGCCTCACAACAATATGCCACTGCTGAAGACCTGACAGCCGTTGTGGTTGCAGGAAAGGTACCGCTGGATAGCGCTCAAATCGTGGCCCATCAGCAAAGCCAAGACGATCGGGTTACTGAGTACCTGAGGTTAAAGGATTCCGGTGGACGGACTCGGCAGGTTTACCTGTCATTACAAAAAGCGTCGAGCGGTTGGCAGATAATCGTACCAAGGGGTGCCGTCGAGGAGATAGAGAGAGTTCCAGCTAGTACGACGGTCCCTTAATCGGAGAATTTTGGATCAGGCGCCACCATCGCGGGGCTATGACGGGGCGCCGGCCGCGGCTCGTTCCTTGCGCCATTGCGAGTGACGAGGAGTGCCCTTGATTCTTTGCGATGAAGATCGGCTTTGCCCATGCCTCCCTCGCTCCTGGCTACCCGGCACCCTGGGGTCTACCGTTGCTGCGCACGCCGGCGCGAGGATCTGCAGGGGTAAAAGCCTCTTATCCAATTCCCGGCAGATCACAACCCTATGACTCATTGGATTGGGTAGGTAAAGACCCCACAACGCCTGCATTGCCGCTAGAGCGTGTGATTGCAAATTCGGGGCGGGCCAATTCTCGGCACCGTCGATCACGACAATATTCGCGAACCTATCCGCTCCTCAGTTCACCAGCATCGCGGCACAGAGGCCATCCTCCGCTTCAAAATCATCGAGGTCACCATGAGCACTCCCATCTCGTTCCATACGGAGCAGCGGCGCAGATACACAACAACCCGGAGCGAGTTGAATGTCGCGCTCATCTATGAGACCCTTTCGGCCGCCCTTTGGGCCGTGGAGAGCCTTTCCAGAATGCCCATCCGACACCTGCGCTTCCGAAGGCTGCGATGGACCCCTGTGTGTTTTTCAAAGTTGGAAGGCTATGAGTACCGTGATCTCGCGACTGCGGCCACCGTTCGGGCGGACCTGATCCTCGTGACAACGTCCGGCGGAAGCAGGACGCTCCCTGATTACGTCGAGCGCTGGCTGGAAGATTGCCTGGCACGCCGGGAGAGCGCAGCAGCCACCGTGGCCACCCTGTTCAGGGCCGCCGAAGTCCCTGACGGGGCGGATTCACTGCGGCTGCAATCCGTGCAACGCCTCGCGCAAAAGACCGGCCGCGGCTTTGTCGCGCTTGGCGTGGACCAACCTGCGATCCGCTTCGCATAAGGCGAAGAAAGCGAATGTCGGCTGCGAATAGCGCACCGGGATTGCTCGACCTAACCTTTCACTGAATCGCACGCACCAAGGACGTAGTCCGCGATGCTGTCCAATCAACCCGCCCACGGCAAAAACACACGAAAGCTTATGCACCCCAAAATCAAGAACCGGCCCAAGGGCACGAAACCCGCAGATGGCGGCGTAGAACCCCTGCTGCCGCATGAGGTGACCAATCAGTCTGCTTCATTCGACACCGCTTCGCGCCGCAACAATGGAGCCATTCAGCCATTGTCAGGCAGCGCGAACCACGCACGCCATCACGTTTCCAGGAAGACCCAGGCATAGCTCGTAACGCACATCGCTGCGGACCTTGGCCCATGCTCTGGTGTGCCGGGACACATCGACCGCCCCAGCCGCGCGCCGATACCAATGATTGTTAAGTGATTTGACAATAACAATATAGGTGCGTCGATTGATACCTCGGTCCCGGGTCCCTATGCCGCAAACAGGTCGCCTGCAGACGCATATCGCCTTGGACGACCAAGCCAGATAACACCCCATAGCAAACAAGGGGAAGTCGGCCTATTGTTCGGAGCAATCCAATCCCCGCATGCTATTCATGTCCCCGACCTGGCGCTCGTTCCTGGAGATTTCCGCAGACGCCGAAGCTGCGTTCGCTTCATCGTCTAGCCTGTTCTCGCTCTCCACGCTTGAGGTGACCTGCGATCCCGGGTTTTCCGGTTTTGCCCTCACTGAAAGAAAGCAGCACGACATATGGCGTTGGGCCCTTGTTAGCGCTGAGGGCCCGGTGCTCGGTGAGGGATGGGAGCTGACGGAGTCGGACGCCAAGAGATCCGCGGTCGGAGCCATGCGACATGAGATTGCCGGATGATGGACCTCCCTGATGCGCGCTGCCTCTAATTCTCTGACAAAGCCCAATCGGGCCGACCCTTTGTCGATCGTCTGCTTCGGCGCGTCGGCGGGCGGCCTCGACGCATACCGTACCATCCTCTCGAACCTTCCGTCGAACACCGGATTGGCCTTCGTCATTGTCCACCATCAACCGGCCGAAGGAAAGTCGCTGCTGGTTGAAATCCTACCGCACGTCACCCAGATGCCGGTGGTGCTGATTGCCGACCGCGAATTCGTAAGAGCCGACCACGTCTATATAGTTCCGGCGGGACAGCAGGTTACCATGGACGGGGATCTTTTCCACATTGCGCCCATCTCGAAGGTATCTGGCTGGCCCAAGAATATCTCCATCTTCCTGCAGACACTGGCGGAGGACTGGAGGAAGCGCGCGATAGCGGTCATCCTTTCAGGGTTCGATTCGGACGGCGCCGCCGCGCTCCAATCCATCAAGGACGAGGGGGGTATTGTCATTGCGCAGGACTTCCAAACGGCGAAGCAACCCGACATGCCGAAAAGCGCCGTGAGAACGGGCTGCGTGGACTACCTGCTTTCTCCTGCTGAAATCGCGGTCCAGTTGGTGCGCATCGCGAACGAGCGCAAGCTTCCCTCCATCGAGGCGCTTGCCGCCGACGGCATGAACTAAGCGAACTGAGAGCGGCTGGAGAACCCAGCGAAGTCAGGTGGGGGATTCCTTCCGGTTGAGGCCTCGCCATCCCGGGGGCTTGGCCCTTCTTTCGCTTGGATTGGCTGTCCTCTAGGAGGGGGGCACGTTTATGCCCAGGGCCGCACTCAAATCGATCTCATGATCCTGCTCCTGCACGATGATTCCGCGCAGCACCTCGCTTAGCGCGAACTCCCCCATCGCCTCGGCCTGGCGGATGCGCACGCGGTAGCGTGCTACGGTCGCCCGCTCGTTGTCCAAATCGGCTCGCAGCATCTCAACCGGGTCATTGGACGTCTTGACGGGCTTGGCCAGAACGCACGGCATGCCGCCCAGGTAATCAACCTGCTTGGCAATCTTTATGGCGTGCCCAAGTTCCTCTGCGGCATGCGCTTCCAATTCACGTGCAATGTCCGTGTACTCGGGCCCCTTTAGGACCTGGCTGTACACGGTGTAGGCGATGATGGCCTGGTATTCCCCCGCAAGGTCCTCGTTCAACAGCTGGATCAGTTGTTCGCGAGTGATATTCGATTCGGATCCTGTCGCTTTGTTGGGCATCTTGTTCCTGGTTTCTATTAGGCGTTTCGGGCTGCGCCCGGATCCGCCTTGATTCGTTTCGCGTGATGGCCCCTTTGGCCGCTTGTCGATCAGCCCTCCACGGGAAAGCCGACCTTGATCGTCACCTGCCAATGGTCCACGCGCCCCTTGACGATGTCGCCTCGCGTGTCGACCACCTGAAACCAGCGAAGGTTTTTGACGGTCTTATGCGCGCGCCTGACGGCATTGTTGACGGCATCCTCCACTGACAGAGTGGAGGTGCCGGTGAGTTCGATGAGTTTGTAGACGTGGTCCTTCATATTCGGTACCTTATCCGTTTGAACTTCCTTGGAATCTGTTCACGTCCGCGACCGTGACGGCTCGAGCCCTACTTGCTCTGGGTGTCCGTCGTCGTCGTCGTTACCGGGCTGGGCACCGTCGTCTGTTGAGACGTGGTGGTCGTGCTGTGCGTGGGTTCGGAAGCGCAAGCGGCTAGTGAGAAAAGGGCGACGGCGACGAGGCTGGGGACGATGAGCTTTTTCATGAGTATGGCTGTTTCCTGATTGTTGCAGTGCAGCTCAAGATACCATCATTAGATATCAGGTTGGTATGGGGTGTTGGCCCCGTTTCCGATCAGTGTCGGCGTATCGAGCCCTGCGGAGGGACCAAGGGTGGGCTCGCGACCCGGATCGCGGCCGGCATGTTGCATATTGAGTGTCACTGACTAGTCTTAAGGCATTCGAACGGCTAAAGATTCGATGGGCGACATGCAGGTGCCAGACGAAGCGCTCTGGGGCGCATCGACGCAGCGCGCGATGCTCAATTTTCAGATCAGCGGCCGGCCGATGCCCGCCGCTTTCATCCAGGGACTCGGCCTAGTCAAACTTGCGGCGGCCCGGGCGAACGAGGAGCTGGGAAGGCTTCCGCCCGAGAAAAGTCGGCTCATTCAACAGGCCGCACAGGAGATCGCGGACGGACAGCATGCGTTGCATTTTCCGGTTGACGTATTCCAGACCGGTTCGGCCACGTCGACCAACACAAATGCCAACGAAGTGATCGTCCGCCGGGCCGCGCAGCTCGCGGACGCGGGTGCGCCTGCCTTGCATGCAAATGATGACGTCAACCTCGGCCAGTCCTCCAACGACGTGATTCCAACCGCGCTGCACGTGAGCGTAGCGCGGGTCCTGCACACCGGTCTGGCCCCCGCGCTGATGGGGCTGGCGGCAGCTCTCGACGCGAAGGCCTCCGACTTTGCGGGCATCGTGAAGATCGGCCGCACGCATCTGATGGACGCCACACCGCTCACGCTGGGCCAGGAGTTTTCCGGCTACGCCATGCAAGCTCGAAAGGCTGGCGAACGGGTACAGCGCGCGATTGCAGTCCTGGGCGAACTGGCGATTGGTGGCACGGCGGTGGGTACCGGCTTGACCGGGCATCCGGAGTTTGCCGCGCGGGTCTGCCGTATTCTCAGCGCGGAAACCGGGCTTTCGTTTCGCGAGGCGAGGAATCACTTCGAGGCACAGGCGGCCCGCGATGACTGCGTGGAGGTTGCGGGTCAGTTGGCCGCGGTGGCGGCGAGCCTGACGAAGATCGCCAACGACATCCGCCTGCTTGGCTCGGGGCCGCGCGCGGGTTTCGCGGAGCTCCGGCTGCCAGCCACCCAGCCGGGATCGTCGATCATGCCGGGCAAGGTCAATCCCGTGATGTGTGAAATGCTCATCCAGGTCGGGCTTTACGTGCATGGGCTTACGCATACCGTGACAGCCTCCGGCCGAGACGGGCAACTGGAGCTCAACGCGACGCTGCCGCTGATCGCCTACTGCCTCCACGAATCCGTCCATTGCCTCGCTAACGGGACCCGCGTATTCACAGAGAAATGCGTGGTGGGGATCGAAGCCGATGAGGCCCGCTGCCGCGAGTTGATGAAGGGTTCGCTGATGCTCGTTACGGCGCTCAATCCGTACCTCGGCTATGACATGGCTGCTAGCGTGGCGAAGGAGGCTTTGGCCTCGGGCAGGTCGCTGTCCGAGGTTGTGCTGGCGCGCGGACTGATGGATGCGGCCACTTTGGACCGTGCATTGGAGCCCTTCGCGATGGTGCGGCCCGGCTCCCCGGTTCCAGTCGCCGCGCCGCCGACCGAGAAGGGGTAGGGGGAACGTGGGCGGACTTCTCAACGGGAATCGAATGGGTTCCGGCCGGTGGCGATTGACGGTATGCGCAGCCGGTTTTGACGTGAAATGGGTCGCATCGAGATTGGCCGAGCTCGGTGGGTCGAGAGCTCGGCCGCTGATGGGTTACTGCTGATCCAGCGCAGGGCGTCCCGGAAAGGACCGGCATCGATACACAACGGGAGCATCAACCGGGATCCGTCGCGCCTGGTGCGTTGATTCTCGGTTTGCACGCCTAGCCTTGCCGGAGGCGTTGCGGTTGGTCTATACATGATCCATGCGCGGACGAACGCCAAAGGGACCTTCGGATGTTTCCCACATCCTCGTTTCCACCGATCAGATCCAGCACAGGGTCGGCGACCTGGCCCGGCAGATCAGTCGGGATTATGAGAAGGCCGAATCACTCTTGCTCGTCGGAATCCTGCGCGGCGCATTCATCTTCTTGGCTGACCTGACGCGTCAGCTTTCCGTGCCTCATGTCGTGGACTTCATGGCCGTGAGCAGCTATGGCAAGGGTACCTCGCACGGCGAAGTTCGAATCCTGATGGACCTGCGCGAACCCGTCGAAGGGCGGCATGTCGTGATCGTGGAGGACATTGTCGACAGCGGGCAGACTCTCGACTACCTCTATCGTCTCCTGCAGGCACGCCAGCCGGCCTCCCTGCGCACCTGCGTCATGGTTCGCAAGAAGCGGCCCAGCCTGAAAGTGCCGATTGATTATTTGGGGTTCGAGATCCCGGACGTATGGGTTGTTGGCTACGGTTTGGATTACGCCGACCACTATCGGACGCTTCCTCACATCGCCGAACTCAAGGGTGCGTCCGGCGCGAGGTAGGTGGGGATTGGGCGGAGCGCCCGGAGCCCCGGCGCGGCGGACAGTTTCGACTAGAGCCGGCGAGCGGCTCATTTCATCGTGCCATAGAACAGGCCAGCCGCAGCTCGCGGGACCCGGGCAATTTCCCGCCAATTGGACGCTCGATGCACCGGGGACCCCAGAATGCCTCAAGCCATTGGGTCTTCAACCGCCAAAAGGGTTTCCGTAAATGAGTTAGGTTAGCCATGGATGTACAACAAAATGGTGCAATGATGGTTGCGAATATGTGCATCGCCCAAAGCCAACATGGACATGGATGCGCACCAACGTTGACTGGAAGGCATTCGAGCATACCCCGTCTGAAGCACATTGCAGCTACCCACCCAACTTGGAACAGCCGGTGCGGTGAAAGTGCGAGGGTTACACCCCATAGCCGTCTTTGACGATATCACCGATAATCTCATCGATAGAGAAAGCTTACGAAACGGCCTCAATCAGTCCCTTTTCGCGCGGACAATTCAGACGGTAGGTACCTTGGCCGAGGCAGACTCGAAACACTCAAAGAATAGGAAAAACCGAAACATGAAGCTTAGTACCCAAGACAAAGTAGCAGGCGCCGCAAAGAACATCTCAGGGACCGTCAAGGAGCTCGCCGGCAAAGTGGTCGACAGCCACCGCCTGCGCGACGAGGGCAAGGCGGAAAAGGTTGAAGGCAAGACCCAGAAGAAGGTCGGAGAAATCGAAAAAGTGCTCGGGAGTTAAACCTTAAGACACACATTTTATGAATACATTGCTCAAATCCACGAAGCCCCTTTCGCTTCTCGCAATAATCGGCGCCCTCGCGCTTGGAAGCATGACCGGCGGTTGCGCCGGCACCCGCACGAGTGACAGCACCGGCCAATATGTGGACGATTCGGTGATCACCACCAAGGTGAAGAAAGCCCTTCTGGACGACAAAGACGTCAAGTCGTTTGAGGTCGGTGTCGAGACGGTCAAGGGCGTGGTCCAGCTCAGCGGCTTTGTGAACACTTCGGACCAAAAGTACGCAGCCGGCAAGGACGCGTCAGAGGTTCCCGGCGTCAAGGACGTTAAGAACAACCTCATTGTTAAGTAGACCGGCAGGCCGGGGCCGCGGTTCTGAGGCAAAACAGAAGTGAAGAGTCGAATGCTCACATTTGTTGGGTTGGCGGCCGCCTGCGTCACCGCGGCGCAGGTTCAGGGTGAAGATAGATCGAGTTACGCCCCCGTAGCTCTAACCGAGAAGTTCTCAGAGGTTATGGCGCGCATGAAATCGGAGAAGACGGCTGTGATGAAACGCCAGATGGATCTCCTTCAGGAACGCTACGATTTGCGGGATGATCCGGCACCCGGAGTTACCATGACAAGGGGCAAGCCGGTACAACGCGGCATTCGCGTGAGGCTCACGGCCGGCACAAGCTGGGAGGGGCTAGCCGCCATGGCTCCCGAGGAGATTCGCAACGGCAATCTTTTCCCTCAGGGATTCCTTCCGCTTCCCCACCCAAATCATCCGGAGGGCGGAATGGTGTTTCCGGGGTTCGAGATTGACGAATTGAAGAAACAGGAGGGCCGCGACTTGTCCCGGTTCGATATGGATTTTGATTTGCCGGACCATTTTCTACCGGAGTTTCCAGCCGCCATCTTCTTGACGACACGGCCGGACTTGGGAGACGTGTCGCAAGGCAAGCTCGTGACCGCCGACAACTACTATGAACTGTTTGACGGCATTCTCAATCCGAAGCAAATCGAGGGACTGCGGCTTCTGGTGACGGCCTTTCCGCAACAGCAGTTCAATGAGACCAGCGATCGGCGTTCCGAGCGGCCATCCCGCGGGGTGTCCTGTTTCGATTGCCATGCGAACGGCCATACCAACGGTGCGACCCATTTGTCCGGCGACGCCAGGCCGCAGGAAGTCCGGCACCGGATCGACACCCCTACGCTGCGAGGGGTGAATATCCAGCGCTTGTTTGGTTCACAGCGGGCGTTGAAGACCGTTGAGGATTTCACGGAGTTCGAACAGCGCGGAGCCTACTTCGACGGGGATCCGGTGATTGCGACGAAGAAGGGCGTCAACATCCTGGAGCGGGGCAGCCAGCTTCAATTCATGGCGGAGTTCATGGAGCTGCTCGATTTCCCGCCGGCGCCTAAACTCGACGTCTTTGGAAAACTAGATCCACAAAAAGCCTCCGAATCCGAACGCAAAGGGCAGGCTCTCTTCTTCGGTAAGGCCCAATGCTACGTTTGCCATGCTCCGCCTTACTACACCGACAACTCCATGCACAACCTGCAGGCCGAGCGGTTCTTCAAGACCCGAATGATAAACGGCCTCAAAGCCGGTGCGGACGGCCCCATCAAGACCTTTCCACTGCGAGGGATCAAGGATTCGCCGCCCTACCTCCACGACGGCAGGTTGCTAACGCTTGAGGACACCGTGGAGTTCTTTAACCTCATCCTCGGAACCAAGCTCAGCGCAGACGAAAAAGGTGACGTCGTGGCGTTCCTGAGAGTATTATGAACGATCCTGTCCCATTCGGAAAACCCATCGCTCAAGGGGGCGACGCCGCGCCGGACCGAAGCGAGTGGGTAAAGAGACCTGCTTATCCCCTGATTTGGGCAGGCGTCGTTCTGGGCATGGGGTTCGGAGGCTTGGCAGACGGAATCGTTCTTCATTCGATTCTTGGCTGGCATCACTTGGTCTGTGCCGGAGCCGACACGTTCTGCCAGCCAACCTCCATTGAGCAATTGAAGCTCGAGAACACACAGGATGGCTATTTTGACCTGGGCCTCTGGCTAGTAGTGCTGGCGGGAACGGCAATGCTGTTTAGCGCCGCGCGTCGCTTTGGGCCGTCGGCTCGCGCCCGCGTACTGTTTGGTTCAATGCTGGCAGGGTGCGGCATGTTCAATTTTTTGGAGGGCCTCATCGACCACCAGATCCTTGGGATCCATCACGTTCTCCCGGGCGACCCGCATCAATTCTTGTTCGACATGCTTTACCTCGCTAACGGGATGTTGTTTTTTGTGGTCGGGGCCTGGCTAATTCGGTGGCCAAGAAGAGCGAACGTTTAGCCATTTGGAGTCCACAAGGAGCCCCCTCTTGCGCGAAGTGAAATATTACTCGTGTCTACAGTCCGGACAGGCCATCGCATTTAACATCAGGATCGCGAGCTCGGGCTTTTTCAAAGAGGACTGTCGCTGCGATATTCGGTGTGACCGCCGCAAGTAGAACCGTTCGCACACCCTTCAGTTTCTTCGCCCTTCTTTCGAGACACCATGGATTCGTAGGAACCCACAAGATGTCGCCCATTGCGCGAGGTGCAATGAATCGACTGATCGCAAAATTCGACACGACCTAGAGTCACCCGGTAGAATGCGACATCAAGTGGGTTCGCACCTGATTCAATAAGGGCCCAAAGTACCTAGAATCACGACATCTCGTGGTGTCCGCGGGCCCGCAAAGACACCACATTCTATCATTAACACGGCTTTATGACTCAGAGCGAACAGCATCCCATTCCGCGGAATCTTGTTTGCGCCGAAAATAAGGGGAGTCGACCGATTTCTAGGTGCGAATCACGAGATTTGCGGTTTAAGGGCTGGCTCCGAGAATGTCCATGATGCGGCTCCGAATCCGATTCACCCTGGTTGTCAGTCTTCTCCTCTGTTGCGGAGGGCGGCTGGCGGCCTCTTCGCTAGGGTACCCCGTGCAAGCAGATGCGCCGAAGGAGCCGCCGTCCGTCGAATCGACACTCGAATTGCAGGTCGAGCTGCATCGGCGGGGATTCTCCTGCGGATCGATTGATGGCGTCGCGGGGCTCCAGACAGCGGCGGCGCTGAGCGCGTTTCAGCGGGGTGCCGAAATTGAGGAAACGGGTGTCCTGGATTCAGCCACACGGGAGCACCTGCGGCTGACGGCGCCGGCACTTGGCAGCTACACCTTTACTGCGATTGAACTGGCCGAACTGCATCCGGTGCCAACGACCTGGCTTGAGAAGTCCCAATTATCGGCGCTGGGCTATTCGTCAGCTCTCGAGCTAGCCGCCGAGCGGTTCCATTCCCACCCGAATCTGATCCGACGGTTGAATCCCGCCGTCAACTGGGAGGCCGTATTGCCCGGCACAAAGATTGTGGTGCCTGCGGTGGAGCACGTTGTCGTGAGCGGCACTGCAGCGCGGATTTTGATCTTCCTCGACAGTAATGAACTCGAGGTTTTTGACATGCCGGGGCGCGTGATCGCGCATTTTCCAGTCAGCATCGCGCGTATGGTGGAGAAGAGGCCCGTCGGTGGCCTACATGTAACCGTCGTGATTCCCAATCCTGACTATACCTTCGATCCGGAACTGTTTCCCGAGTCTGAGGAAGGCAGGGTGCTTGGCCGCAAGCTCGTGGTGCCGCCCGGCCCCAACAATCCGGTTGGCCTGGCCTGGATTGGGCTCGATAGACCCGGCTATGGCATTCACGGGACGCCGGAGCCGGAAAACGTAGGCCGCACCGAGTCCCACGGTTGTTTTCGGTTGGCCAACTGGGACGTGCTTACTCTGGAGGGGCTTGTACAGGTGGGAATGCCGGTTAGTGTGCTATAAGATATCCTTTTTTGGTAGGAAGCCGTCCGCAGCGACCGAATCCTCGGTGTCACGAAATCGGTCCTTTCTAGGACAGCCACCTGGCACTAGTATCTCGATGCGGCCGCTGAACCATTTCGCGCCGTAAATCGTGCCGGAATTCTGCAGGGAATTGTCTCCAATGACGCTACCGGCCCGGCCGCTCACCCCTCTGTCACTTTGAATAGAGGTCCAGGACTTTCTGGACAACTGCAGGGGTCAGTTCATGGCCCTGCAGGAGGGGATACCCTTCCCATCTCACTATCCCGGAGGGATCCACTATGATGACATGCGGTATGCCCGTGACTGCGAGTGCATTCTTGGTCCTTGCAAGGGTGTCGATGCCCACAAAATATTCGATCACCGGGTCGCGCATGCCGCGAACCGTGGATTCGGACTCGTCGGAGATTCCGATAATGTCTACGCGGTCGCTGAACTTGTGAAAGATCTGGTTGAGCTCGGGGATCGCTCGTCGGCAGGGGCCGCACCAGGTCGCCCAGAAGTCGATCACGCGAAACTTACCGTCGTCGATCGGCGGCCTGTCGGTGAGCCACTTCTGAACGTCGAGGTTAGGCGCCTTTTGGCCCAGATAGGATTTCGCCCAGAGCTGTTTGCCGGTCTCGGATTGGACGAATTCGTCGCGGGCCTTGGACAATTGCGGGGTTACCTTTGACGTCCCGTCATCCTTGGCCAACTGCGCGTTCGCAGCCGTCTTTGCCCTGTGGTCCGCCTCGGCAGCACCTGTGGCGGTGACCTTGGTGACAAGGCCGTCGACGACGATTACCCGCATGTCGGGCCAACCGTAGATAACCTTAGAGCCAGCGGCCATCTTGCTCACCGGAGTTCCTTTGAGCGCCAAGAGATCCGCCTCGCGCATTCCTGATGCGACCTGCGCGCAAAGGCGAACGGTCAATACGAGGAACAAGGCGACGATGAGCCGCAAGTGCCTATGTTTCCTGTTCTCCAAGATAGGCTCGTCGCCTTGCAATGGCTGACGCACATCTAATCCTGAATGAGCTAAGTGCCGGAAGTTCATATCAATCATGTAGGTTGTCTGTTCAACTATGTGCCAGTGCAACACCGCTGATCTCGCAAGACTTTAACAAGTCGTTTTTACAGGCCGACGTAGTCTATGGGATTTTCTCCGAGGAAATGCTTCAACGGGCTGTCCAAATACTCACCCATTAAGAAAGCACGAAGTGTTGAGTATGAGCTTGGGTGCCGCGAGCCGGAGCTTCCCCAACCGCCCATTCAATTCGTCCTCAATTGCCTTGGGACGGCAGCAATAGAAAAGCCACTTCAGCAGTCGCCGGGCAACAGTTGCCTTGTGTTGCTCGAAGCTACTGAAGGGCTCGAGAACTACTTATTTAAGGACTAGCTCTCTGGTGAGCACGCTGCCCAGCACGTCCCGGAGACTCCCACGATCAATCTCGTTCTGATTTGATTTTTGCACGGATCCTTCGACCTTTTCTGCGATAGCATCGAGCTTCTCAGTGAGACCGTCGAAAGTGGCCATGTTCGGATACGTAATCTCGAGGATCAAATCCGGATCGCTAGGGTTGCGGGGTTCGGATGTGGAAACCCTGTATCCAATAATGATCCCGGCCTTCTTCGCCTCCTCGTTTGACTGCTTCCAAACAGTTGCGACCCATTTCATGTAGTCATCAAACTTGCCCGGTTTGGTTCTGATGAACGAAACATCCGTTACGGGTCCGTCTTTATAAGGACGGTCTTCCTTGGCGGAAGCAACCGAGACTGACATTACCAACAAAATGGTGAACAATAACGTTAACAGACCTTTTTTCATAATATAGCCTTCTGTCGGGGGTGGAATCCCTGCGGACGGCGGAATGCCATCGGCAGGGGATTAGCGATATGAATGACACCTATGAGAGTCAATAATGCAAAAACTCCTGGCTCATGTATCGAAACCGGAATCTTAGTTTATTCCATTCCGGCCCAACTCGTGTATCACAAAAAAGGATACGCAAAGGATGACGCAGAAAGGCAATCCCCCTGAACCATCCCGGACCGCCCCGGGGTTCCTTAGTCGGGCGATTAGAGATGACTGTTCCTAGAGCGACCCTCCTTGATACATGGCCCAGGCTCCTCGTGCGACACGCTGAAAACGGTTGAGCCCCCTCAAACAGAGTTGGGGAGGCTCACCATAGTGCGGGTCAAACCCGCTCGCGCGACAATGGCGCTTATCTTCGTCTTGGTTTTGGCGGAGTCTACTGAGTTTTGAACTTTTGGACTACTACCTAACCTAATTCTGACCTAACCTATCAGCTATCATTGTGGTCCCTTGACCACGCTAGAATGATACGCCGCTTCCTATCACAATTCAAGTCTCAGGTAGGTGCCATCCTCGTGGTTTGGTCCTACGAATCCTATCCACTGGTGCCAGCCTTGGCAGATGCGAACGGCGTTCGAAATGGGCTCCATTTGAGGCAGTTGCCCGTTCGTGTTCGCGTAGCTTGCGGCACCCCCTGCGCCTTGCGCGCTCTACCAACAGGCGGGATGGCGCTGTGGGATTGGCAGGGAATGCTTGCCGGCCGTAAGGAGCCGGGGTAAACTTGCCGTGGGGAATATGGAGGGCATATGAAGGCCGACGAAGAGCCGAGAGACGGGATGCCACCGCCAATGGCGGCGACCCCGGCAGCCTGTGAACAGCAGGGCAGGGCCGAGTGGAGGAAGGCCGTCACTCCCTATGAGCATTCGGAGCGCTGGCGAGCGAATTGGCAATTGGCCGATACGCTGATCCCCTACGCCGCGTTGTGGGTCGCATTATATTCCAGCCTGCGGATCAGCTACTGGCTGACCCTCGCGCTGGCGGTGCTGGCGGCCGGATTCATGGTGCGGCTCTTCATCTTTTTCCACGACTGCGGCCACCGCTCATTCTATACCTCGCGCAAGGCCAACGCCGCCTTGGGTTACTTCCTCGGCGTCCTGGTGTTCGAGCCCTGTGACCTCTGGTGGGACGAGCACAACATCCATCACGCTTCGGCCGGGAATCTGGACAAGCGCGGGGTTGGCGACATCCCGACACTGACGGCCCAGGAATACCTCCGCGCTTCCCCATGGACCCGCCTTAAGTACCGCCTGGAACGCCACCTGCTGACCCTTCTTCTCATCGGGGCGCCGTTCGTCTTCATCGTCCTTAACCGGTTTCCTAGCAAGCGTGCGGACAAGAAGGAGCGCCGCAGCGTTCATCTCACCAATCTCGGAATCGCGGTGGTGGCCGCGATCCTTTGCTATCTTATGGGCTGGAAGGCCTACCTCGAGATCCAGCTACCGATCATCGTGTTCGGCTCCGCGGCGGGCATGTGGCTCTTTTATGTTCAGCACCAATTTGAAGGCGTTTACTGGCGGCGCACGAACGAGTGGCGCTACGAAAATGTCGCATTGCTGGGATCGTCCTACTACCACCTTCCCGCTGTCCTCCGTTGGTTCACCGGCAACATCGGTTTCCATCACGTCCATCACCTCAGCGCACGAATTCCCAATTACCTGCTACAGCGATGCCACGATGAGAATCCGCTCTTTCACCGGGTGACGCGCCTTACCATGATCGGAAGCCTGTGCTGCATCCCCCTGCGCGTCTGGGACGAGCAGAACCGGCAGTTGATCAGTTTCCCGGAAATGAAGCGGCGTCTGGCAACGGGCTTGATCACCATCTGACCGGCCAATTCCAGTACCAGGGGTGACGAAGCTTTCCGGGCCGCTCTGAATACGCCGTCAAAGGGTTTCGACGCATCGCTCTAATGCGGCAAATGGGGGTCAACAGGATTCCAGGAAAGGTGCTACAAATGACTCACAACGCGGCGTCCTCAAAACGGCGCAGGAGTCAGATACTTCGATTGAGGCAATAGGGGCATTAAGGGAAACGCTGTCCCAAAATGCACCGTTTTCTGGACAGCTGATAATACAGATGTGTCCGCACCCCTTCAAAATGCCCCAACTCCCATTATTGCGGGGGCCAGCCATTCACGTCACACCTTATGGCTTCGTCGGAGTTGCGGCGGCATCGTTGGCTTTCTCGATATTATCCGCTTCGGCGACCAACCGGGTAAATTCCGGCTCGCTGCGCAGCGGCGAGAATATCGGATCATAGCGCAAATCCGCTGCGGTTATGAACACGGCGTGTAACTTGATCTTCAACGTTGCCTCGATTCGGCGCAAGGCTTCTGCCCTCTCGCCGAGTAGTATGCACGCTCGGACGAACCACGGCGGTGCATCAAACGCACCGGGCTGATCCAGCCCCCTAAGTTGCCGCAGGGTCGTAAGGAGCCGACGCGCCTCCACGGTTTCGCCCAAGAGTGCGAGCAGAATCAGCCGGTTGTTCAAGGCAGGATCATCTTTGGGATTAACCGCGAGACGCGCGTCCACGAGTTTCAACGCAGCCTGCCACTCTACCGCAGCGGCCTCGATTCGGCCGGATTGCGCGAGCGCATCGCCAGCGAGCAGACCACGCGGGCCGCGAAAAAAAGAGGCGTCGTTGATCCAATCGCGCGAAAGAGCGCGCACGGCGGAGAGCGCGGCATCCGGTCGATTACTGTAGCGGTAAACCTCGTAAGCAATGAAGCAGCCTCGATCCTCCAGCAGCGCAGACGCTGGAATTGAGTCGAGCAACGCGTTCGCACGGTTGAGGTCGCCACGCAGACGCAACGCGAAATCTATTTCCATCAACCGAGCGCCGACAAAAGGCTTTTGGACTAGCGCTGCTCGCAAGGCCGCCTCCGCTTCCGTCGCCCGGCCGTCGAACCAGAGATTCATTGCCTTGTCATAGAGAGCGAGTGTATCGCCGCCAGGTAGCTGGGCCGAGTGGTCGAAAATTTGGTTGGCTTCGTCGTGGCGTTCAGGAAGGAGACGCAATAAGTCACCTAAACTACGCAGGACACGCTGATCGTCGGGTCGTTCGTTCAGTAACTTGCGTATTGCCGCCTCACGCTCGCTCGCTTCTCGCGGGCTGGCAAGCGGGAGGTAGATCGCCGCTACGCGCGCCTCATACGACCGGGGATCCAGTCGCAAGGCGCGTTCCGTGGCGGTGCGGGCTTCTTCCAGCCGTTCGGCCGAGAGATCCCAGCCGCGTATGGCGTAGCGCGCCTGCAGTTGTGCGTAGGCGGCCCATACTTCGGCGTCGGTGCTGTCTTTGGCAATCGCCTGCCTCAATAAATCCTCGGCAATTTTGTAACTTTCGCGGGTTTCATCGAGATTGTCGAATAATCCACGTGCGCGCGCCAGCAATTGCCGCGCGTCGGTTGCCACAAGCGGGGCCATCGGTGAGGCTGCAACTGGCGCGGGTTGGGTCGTAGTGGCTGTGGAGCCGGCGGTCTGCCCATTTTCGAGCTGCAGCGCGGCGTCTTCTTGACTGCGGCCTGGGCGGAGCGCGAAATATGCGGCGACTAACGCCGCTACGGCCATTGCGGCGAACGCAAGGCGTGGCCACGGGCTGTGCTTGGGCAAAACGGGGATTGCAACTTCCGGAGCGCCGCGCTGCGACTCGTGCGACAGCACGCCAGTCCGGTGCGACCAGAGTTTCAGCATCCGCGCGAGCACTTCGGGCGACGCAACACCGCCCGGCAGACGCGTCCATTGCACTTTTCTAAACCGCTCTGGGACCAGTGCGTCGGGCTCGCGGGTGTCGTCGATCACGACGGGCAGGATGAATGGCACACCCGAGGCAATTCCCTGCGCTCGCTCCGCTGCCAAATCCCACTCAATTCTGAAGTAACCCTCGTGCCGCGACTGGGTGTTAGCGGAGATGAGCGGAATGAACAATACGCACTCCTTGATCTGCCGCCGGATCTTCGCGTCCCATTCATCGCCGTGCTCCAGGCCCCCCTCTTGGTCGAACCACACCTCGACACCCCCGGAACGGAGGGCCTCGCAGATGCGCCGCGCGGCTTCGGCGTCCTGGGAGGCGTAGCTTAGGAATACGGCGCCGGGCATCGGGCGGCAACGTGCCAGAGGCGCTAGGGGTCAGCCAGCACAATTCGGCCCATCTTTAGCCGGTGACACATTTGCCAGGAGACTGTTTTCCTTCCTCAATTCGTTTTTCAAGAGAACGCTGAAGACGGCGAACAATCCAAGGAATGTCGCAGTCAACACTGCTTTCGTACGGCTGTTTCTCACGCTCGAAGATTTAAACGCTTTCTCGAGTCGCCAGGCTTGGAACAGGAACCCCAAGGGTCGGAACTCAAAGCGTGCATATTGATCTTGCGCAAGGACTGCGCTGTACTAGCCAAACACGACCAAATAGTTACTTTAGCGGGTGGCGATCTACCGATTGCGGCGATGCAACCCTTTTCGTGCCTTACGGGTTCGCCAGAACTGTTCGTAAACGGACCCGTTTAGGCGCACCTGCAGCTTGTGGGAGGTGGCGTCGCTGTTTTCATCAACCCTCGGGCGCAGAACGACTGGTTGAAAAGACCCCATCCTCCGGAGCCACGGGAAATTCTCGACTTGGGCATTTGCCCTTTGAATGCCGTGGGATAGGATCAAATGAATGCGTAGATTTCGCCGGGTGGCTGTAGTAGTCGCGGTTCTCCTGCTTGCGATTTGCTTTGTCGTTTGGACATGGGCCTTGTTCGTGGGCGGTGCCAGCGTGGGCTGGCCCATTGCCATCGCAATCATGGCATTGGGCTACATTCCCGTGGCAATCCTCGGATTCCGGCTGCAGAATCCACTTCTGCGCGCTGTTGCGATTCCAACCGCGGCTTCCATCGGGTTTTTGAGCTTCTGCTTTGTGGCGTCGGTCCTCTGCTGGATCCTCTTTGGAGCAATGCGAGCGCTTAGGATTCCGGTCGAGAATCATTCGATCGGCTGCAGTCTATTCGGCATCGGCTTGGCTTTGGCAATCTACGGACTGGTTAACGCGGTGAGAATTCGAACCACCCGGTACAAGGTGGCTCTTCGGAACCTACCCGGCGAGTTGAAGGGACGGACTGGGGTTTTGGTAACCGATATCCACCTCGGAAACGTCCGAAGCGTGGGGTTCTCCCGGAGAGTTGCCGCGCGGGTAAAGGCCCTCAATCCCGACGTCCTCTTCATCTGCGGGGACATGTTCGACGGAGCGCTGGTCGATCTTGACGCCTGCGCGGCGCCATGGGGCGCGATCGAGGCTCCCATGGGGTCATTCTTTGTCACGGGAAACCACGATGAGTTTTCCGACAGCGCGAAGATCATGGAAGCGCTCAGCAGGGTGGGGATCCGCGTATTGGACAACGAAAGGGTCACGGTTCACGGCCTTCAGGTCGTGGGGATCCACGATGGCGTGGCCCAGGACGATCGGGAGTTCCGTGGGGTTCTTGCCCGTTCGCACATTGAGAGAGATCGCCCGAGCATCCTCCTTAGCCACCAGCCTTCCCATCTGTCTATACCCAATGAGCTTGGAATCTCGCTGCAACTTTCGGGGCATACACACAATGGCCAGTTCTGGCCATGGTCGCTCCTTGTCGCACGGGTCTTCGGGCGATATGCCTACGGCCTAAATCGCTTTGGAGAGCTTCAGGTGATCACTAGCTGCGGCGTCGGGACGTGGGGTCCTCCAATGCGGGTCGCTACCCGGTCGGAGATCGTATTGATCGAATTCACTGCCGCCTAACAAGCGTGTCGCTATGCAGGGCCTATTGCTGGGTGCCTCGAGCTGTTCGATGGCCCCGTCTTTGCCGGTTGGCGCTGTATCCCAATACTGAACCCCTTTGGGGATGCCCTGCCGAACTCTCTGTCAGAGACGGTCCGAATAGAAGGTCCCCTTGTCTTCGGGATTCACAAAAACCAGCCTTTCTGACCCGCGGTCAGCGCGCACAAGAATCGCCGCCCTTGGTAAGACGAAGGCGAGGAGCTCTGAGTCGCTGATTGTTCGGAATTCATTCCGTGAGGTGAGTATGACGGTTGCGTTAACCGCAGACAAAACGAAATGGCCCGCATCCAGTGGACGGGTGGCGACAAGAGCATTTCCAGCCAGCGGCTGAGTGCTGATCAACATCACGCTGCCCTGAACCGGAAGCGATTCGATCAAGCGCTTTGGCGCAAGTCGCAGCGCAAGAAGCGCCGAAACAGCGGCGACGGCCAGCGTGGCAATTGCAGCTCGGGTCCGTACTTGAACGCGCCGGCGGCGTGACATCCGCATGGATTCGCTCAGCCACAATTCTCGGGTTCCCGAGGAGGCACCTTCGGCAAGAACATCCCGCAAGAGCGAGTCTCTATCGGATTCGCGGCTCATCTTTCAATTCCTGCAACAGCGATTGCTTGAGCTTTCGCCGAATGCGAACCAGGGACGACTCGACCGCCTTCTCGGAAATGTTCATCTGTTCGGCGATGGAGCGGGCAGACAAGTGAGCAAAATACTTCAATTCGATGAATTCCCGTTCCTGTTGTGTCAGGGTGCGTATTCTTCGTTCGAGCAAGTCCGCCAGTCCGTCGCTGGCCGCGGCTTCTTTGACGGGCGCGCGGTCCAAGTCGCTTTGTTGCCTAAAGCGGTCCAGGAAGGCGAGATATCGCCTGCGCTTTCGTTTACCGTCTGAAAGGGAGCTTCTTGAAAGGACAGTGAGCCAACTCCAAAAGACACCTTCATCCGAGAATACCCTGATGTACTTGACGAGACGAATGAGCATTCCTTGAAGGGCCTCGCTGGCCGCGTCTTCATCGCCTGCGGTGACGACGAGCATGTATCTCGATAGCCTTTCATAATAGGTGTCATAGAAGATGCGGAAGGCCTCCTCCTCGCCTCTTGCCAGCCGTTGGGTCAGTTCGGTGACGGTGATGGAGTCGCGTATTCCGGGAGCTATCCGGCCTGTTAATTCGCTGGGACAGCGTGAATCGGAGTCCAAAGAATGAATAAGATCATCCGTAATTCGCGATATGTCACTTCTCGGACTTCTTGGCTTCAGGCCCATGATTCGCTGCCCATGCGGCATCATCCTTGGCCTTTTTCTCTTCCATGAAAGCTGAAAGCACCGTGTTCACCTGCTGCGTAAGGGCTTGGAGCGCACTGTCTACAGTTTCGAACTGTATGTTGTTACCTACCACTATCAGGAGCTTGGTTTCCTTGTGGTAGCTCATTTTGCAGTCTGCTGAATTCCCCGCCATCTTCCAGCCGGTCTGAATCGCGGTCGTAATGTCGTCCACGGTAAGCCCTTGGTTCAGATAAGGGGAAAGATTGAAGAAGCGTGCGGCTCTCAGCGTCTGTTCAAGCGGCGGCGGAAAGTCGCCGGTAAAATACCAAACCGAGTCGTCCGACGGATTTCCATCGGTCCTGAAGGCATAGGTCGTCCGGTAGAACTCACCTGGCTGGTGCGCATTGGGTCGCGTGATATCAGTTGGACTCGCCGATCCAAGTGCCTTGAAAAGCTGTGCCGCATCAACATGTTTCATCATGAGCGGCGGTATTCTTACGTCGGAGAAAGGTGTCGGAATTATGACGTTTAGCGGTTGCCCCATCGACTTCTGCATGGCTGACACCAGCTCCTGTGGCGTGCCACCCGGAAAATCTAGGTCAAACTTGGTCAGCGTGCTCTTCTGCGAAGGCTCATGGGATACCGTTGGCGTGTCCGTTTGAGCAAATGTGGGCGTAGCCAGGGCCAGAATCAGGCAGGTTGCTGCTAGGATAGCGGAGGGTGTTCTATTCATTTAATCGTGTTGGGCTTACTTGATACACGCCGCCCGAGCGTGTTCCCTTCGCATATTCCCTAAGAATGTCATATATGCGAGATCGTGATAGGCTGCTGAAAGGGACGATAGGTGCCGAGGGAAGGACATACTTCGACGTCGGAATCGCATATATGCATTGATCGCATGGGTGCCTTTGAATGTTTCGCGTGGTGTGCGAAAACCCGACCTTTCCGAAACCGATGAAAGGCGCGGTATGGCCGGCAAGCACCTTGTGTTGAGGCTGGCGGAACTCACTTATGAGGCGGGCAGAACAAACGGATTGAAAGCCACGGCCCGCGATCCAAGCCTGAGTCCATTCCCCCAGCTCCCATGAGCCTTCCGACCAAACCAGAGGCGAGAGCACTCCTCGAGTCTCACGTCCACGACGACTACCAGCGCCATCACGCTCTGATGGTCGCCACGGCTATGGAAGGCTACGCGAATGCCCAGGGCGGCGATTCGCACCTCTGGTACCTGACGGGCCTTCTCCACGACCTGGACTTCGAGCAACACCCCGATCTGCATCCCGCGGAGAGCATCAAATGGTTTCGGGAGTGGGGCTATCCCGAGGAACTGATCCACGCCGTCGAGGCGCACGCCTACGGCTACCACGGCTTCACGACCCTGCCTCAAACGAAGCTCGCCGCCGCCCTCCTTGCGTGCGACGAGATCAGCGGGATCTTCTACGCCTACCGAAAACTGAACCCCGTCCGCTACGGCGAGATGAAGGCCAGCTCAATCAAGAAGAAGCTGAAGGAGCCGTCATTTGCCGCCAAGGTGGACCGCAAGACAATCTACATGGGCTGCGAGCACCTCGGCGTTTCGGTGGATGACCACGTTGCAAACCTGATACGGTTCTTCGCTGCGCTGCCCTAAGGTCGGCGTCGCCTGCAAAGGGCGGGAATAGACATTGGCGCGGCGCCTTGCAGAATCGGGGAAGGCTGCACAACATTTCACGGCCGAGGGAAACCCAACATTTAGTCCATGAAATTGTTCCGTTTGACACTCACGCTGTCCTCGGCGCTTTGCGCCGCCCAGGGTCACGCCGCACAGCCCGTTAGCCTCCAAGGGTGGCATCAGTACGCCGACTCGGATTTCACGATCATCTCGCAGATGAACGAGGCCGACACCGCCGCCTGGACGGGCCGCATCAACCAATTCATCCACGCGATGAAAGGGAGGCTGCCGGGGGATCCCCGGATCCTGGGGCCGTTCACCCTTGTTCTCTTTGAGAACAACGACGATTACTGGGCTTCCGCACCGATCCTGAAGAACGGCAGCCCGCTGCCCAACGTCGCCGTCTATGAACGCTCGGGCGGCTGGGGTGCGATTGCGGCCGCAAGCGACCTTGGAAGCGATGAGCGGACGCAGCGCATCCTACTGGAATCGTGCGTCGGCTGGCTTCTCAGCGCAGACCACCGCTACCGCCCTCGAGCGCTTACGCAGGGGTTGAACGAGGTGTACGGCGCGTACGTGATCGAGAACGGCGCGGAGATCTTCGGCCGGCCCATACGCGGCGGCACCTCCCGCCTCCAGCGCGCCGTGAAGAACTCGTTGAACAACGCGGAGACCTTCCTGCGAATTGAGGATCTGCTGGCGGTCGGGGATATCAGCCTGGTCGCAGACGTCCACGGCGTGCAGATGTTCGAGCTGGAGTCATGGGGATTGGCTCACTTTCTCTTGTTTTCGAAGGACATGGCGAAGCAGCATGCGATGGAACGGCTCCTCGCCGCGTTTTCGCACAGCCACAATCCTCACGACGCGCTCAGGGAGGCGTTTGGGGACGGCGCGGACACCCTCAACTCCCGCTTCCGCAACTACATTCTTGGCGGCGACTTCTTCGAGGTGGCGGCGCCTGTCGAACTGGCGCCGTTGGCCGCCCCGATCACGGCGGCGGATCCGGCTGTGGTGGCCGCGATCCTTGGCAGGCTAGAGGCGTCCACGAACCACCTGGACGCGGCCCGCTCGCACGCCGCGGAGGGAATCAGGCTCGCGCCGAACGATGTGATGCCGCGCGAGACGCTGGCCCTAGCCGATTTTATGGCGCACAACCACGACGAGGCTGTCGCGGATTGCCGCGAGGCCATCCGACTGGGCACGCGGGACGGGTGGACGTGGCTTGAGGCGTCTGAATTGGTCGGAAGAACCGGCCATGGAGGCACGGATTCAGCGGCCCCTGTTGAGCTCACCGCGGCCCAGGCGCGCGACGCGATCAACACGGCGGAGAAGGCGATCCTATTCTGCCGAGGTCTCGAGGTCGCCTACGCCCGCGTTGGCGAGCTTATGACCAAGGCGAGCGAGGTGACGGAGGATGACGGCAGGTTCCTGGCGATGGGCCGGATGCTCTTCCCCAACAACGGATGGATCGAGATCGGCCATGCCCAATGGGCGCACCGGACCCACGACGAGGCCCTGGCCCTCAAGATCGTGGCCGACGTGCTGTCCCGCGCAGGGGCGTTCGCGCCCGAGGTTCTGGACCGCGCCCGGGCCCTCCAGAATGAATGGAGGGCCGGCCGCGGCTGAAGGACCGCGCCGAACCCGGAACCGAATCGCGCGGTTGCCGGGACGGACTACTCGCCTCCCTCCATGTGGTAGTACATGGACTGGAGCGCGACCTTGCCCGGGCCGGTGAAGCGGTTGAAGACGATCTGTCCCGCGCTGGCAAACAGCCCCGTGGACAGCTTCTGGACCGTCGTCTGCATCTGGACCGAGCGCTCCTTGTAGATCCAGCCGCCCGGCTCGATGTCGATCTGCTCACCCGCCGCAAGCGTCACCTCGAAGACGTTGCCGAAGCCGTGCAGCCAGAGGATCCCCTCCCGCGCCGGGCACGAGAACGTGTCGATAAAGAAGCCGGTGCCGCCCAGCAGCATGTTCGCCGCGCCCTTGACGCGCGTGAACGAGTACTCGACGTTGTCCGTCGCGGCCAGCCATTGGTGCTCGCGCACATCGATGCTGGACCCGGGGCTCAGGTGCAGGGCAAACACGTGGCCGGCGCCGTCCCGGCTGAACGCAATGCGCCCGGGTCCGGTCGCGCCTGTCAGCAGGAAAGGCATCCCCGCCAGCATCCGCTTGAAGGAGCCCTTCAGCGGATGCAGCACGATCTGCACCGCGGGGTCCTTCCAGAGCAGGATGTGATGCTCAAAATAAAGCCCGGTGGCGCTCAGCTCCACCTGGAGCGCCGGCACGAGCTCGCCTTCGATGTGGTAGGTGACTCCGCCGAACGTCTCGTTCTGCGCAGTCGTGGACAGTTGTTTGGGTACGGCCATGGTGTTATGGGTTGGTTTCCTGCGGGGAGAAAAGGTGAGGCCGGCCCTGTTCTACTCCGTTCTCAGGGCCTCGTTCGGGTCGATCCTTGCCGCCCGGCGGGCCGGAAGGTAGCACGACGCCACCGCGACACCTGCAAGGACGACCGAAACGAGAAGGTAAGCCCATGGATCGGTGGGCTTCAGCTCGAAGAGCATGCCCACCATGAGCCGGCTTAGGAGAACGGCGCTCACGAGGCCCACCGCGAGGCCGATGCCCGTTCTCCAGAGGCCCTGCCGCATGACCATCCCCACGATCTGCGAGCGCGACGCTCCGATCGCGCCGCGGATCCCGATCTCGCGGGTCCGCTGGGAGATGTCGTAGGCGAGGACGCCGTAGATCCCGATCGCGGAGAGGAAAAGGGCGAGCGCAGCGAAGCCCCCGAGGAGGAGCATGACGGCCCTGCGGTTGTCAAAGGATTCGTTGATGGCCTTCTGGACCGTGCTGGTATCAAAAAGGGGCACCGAGGGGTCGATGGTCCGCAGCTTCTCGCGCAGGGCCGAGACCATGTCCCCGACCGGACGCGACGACCTCACGAAAACGCTCACCCCCCAGGGGGTCGTGGTGAGCAAAGGATAGTAAATGAACGGGTTGTCGCTTGTGTCCTCGACCCCGTTGTGCGGGACCCTGCGCACGACCCCCACGATCACGGGCCAGTCGCTCTCCTTCGCGGGCGGCGCGCCGAACGTGAAGTGCCCGCCGACGGCCGAATGCCCGGGAAAGTACTTCTGCTCAAAGCGCTCGTCGACGACGTAGGCCTGCCTTGCGCCCTTCGCGGTGTCCGTCTCGTCAAAGAAGCGCCCCTTGAGAAGCTGGATGCGCAGCGCCTTGAAATACCCGGTGGACACGCCGACAAGGAACGCTCCGGGCTGGGGCGAGTCGCGCGGAAGCAGGCTGTCCTTGAGCGTGAGCGCCAGGATCCCGAGGCCGCCGGTGAACGGAATCCCGGTGGCAAGCGCCCCGTCGTCCACGCCCGGTATCTCCCTAAGGCCCTGCTCAAGCCTGCGCTGGAACGCGGTCGACTTCTCCTGCGCCTGGTAGGGGGACCCCAGGGCGACGCTGCCGACAACCAGGTTCCGCGGGTCGAATCCGGGGCTGACCGATATGGCGTTCGCGAAGCTGTGGATGAGGAGCCCCGCGCCGCTCAGCAGGATTAGCGCCACCGCAATCTGGCTCGTCACGAGAATGCTGCTGAGCGCCCTGACGCCACGCCCCCCGGAAGCGCTCCGTGAGCTGCGGTGGATCACCTCGGCCAGGTTGGAGCGGAGGATGTGCACGACCGGCACAAGGCCGATCAGAAGGCCCACGGCAACCGAGACGCCCACGCCGTAGAGGAGCACGCCGGAATCGATCGTGATCGGCAGCATGTCGGGCAGGAGCTTCTCTGTGAAGTGGTCGATCGCCCGGACGGCGCCCGAGGCAAGGGCGACGCCGAGCGCGGCCCCCGCGAGCGTCAGAAGGAGGCTCTCGACCATGAGCTGCCTCGCGATCACGCCTCGGCCGGCGCCGAGCGCGGCCCGAATCGCGAGCTCGCTCTGCTGGCCGTTGGCCCGCGTGAGAAGCAGGTTGGCGACGTTCACGCATCCGATGAGCAGAACGAAAATCACGCCGCCCTGCAGGAGGTAGAGGGAGGACTTGATCGGCTGGACCCGCTCCGCCTGGACGAGACCGATCGAGATCTTGTGGCCGGTCCGGTCCAGGAAGGTCTTGGTGTTGGCGTCGGAGGTATCGTAGTAGTGCTGCTCCAGGCCGGCGACCTCGGCCAGGGCCTTGCCCTCGGTGGCGCCGGGCTTGAGCCGCGCATAGAGGGACGAGGTGCAGTAGTACCGAGCTTGCGGGTTCACGTCCTCCGGCTTCCACGAGATCGGCTTGAGGAACCTCGCCCGGGCGTTGAAGGCCTCGACCGAATGGGGGGCGACCCCGATGATCCGGTAGGTCGCGCCGTCCACGCGGATGGGTTTGTCGAGCACCGCGGGATCCTCGTTGTAGTGCGATTTCCAGAACGATTCCGTGAGGACGACCACCTTGTCCTCGCCGGGCCGGCAGTTCTTCAGGGTGAAGAACTGGCCGATGGCCGGCTTGACCCCGAGGATGTCAAACATCTCGGCGGTGCAGTCCGCCTCCATTATGCGCTCGGCCGAGCTCTCCTCGCCGACCATCACCATGTTCGTGTAGCAGAGGCCGATGGCGTCAAATGACGAGGTATGCTGCTTGAAGTCGGTGTACTGGGTGAGGTTGCAGGGGAACCTGTTCAGGCCGGCCTTTGGGAAGTTATTATAGATCTGAACGATCCGGGTCGGGTCGGGGTAGGGCAGCGGCTTCAGGACGAGGGCATAGACCATCGAGAAAATCGCCGTGTTTGCGCCGATGCAGAGCGCGAGCGTGAGCAGCGCCACCGCCGAGAACCCGCGGTCCCTGCAGAGCCGGCGGGCCGCATACTTCACGTCGCCAGCCACGCCTGCGAAAACCCGGACCAACCACGACTCGCGGTTCCGAGCCTGCGCATTCCCTGGGGATAGCTCGGCGGGCATGGTCTTGGTTGGGAGGGGAGCCTTTGGCTATGACGGCGCGGATCCGTTTGCGGATTGTTCCGTGGCGCCCGATGCCGTTGCAACGAGAAACTCGCGCCTTGATTCGCGCCCGTGGCGGAGGCTCCCGGCGGGAAATCGAAAAGATGTAAAAAGGGGAGATTCCGGCCTGAGCGATTGGCTATTCACAAAAATGGCCTAACATTAAAATCAGTAACCTTTCGCGACAGGCCCTCGTCGACCCCAGTATATGAAGCACCGTCCATGCGTCCTGCTGGTCCTCAGCCTGGGCCTGGTAGTCGCGGGGCAGGCTTCTGCGGCGGAAGCCCCGCAGGCCAGCATTGGTGCCATCACGTTCTCAACGCCGGGACCCATGACCGATGCGAAGTCCCTCTTGCTCAGCGCTGATTCCGGGCAAAGGGCGCCGTCGGGAATCGGATTGTTCGCGGAAAACATTCAATTCCCTGTCCCGGTGCGTCCTGCGGTCGAATCCGCTCCGAAGGGCGCGACCGTGAGGAGCGCGATGGGACGGGCGTTTCACTACGAGCCCTCCCCATACGCCCTGCCGGGCGCCGAGGCGGGCTCGAGCGGGAGCTCTGTCACGATGATGGAGCCGATCCATGTGCCGGGCAGCAAGATTCGGGAGATTTCCGACGCGATCGACGCGGCGATGGAGTTCAGGAGGGCCGAGGCGTTCCATGTGACCTCGGGAGGCCGGCTGGCCTCCCTTTCGATTGGGAGGTACGACATTGAGTTCGGCGCCTGGAAGCATGAAGCCCTGATTCCCGAGGAAACCCACGTCGGGATCCCAAAGCTGGTGGTCGACTTGGTCCACATCAGCTGGTGACCCCCTTGGAAGCTCACTCGGCGCGCAGGGCAGTCATCGGGTCGATGCGGGCGGTGCGACGGGCGGGAATCCAAAGCGCAGCAAACCCGACGAGGCCTATCAGGGCCGTGACAAACAGGTAAACTCCGGCGTTGTTGGTCATCTGCGAGCCAAAGAGGTTCTCGAGCGGCCGCGTAAGGAAGAAGCCGGCAACCAGGCCCACCCCGATCCCTGCCGCTATCTGCCGGCCGCCCTGGAGCAGCACCAAACCCAGCACCTGCCCAAGGGTCGCACCAAGCGCCATGCGGGTGCCGAATTCGCGCGTGCGCCGGCTCACGGCCTGCGAAGTGACTCCGTAGACTCCGAGCGCACCGAGGAACACCGTGATGCCTGCAAAGATCACGGCCATCAACCCGACGATGCTGAATCCGCGCACCGCCAGCGCCGTCTGACTCGTAAGCGTGCCCACCGAATGGATGGGCTGGTTGGGATCGATGCTGGCGATAGCCTTCCTCACGGGGGTCGCAAGCTGAAGGGGATCCGACTTCGTGCGGACAAACAGGTCGAGCCAGCCCCAGCCCATCTGGTCCTCGACCAGGTAGAAGCCGGCCTCGTCGCGCCCGGCCGGAGCGAAGAGACCCTGCATCTGCAGGTCGGGCACGACGCCAATCACCGTGGTCCAGCCCTCGTGGGTCTGGTCGCTGCGGAAGCGCTTGCCGACCGCATCGGCGCCTGGCCAGAACTTCCGGGCGAAGGATTCGTTCACGACCGCGCAGAGGGGCTCCTTGGACTGCTCGCGGACGTCGAACAGGCGCCCCGCCACGGGCTTGACCGCGATCAGCCTGAAATAGTCGGTCGATACGACGTCCAGCCATACGGTCGGCCGTTCGTTGTCATGGGCAAAGACGGCGCCTTCGGGCGCCACCTGCGTGGCGACCCCGGGGCCGATAAAATTGCGGCTGGTGACGGCCACCGATTCCACGCCGGGCTCGGACTGCAGGCGCTGGATCAGCGTCCGGTAGAAGAGTGCCCGGGCCTCCGGGGTGGGCTGGGTGCCCTCCTGGACCTCGATCCGCCCGGTGAGAAGCCGGTCCGGATCGTAGCGCAGGTTGGCCTTGCGGGTCTGGTAGATCGTCAGGGTGAGGACGCCTGCGGCGACAAGCAGCATGGTTGAGAAGGCAATCTGGGCGCCGACCAGCCATCGGGACAGTCGGCTGCCGCTAATGCCCGCGGCCGTGCGCGAGTCGTCCTTGAGCGCCGTGTTCAGGTCAATGCGGGAGGCCTGCAACGCAGGCACGATGCCGGCGAGGAATCCCGCTGCGATGGTGGCGAGGACGGCAATGGCGACGACCCGCTGGTCGACCCGGAAGTCAAACCAGGAGGGCACCTGCATCTTCTCCACCAGGTAGTACTGAAGGAGCCTGACGCCCTCCATGGTAAGCAGGAGGCCGCCGACCGAGCCGAGGGCCGCGATCAGCAGGGCCTCCGCGAGAAGCTGCCGGATCAGCCGGCCCCGGCCGGCGCCGACAGCGGCCCTGACCGCAAGCTCGCGCGTCCTCTGTGACGCGCGGCCAAGAAGCATGCTCGCGACGTTGACGCAGGCGAGCGCGAGGATGAAAACGGTCATCGCAAGCATGAGATAAAGGAGCGGCTGCGTCCCTCCCCCTGCGTAGGCGAGGGCGAATTTCTCGATGCTCATCCGGTCGAAGCCCTTGTTGGTCTCGGGCCACGTCTTCGCCAGGGCGGCGGCCAGCATGTTGAGCTCGGCGCGCGCCTGGCTGAGGGTGACCCTAGGCTTCAGCTTGCCCACCATCTCCACGCGGTCCGCCAGCCGAAGGCGCGGGTCCCCGGGCGCGGCGCGAAGATTCGTCCAGAGCTGCTGGTTCACAGGAAACCCGAAGCGCGGGGGCATGACGCCGATCACGGTGCCGGGCTCGCCGTTGACGCTAAGCGCCTGGCCGAGCACGTTCGGATCCGAGCCGAACTCCTCCTGCCAGGCCGCATGCGAGAGGACGATCATGAGCGGCCTGCCCGGCTTGTCCTCTCCGGCGGTGAACCAGCGGCCGAGCATCGGCTGCACGCCCAGCACATCGAGCAGGTTCGCGCTGCTGAGGGCCCCGAAGTGGGTGGACGGTATCCGGCCGGATCCGCTGAGATTGAGGTTCATCTCGTTCACTGCGGCAAGCGACTCGAAGCTGGTCTGCCGCTCCGCCAACGCGAGGTAGTCGCGGTAGGCCACCGCCTGCCATCCAAACGCCCCGCCCTGCTGCGGATCGGCGCGCGAGACGTGCATCAGGCGCTCCGCGCCCGAGATCGGCAGCCCGCGAAGCATGACGCCGTCGATCAGGCTGAACTGCGTGGCGACCAGGCCTATGCCCAAGGCCAGGGACAATGCAGCCATGAGACTGAAGGCCGGCCGCCGGACCAGCATTCGGAACCCGACGCGCAGATCCTGGAGAAAGGATTCGAAGGTCATGGCGCTTTCAGGTGGGGATTCCCCGGCATGAAAGCCGGCGCGCCGGCGGGACTGCGATCAAGCCCGTCGCGAGGCGAGGGTGTTTGCGCAGCGGGGCGGAGTGCAGGGAGATGGGCACGGCATTCATGATGGCATGAAGCATGCCAGTCATCTGGCGGCGCGCTTGTCCCTGGGATCCAGGCATTAGGGGATTTTGGGCTTCGTCTTAGGAGGCGGATGTTGACCAATTCCGAGACCCGCCCGTCCCAATAATGGGAAGTGCCGGGCGCGACGCTGCCCTGCGACTGCTGATGAACCTTTTCATGAGCTTCCGAGGGCGTCCTTGCCCCATTTCGGCAATTTCCGAACCGGATCCTTGCGGGTCGGCGGGTCTCCAGCGAACGTCACCGAACACCATTGGACTCAGGTATTCAGTCCCCGGCATCGATTCGCTGCAGATTCCGTTAAACCCCAAGGCCCGAGACACCCCATGCGTCACGTTCCCCTCATTTCGATTGCAGTGCTGACCCTGGCCGCGGCGAAGCCGGGCTCCCTTCGCGCCGACCCCGTTGACGATGCCGTCGCGGCCCAGATGTCGAAGCGGCACATTCCCGGCGTCTCGATCGCGGTCATCCAGGGCGGAGCGATCGTCAAGGCAAAGGGCTACGGCGTGACGGACGTGGCCAGCCGCGACCTGGTGACACCCGACACGCTGTTCCAGGCGGGCTCCGTGAGCAAACCCGTGACCGCCATGGGCGCATTGGCCTTGGTCGATGCCGGCAAGCTGTCGCTCGATTCCGACATCAACAGCGTGCTCAAGTCATGGCATGTGCCCGAGAACGAATTCACAAAGGAGAAGAAGGTGACGCTGCGCCGGCTGCTGAGCCACAGCGCCGGCACGACGGTCCACGGTTTCCCGGGCTACGCGGTTGGCGAACCCACCCCAACATTGCTCCAAGTTCTCAACGGCGACCCACCGGCGAACACACCTGCCATCAGTGTCGACGTGGTTCCGGGCTCGATATGGCGCTACTCCGGCGGGGGATACGTGGTTGTCCAGCAGTCCGTGATCGATGTCAGCGGCGAGCCGTTTCCGGCGTACATGCGCTCCCATGTCCTTGAGCCGCTCGGGATGACGTCGAGCACCTACGAGCAGCCGCTTCCCGCCGACCGCAGGCCGGCTGCCGCGTCGGGCTATTTCCCGGGGATGCAGCCCGTGCCCGGGAAATGGCACATCTATCCGGAGATGGCGCCCGCGGGCCTGTGGACCACGCCGTCCGACCTCGCGCGCTTCGCCATCGCCGTCCAGCGGGCCCTTGCGGGACGCGCCACCCCGGTCATCACGCAGGCGACGGCCCTCGAGATGCTCTCGCCGCAGAAGACCGATAACTTCGGCCTCGGCCTGGCTCTCTCCGGGACAGGTGGTAACCGGCGATTCGGGCACGACGGCCGCGATGAGGGCTTTGACACCACGCTTGTGGCGTACCGCGACTCCGGCCAGGGCGCGGTGGTGATGATCAATGCCAATGACAATTCCCATGCGGTGGCGCGGATCGTGGAGGCAATCGCAGATGCCTACGGCTGGCCGGATTTCCCCCATAGCCGACCGCCGCAACCAATCGAGGACAGGGAGCCCGGCGTGACCGCCCAGGTGAGGCAGATCTTTGAAATGGCTCAATCCGGCCAGCTGGACCGCGAACTCTACACCGAGAAGCTCGCGGACATCATCGCCCCCCAGCTCGCGCCCGAAGGGGGTGCGCGGACCAGCCTGTGTCTCCTACGGCGCGCTAAAATCGGTCGCCCTCGTGGGAAAGAAGGCCGAGGCGGGCAGGCGCCATTACGATTACCGGTTCACTTATGAGCATGAGATCGTGCACGTCCACGTCGATTACAACGAAGCCGGCAAGATATCCGGCCTGTTCTTCGAAATCGAATAAGCGGCGGGGCGTGCGCCCTTCAGGGTGTCCCTTGATTCCATGAAAAACCTTCGGATTCTGCTGCTCGTGTTTCAGATCGCATGGTGGGCCGGGGCGACCCGCGGCGGCGACACCCCACCGCCATTGCCGGAGGGCAACCAGGGGATCGCATCCAGGTATCCGGGCGACCGGGGAATCGAAGCCGACCCGGCGGTCCTCTTCCATGATGATTTCGAATCGGGCGAGCCCCTTAAGAGATGGGACAACAGCTTCCAAAAGGCCGACATACGATTCGCTCAGGAGCCCGAGAACGTGCACGGAGGGAAGCGGGCCCTCGAGTTCACCGTTCCGAAACAGAAAGCGGAGCTCAGCGACGGAGTCGTCAAGGAACTCGGCAGCGGCCAGGACGTCGTGTTCATGCGGTACTATTCCAAGTTCGATAAGGGCTTCGACCAGACGGGCTCGAGCCACAATGGGGGGCTTCTGTCCGCCCAGGCGCCGGGCGTGCCCTATTCGACTCCAGGGGTGCGCGCCGATGGCCGAAACAAGTTCATCGTGAGCTTTGAGGACTGGCGCGGCAATGCCGCCACGACGCCGCCCGGCGAGCTGAATGTCTATGTCTACCACCCGGAGCAGCGCTCAGAGTACGGGGACCATTTCTTTCCCTCGGGCAACGTATTGCCCTACTCGACGCGCCCCGGAAATTTCGGGGCGCACTTCGTCGCCCGCCCCGACATAATTCCCGAGCTGGGCCGCTGGTACTGCTTCGAGCTGATGGTCAGGGCCAACACGGCGGCCCTGCGCGACGGCCGCATCGCCTGCTGGCTTGACGGCAAGCTGATCGCGGACTTTCCCAACCTGCGGCTGCGCGACGTCGACACCTTGAAGATCAACGCCGCCTCGTTGTGCCTGCACATCGGCAGCAACACGGTCCGCGAGAACAAGAAGTGGTACGACGATCTGGTCATCGCCACCGCCTATATCGGGCCCGTCGCGGAAACCAGATAGTGCAGCTAGAGGTGCGGTTTCCCGCGCCGCGAGGGCCGGCCCGCGCGAGATAGGCTCAATAAGGAGGCGCGATGCGTCGATTAGCAGGATTCTGGGCAGGGCCGTATTTACAAAAAGTTGATAGAGAATCCTGCTAGTATTCGGGTTAGCAATGAATGCATCTCAACTAGAACACCCTCAGACAGAATACGACCTGACGAGCACCAAGCGCGTCGTGGCGGCGATGCTCGCCTTGAGCCAGAATGATCCATGGGGAGCCGGAGGGACGTCCGTGCTAAACGCCGTCGACCAGGAAATCGCGAGGTACCGACTGACCGACGCGGATCCGCTGACGGACGACTGGAAGGCAAGTGAGATCCGGGCGAAGCTATGCGCTGCGGAAAGGGAAATGCGGTCGGAGGGGTTCCGTGAAGAGTCGGGACTGCGGCCATGGGGACTTCTGGTATCCACGACGGGCGCAGCCGCACTGACCGATGATCAAGGAAGCTCTCCCTTGCATTGGGCGGCCGAGAACAACGCATGGTACGCGATCCCTGCGAAGGCCCTGACCGCCGACGCGATGCTTCAGGCTAACGCGAGGAACGAGACGCCGTTCGGGATGGCCGCCAAGAAGCATGCGCTTCAGAATATTGGTGAGGATGCGCTGAAGAAGCTGGCGAGCTCACCAAGCCGGACGGGCGAGACTCCGCTGCATCATGCGGCCCGGTGCGGCTACCTCATGAGCCTTCCTCAGTCCCTGAAGGCCGAAGAGCTGCTCGGCCTTGAGGACGCAGAAGGATGCACGGTTCTTGAGAGGCACCGCGCGGCTATTCGCCCGACGGGCTAGGGGATAGAAACCGACGCCTGAGCGATTGCCAATTTATCGAAAACGTTGGCAGGCTGGTGACATTGCCGGTGGCTCTCGAAACGCGTGTTCGTAGATCCACCCGTATTCGGACACGAGGCAGTCGCATCCGTTGCCTTGCGGTTGTAAGACCATTCGTGCGTGTCTCGATCTTGGGAATGTTGCATCCCATTTTCGAAGTGGCGTTGCCCTGTCGGGCATACGGTGAATATGTAAGCTATTGCTTCCAAATCTTATGCGTCAGCCCTCATGTTTGGAACGTCACATGCTGAAACTCGGGGCATAGGCCCGATCCGCCAGCTGAATGGTCACTAAAAGTCACGCCACCCCATCAGTGAATTCCGCCCGCCGTTAACCCCCTCTCGCCATGAACAACCTGAGGCACGCCTTACGCAGGCTCCTTGCGTCGCCAGGATTCACCGTCGTCGTGATCCTCACCCTCGCTCTCGGCATCGGTGCGAACACAGCGGTCTTCAGCATCGTAAACGCCACGTTTCTGCGCCCGCTGCCGTATGCCGACCCGGACAACTTGGTGTTCCTCGCCGAGCGCAACGGCTCTGGAGACGACTTGGGCGTCTCGTATCCCGACTTCCTCGACTGGCACGCCCAGCAGGACGTCTTCTCCGGGCTCGCGCTCTATCATCCCGACTCCGCCAATCTGAAGACAGCCGAAGGCGCCGAGCTGGTATCCACCTGCCTGGTGTCTGGCGACTTCTTCTCGGTGCTGGACCTCCGTGTTGAGCAGGGCAGGGGTCTCGCCGAGGCCGACGACCGGGCCGGAGCGGCGCCGGTCGCCTGGGTGACGAGTGCGGCATGGCAAAGGTATTTCGCTGGTGACCATGGCCTCGTCGGGCGCACCATCCTGCTCGATGGACAGGCGGTCACGGTGGCCGGCATCCTGCCCGCAGCCTTCCGCTTTCACCGCAACGCCGACATTTTTCGGCCGCTTGCGCCGTACGCGAAGCAGCTCTTCATGACGATGCGGGCCAGTCACAATGATGCCTACGGGCTCGGGCGCCTGAAGCCGCACGGGAGCGCGGCGGCGGCCCAGGCGCAGATGGCGGCTATCGCCCAGCGGCTCGAGCGCGAGTATCCGAAGGAATGTGCCGGCATCGGCGCGCTCGTCATTCCGCTGCGCGAGAGGTTGGCGGGATCTGCGCGCACCCAGCTCCTCCTGTTGCTGGGGGCGGTGGGCATGGTGCTCCTGATCACCTGCCTCAATGTCGCCAACATGCTCCTGTCGCGGTCCCTCGCCCGCGAGCGGGAAATGGCGATCCGCACCGCCTTGGGCGCGTCCCGACTCCAGCTAATGGGCCAACTGCTGGCCGAGAGCCTGGTGCTCGCGACCGCCGGGGGGCTGGCCGGCATCCTGGTGGGGCTCTGGGGGAACAGCTTCGCGCGCCAGCTCATACCGTGGGAGATGCAGCCGGTGGCCGAGTCGTCCGGCGCGCTCGATGGCCGGGTTCTGCTTTTCGTCGCGGGAGCGACGCTGCTCACGGGCATCGGGTTCGGCACGGCGCCAGCCTGGCGGCTGTCACACACGAACCCCAACGACGCGCTCAAGAACATGCGCCGGACCGTGCGCACGCGCTTTGGTAGCTTCCGTCTCGGCGACCTGCTGGTGGTCGGCCAGATGGCCCTTGCACTGGTGCTGCTTGTCGGCGCCGGGCTGCTGGTGCGCAGTCTTCATCAGGTCCTGCAGGTTCCCTCGGGAATCCAGCCGGAGCGGGTCCTCACCCTGCAGGTGGCATCTCCGCCGGCGGCCAAGTGGCAGCAGGACCCCTTCAGCGTCACCACCTACTACGGCCGGATCGTTGACGCGGTGCGGGCCCTGCCGGAGGTCGAGACGGCGGCGTCGGTCACGGGCCTTCCGTTCACCTGGAATTCAAATACCATGGACTTCTACGTCGACGGCCAGCCCGTGCCCGAGCCCGACAAGATGTCCAGCGCAAGCCAGCACACGGTGAGCGCGGACTATTTCCGGACGCTGGGCATTCCCTTGTTGCGCGGCCGGACGTTTGACGGCCACGAGAAGCAGCCGGTTTTTCCGCCAGGGCTCGAGTTCTCGCCCCAGAACCTGACCGCCCTCTACAAGGGCGTGGCCTTTGACGGCGTCATTAGCCAGGGAATGGCGGAGAAGTACTGGCCGGGCCAGGATCCGGTTGGAAAGCGGTTTCGAATGGGACCCCCCGAGATGCAGCTTCCCTGGGTGACGATTGTCGGCGTCGTAGGCAGGACCACGCAATTCGGGCAGGACCGGGGCGATACCCCTGAATTCTACCTGTCGCTTCGCCAGTTTCCCATTCCCACGGGTTTCATCGTCGTGCGCACGCGACTGGACCCGGCGGCGGTGCTCGCCTCGGTGCGCGCGGCCGTCCAATCGGCCGTCAAGGACGAGCCGGTCTACGACGTGCAGCTGATGTCGGAACGCATGGCCGGCTTCGTGTCCGGCCGCCGGTTCAACATGGATCTCTTCGCGGTGTTCGCCGGCGTCGCGCTCCTGCTCACGTTGGTCGGCATTTACGGCATGCTCTCGTTCTTCGTCAGCCAGCGAACCCGTGAGGTCGGCATTCGAATGGCGCTCGGCGCCCAGCGCCGAGACGTACTGGTCGACGTACTGGCGCGCGGTCTAAGACTGATTGTCCCCGGGATTCTGCTTGGGCTCGGCGGGGCCTGGGCGGTCAGCCGCCTGCTGCAGAGCCAGCTGTTCGGAGTCACCGGCGTCGATCCCCTCACATATGTCGCCGGTTCGGTGAGCTTTCTGCTGGCGGCGCTGCTCTCCTGCTACTTGCCTGCCCGGCGCGCAACGCTCGTCAACCCGACTGAAGCGCTGCGCGCGGAGTGAGGATGATCCCATCATCGTGTTTGTCTGAATCGACAGGGTCCGAGCTTTCCCGGCCCCCCCATTCTTAACTAGTTCCAATCCCGAGGGGCCCTGGCTAATGTGCGGACTCCGTCCTTAGACGTCACACCTAGGTCGTCCGGTGACATGTTCTAACGCACGACGCAATCATCGCATGCTCCTTAGCCCGCCAGGTTGCAGTGGACAGTTCTCGTGGGACGATACATCGCGCAATCCAAATCCCCATGACACCACCGACAAGCGCGGACGGGAGCTTCGTTGTCGCAGTCAATCCCGTCGAAGAGGTTTCAAGCAGGTGCTTCGAAAAGGACCCTTTATCGCACAGCGATTGGCGCTCTAGTCAAAGCAGCAATCAATCGGGGCTCGGCGAGCATCTCCGCCTGTCGGTTCAGTACTTTGCGTTTGCCGTTCAATTCTCCCTAAAGTCCAATCAATCGGGATTCAATCCAGCTTCCCAGTCACCTAGATGGACGTACCTTATGATTGATCGTTTCAATTGGACGGCCGTTGCCGTCCTGGGTCTTTGCCCTTTGCTTCCTGCGGGATGGGCGCAAGGCACGCCTGGCATCGCCCCATCGCTCTCGCAATGGGTCGATCCGTTCATAGGAGCCGATAACGGGGGGGCGACCGTACCCGGTGCCGCGGTCCCCTTTGGTTTTGTCGAGCTCAGCCCGGATACGACTCACGGCGACACCAACGGCTACGCATCCGCTGGCGCAATCATCGGATTCAGCCATACCCATGTAAGCGGCACTGGCGGCGGCAGCAAGTACGGTAACTTCCGTGTGACGCCCATTGCTGGCCCGTTGTCGGTGGGAAACCTGAACTTCCCAAAAGCGCAAGAGCAGGCCTCACCGGGCTTTTACGCGGTGACGATCGCAGGCGATCATGGAGGGATCCGTTGTGAGCTGACGGCAAGCCGCCTCGTTGGAATGGAACGCTTCACTTTTCCGGCGGGCTCCGAGGGAACGCTTGTTATTGACGCCAGTTCCCACGTTCTCCTGTCGCAGCACGCCACCCATGCAGATGCGACCGTGCTGGACGCAACGCATCTGTCCGGAAGCGCAAGTTTTGTGGGCGGATGGAATCCGGCTCCGTACACCCTTTATTTCTACGCGGCACTTAGCCGCCCAGCGAATTGTTCCGGCACTTGGACGGCAAACATGGGCTCCGAGCACATCGAAGCCGGACTCAAGCACGTGGAGGAGGACCAGAACAGCGATTATCTCAACCGGCTCGGGGCCTTTGAGACCTTTGATACGACGAATGACCGAGTCGTCCTGATGAAGCTCGCCGTCTCCTTCATCAGCGTGGAGAAGGCCCGCGAGAACCTTGAGAACGAAATGCCGGGTTGGGATTTCGACTTGGCCCGGCGCCGCGCGCAGGACTCATGGGAGCAGGTCTTGGAGAAGATTCGAGTCTCCGGCGGCACCGAATCGCAGCGGCGGATCTTCTATACGGCGCTCTACCGCGCCCACTATATGCCCCACGACCTTACAGGTGAAAATGCCTGGTGGGCATCTACCGAACCCCATTACGAGGATTTCTACACACTTTGGGATACGTTCCGCACCCTTCATCCCTTACTGACCCTGATCCAACCGGACCGCCAAAGGGACATGATCCGATCCCTTCTGGACACCTACCGGCACACCGGCTGGCTCCCTGATGCGCGTGTTGCTGGGGCAAACGGCTTGACCCAGGGAGGCTCCAACAGCGATGTGCTCATTGCCGATGCCGTCATGAAGGGCATGACTGGCTTTGACTACAAGACCGCCTACGAGGCGTTGGCGAAAAACGCCGATATCGAGTCCGACCATCCGATGACAGAGGGCCGGCAGCTTGAGGACTACAAGCGGCTTGGGTATATGTCGCTCACGCAAAACCGCTCGGCATCGAGGACGCTCGAGTATGCATACGACGATTTCTGCGTCTCGGAGGTCGCGCGCGCCCTCGGCCGGAATGAGGACGCTGCGAAATATTTGAAGCGTTCATCAAATTGGGCGAATCTTTGGGATCCCGAAAAGCGCTGCATCCGCCCGCGCTACGCCGATGGCCGCTGGCTCGAGAATTTCAGCGGTGAAACGGAATACCCCGATACCAGCACGGCGGAATGGTGGGATGTGCCCTTTTATGAGGGATCCGCTCTCCAGTATTCGACATTCGTGCCGCATGACGTCCGCGGGCTGATCGGGCGGCTGGGAGGCGACGAGGCCTTCACGCTCTGGCTTGACGATCTTTTTGACCGCAAGCTCTACGATCCCACAAACGAGCAGGACCTGTTGGCCCCGTACCTCTACATCCATGCCGGCAGGCCGGACCGGACCGCGGACCGGGTGCGCACGCTGCTCGAGTCCGAATATCACGAGGGCAGGCGCGGCCTTCCCGGCAACGATGATTCGGGCACAATGTCATCCTGGTATGTTTGGGGAGCGATTGGGCTCTATCCTAACGCCGGGCAGGCATTCTATTACATTGGGAGCCCCGTGTTTCAGAGCGTCTCGGTCGATCTCGGCTCGGGGCGAAGTTTCATCATCGATGCGCCGGAAAGTTCCGTAAGCAACCGATACGTCCAGAACGCGGAACTGGATGGGAGGCCGTTGAATCGCGCATGGCTTTCACATGGCGAAATCGCCTCCGGAGGACGCCTTGTTCTGCACATGGGACCCGTTCGCTCGAATTGGGGCGAGGTCGAACGCCCCCCATCGACATCAGCCCCGCAGCCGACTGCCGCATTGGATCACTGACCAGTCATTGGACTCCGGCGGAGTGAAGAATCGAGTGTTCCAATAGGTACCGGATTTTGGACACATAGATCTCATTTCACCGGGGACGCCTTGACATTCTACACATAAAAGATGTAGACATCCTAGGTATCTTATGGAATCAGAAAAATCCGACCTACTTCAGGGAACGCTGGACATGCTGATCCTCAAGGTCGTCGCCTTGGGCCCAATTCACGGCTATGCGATTTCGAAGCGCATTCAGCAGGTCTCGAAGGATGCGCTTCAAATCCAGCAGGGTTCCCTGTACCCGGCACTGCATCGGCTGGAGAAGCGCAAGCTGCTCTGCGCCGAATGGCGCGAGGCCGAAAGCGGACGGGAGGCCAAGTTCTATTCCCTCACGGCTGCGGGCAGAAAGCAGCTTGGAGTTGAGGAATCGGATTGGGAGCGCCTGTCGGAGGCGATCCGGTTGGTCATGCGCGTGGATCAAGCCTAAGAGAGCTATGCGGTGGCAATTGCCAATCTTCCGCCGTCAAGAGCAGGAGCGAAGGCTCGATTCGGAGCTGCGTCTTCACATTGAGCAGCAGGTGTCGAACAACCTGTTGTCGGGAATGACCCAGGAGGAGGCCCGGCGAAATGCGATGATTGAATTCGGTGGACTTGACCAGATCAAGGAGGAGTGTCGCGACGCCTCCGGCGGCCTTTGGCTAGACACTTTGCTCCAGGACATTCGGTTTGGCCTCCGAACCCTTTTCAAGTCGCCGGGATTCACAATCACTGCGCTGGCGACGATTGGCGTCGGAATAGGCGCGAATGCGGCGATCTTCAGCTTTGTCGACAACGTGATCCTCAAGCCACTGCCGTACCCGGATCCGGACGGGATCCAATACCTTTACGAAGTGAAGCCCGATCATAGCTGGTGCAATATTTCGACCCTCAACTTTCTCGACTGGCAGAAGGAAAATGGGGCCTTTAGCTACGTCGCGGGAAACATGTGGGCCCCGGCGACGCTCACTGGGGTCGAACAGCCTGTGTTGTTGCAGGGGCAGAAGGTCTCGGCGCATTTTTTCGATATTTTTGGCGTCAAGACGGCCCTCGGCAGAACGTTTGTGGAAGGCGAAGATCAATTGGGACGCGACCACGTCGCAGTCATCACCAATTCGCTGTGGATGTCCCAATTCGCGTCAGACCCGGGAATCATAGGACGATCGATCACCTTGGATGGCGAGTCCTATACGGTGATCGGGGTCCTTGCCCAGGGAAGCCCGTTCGAGCGGAGCTACTATCAGGTCTGGAGGCCGCTCTCGATCGCTCCGGAGAACCTGTCGCGCGACCTCCACACACTGATGGCATTCGGAAGACTGAAGCCGGGTGTCACGTTGCAGCAAGCGCGCACGCAGATGAACGCAATCGCAATCTCCATTGCACGTGATTTTCCAAAATCAAACAAGGGCTGGGGTATCGGAATTTTGCCGCTCACCTCAGGCTACGTTGGTGGGGACACGACGCAGTCCCTCTATGTGCTCATGGCTGCGGTCGGGATGGTGCTCCTGATCGCGTGCGCAAACCTTGCAAATATCACGCTCGCTAGAGGGATCGTCAGGGAGCGGGAGGTGGCTGTGCGCGCCGCGCTTGGCGCCAGTCGCCTAAGGCTCGTCCGCCAACTTCTCACCGAGAGCCTGCTGCTGTCATTTTGCGGAGGAGCCCTCGGACTGCTTTTTGCCTACGGCGGCATCGCGGCAATCAAGGCGGCAATACCGCCTTACTGGCTGCCTGCGGAGGCCAATGTTGAAATGGATGGCCGTGTGTTGCTTTTCACGATCGGATTGGCGGCGCTCACGGGGCTCGTATTTGGCCTGATTCCGGCGATGAGGGCGTCGCGGCCGGACCTAACAAACTCCATAAGGCAGGGCGGATTTGGAGCCAGTATGGGACGTTCGCGGAATATGCTACGCGCCTCGCTGGTCATTATCGAGGTTGGCCTGGCTTCGGCGCTCCTTTGTTGCTCCGGTCTCCTTATCCGCAGCTTCCTTAAGTTGCAGCGGGTTGAACTCGGATTTGATCCGACAAACGTGGTTGCGGCTGGCCTGCCGGTATCGGACAAGCGATTTCCTACGGGGGAGCGTCTGAACCTGTACCTGCACCAGATTTTGGACCGTGTGGGTGCCCTTCCGGGCGTTCAGGATGTCGCGCTGACTTCGAGCGTGCCCCTTGGGGGACCAGGCTGGGGCATGCCCTTCCAGATCGTCGGCTCAAAGGCGATCGATGTCGCTAATCGCCCTTGGTGTTTTGTGAAGATGGTTTCCCCGTCTTATTTCCGGACCATCGGGATGAGACTCGTCAAGGGTCGATCGCTGAACGACCGAGACGTGAAAGGCGCCCAAATGGCAGTCGTCATCAATCAATCTCTGGCCAAGAAGTTTTTCCCTAACGACGACCCGATTGGGAAACAGCTGTCCATTCAGGAGATTCGTTATGCTTCAAACCTATTCGGGCCCGATGTCTCATGGCAGGTGGTCGGGGTGGCAGCCGACGAGAGAATCCAGGGACTTTCCGACAGGAATGAAAGCATGCCAGGCATCTATGTGACGGATGACCAATGCCCTCAGGGTATGCATTCGCTGGTGGTGCGCGGTTCAATGGCCGCTTCGCTGCTACAGCGCTCAATTGCAAACGCCGTCCATGAGGTGGACAAGGACCAAGTGCTGGACGGAATGAGGGCGCTCGAGGAATCCAAGTCCGAATCCCTCGGCTCCGACCGCCTTCGCACATCGGTTCTCTCGATCTTTTCGGCCGTCGCGCTGTTGCTCTCAGCAATAGGCCTATACGGCGTAATCTCCTATTCGGTGGTGCAGCGCACGCGCGAGATAGGGATCCGCACGGCGCTTGGTGCAACCTCGCGGAATATCCTTGGGCTTGTTCTGCGAAATGGAATTGCTCTCACGGGAATCGGCCTGCTCATGGGTGTCCTCAGTGCGCTGGGCATTGCGCAGTTCCTATCCTACATGCTGTTCAATGTAGAGAAATACGATCCGATCACGATGGGAGCGGTGGTCGGCATCCTGATGGTCATGGCATTCCTTGCCTGCATCATCCCGGCGAGACGCGCTGCCAGGATCAACTCGATCGTCGCATTGAGATACGAATAGCCAGTTGGGAATAGGTGTTCCCAAAAGGACCGTTAATTGTCGCGCTCCCGAAAACCACAACCCGCGTATGAAAACAACGTCTCCGCCAAT